>JBARJU010000001.1:0-23500 GCA_049800435.1 Solirubrobacteraceae bacterium
GTCCGCGGATGTCCCTCGCGCGCTCGAACCAGAGGCGCCCCTGTCCACCGTGCTCGACTCTTTCTGGTCGTGCGGCCCCGAGCTTGACGCCCTCCACGTGAATCCGCTCGCCGGCGAGGCACCCGACGCGCTGCTGCGCCAGCTTGGTCCCGCGCCGGTCGAGGTCGGGGATGTCAACCTCAGCGAGCTGCTCGTGGGCGTTTACGCGCGGCTCGCACAAGCGGCGGAGCAGAGAGCGCTGCGCGAGTAGCAACCGGTCGCGGTATCGGCGGTGGGTTGGCCGGCAGACGCCCTGTAAGTAGGTTAAAAGCCTACCAAGGAGTAGGGATCAAGCCTACTCGTCGGTTAAGACCGGGAGATCGGCATTGTTTCTCGGGCCATGCGCTGGTCGTAAATCCCACCATTTTCGATGCGCAGCACGTCGCGGGTCACGCCGGCGCCGCGGGGCGGCGCAAGATGCCCGTGTCCCGCGTGAGCCGCTGCGCGAGCGCGATCGGAACGATCGTTATGGCGATCACGAACAGCACCACGACATTCACCTGCGGTAGCTGCTGGCCGAGGCGGATATTGCCGAAGATCCACAGCGGTAGCGTGTTCTGCGCCCCGGCCGTAAACGTGGTGACGACCACCTCGTCGAAGGACAGCGCGAACGCGAGCAGTCCGCCCGCCACGAGTGCCGTGGCGACCGTCGGCAGGGTGACGAAGCGAAACGTCTGCCAACCGTCCGCCCCGAGGTCCATCGAGGCCTCCACCAGCGAGGTCTGGGTGCGCCGCAGACGGGCCAGCACGTTGTTGTAGACGACCACGATGCAAAAGGTCGCGTGTCCGATGACGATCGTGGTGAGCGAGAAGCTCACGCCGTTGAAGCTGATGAACGAGTTGAGCGCCATGCCCGTGATGATCCCCGGCAGCGCGAGCGGTAGGACGAGCAGGAACGAGATCGCTTCCTTGCCAAAGAAGCGAAAGCGATGGACCGCAAACGCCGCCATCGACCCGAGCACTACGGCGATCGCCGTGGAGAGCAAGCCCGCCCGCACCGACAGCCACAGCGCCTCGCGCATTTCAGCGTTGTGCCAGGTCGAGGAGAACCACCTCGTGGACAGGCCGTGCAGCGGCCAGCTCTGGATGTTCGACGGGTTGAACGCATACGCGAGGATGATCGCGATCGGGAAGAACAGGAACAGCATGATCAGCGCTGCCCACACGGCGAATGCCACGCGGCTGAGGCGGCCGGTGCCGATCACAGCGCTTCGAACGCTCCCAGTCGCCGTGCAAGCAGCAGGTAGAGGCCCATGATCGCCAGCGGCACGGTGGCGAACGCCGCGGCGAACGGCACGTTGTTGGCGATGCCCACGCTCTGGTAGACGACGTTGCCGATGAAGTCCGACCCGGCCCCGCCGACGAGCGTGGGGGTGATGAAGTCGCCAAGCGTCAGCGAGAAGGTGAAGATCGAGCCCGCCGCGAGTCCCGGCAGGATCAGCGGCATCAGGATCGTGCGAAACGTGCGCCAGCCGCTGGCCCCGAGATCGGCCGAGGCCTCGATGTAGGAGTCGGGTACGCGTTCGATCGCCGACCACACCGGCAGGATCATGAACGGAAGCCAGATGTAGCTGAACACGATCCACATCGCCCAGTTGGAGTAGCCGATGTTCACCGACCCGAGCCCCATGTTCCCGAGCGTCCAGTTGACGATCCCGTCTTTGGCGAGTATCAGCCGCCACGCGTACACGCGTACGAGGTAGCTCGACCAGAGCGGGATCAGCACCGCTACGAACAGGGCGCTCTGTAGGCGCTTGGGGGCCATCCGTGCGGCGTAGAAGGCAAACGGAACCGCGAGGATGGCGTCGGTCACGGTCACGGCCGCGGCTATCCCGATCGTGCGCAACGCGATCGTGCGGTAGACGGGCACAGTGAACAGCGTTTTGAAGTTATCGAGCGTCCAACTGTGGACGAGGTTGCCGGTGAAGGAATCCACCCGCCACAGCGCCGAGATGAACAGCAGCGCGAGCGCCGTTATGTATATGAGCACGAACCACGCGCCCGGCGCGGACAGCAGCAGCGTAGCCCGCAACCACGGTCGGCGAAAGAGCGACGCCGACACGCGGGTGCGAGCCGTTCGACGGGCAGCGAAGCTCGAGCTCAAGTTCGCCGCCCGCCTCGGACTAGCTGGTGATTTCTGTCCACTTCTGTTGCCAAGCGCTGTAGTCCATGCAGTCGTTCTTGCCGTTGCCGCACTGCGTCACGGGTGTCTTCCAGAACTTGATGCTGTCGAAGTAGGCGCTCGGCGCGTTCGCGTGGTACTGCGTGCACGAGCCCTTTTGGATTTCTTCCATGTAGGGGCAGGCCTTGGTGTTGGCCGGCGTCTCCCCGAAGGAGATCGCCTGCTGGGCCTGCACCTTGGGAGTTGACACCCAGTTGACCCACTTGTAGGCGCAGTTGGGGTGCTTGGCGTGAGCCGAGAGCATCCACGTGTCCGCCCACCCGGTTGCTCCCTGAACAGGGATCAGATCCCTGACGGGCACTTTGTCGGCCACGAGCGTGTTGGTCTGGTAGGGCCACGACGCGCCGATCACCACGTCGCCGTTCTTGAACAGTTCGATCTCGTCCGAGGCGAGCGCCCAGTACTTCTTGATCAGTGGGCGCTGCTGCTTGAGCAGCTTCGCCGCGGCATTCAGCTGGGCTTCGGTCAGCTCATACGGATCGGTTATGCCGAGGCTCGCGTTGGTCTTTGATAGGTACAGCGCGGCGTCGGCGATCTGGATCGGGTTGCTCGGGACCGTGATCGCGCCTCTGTACTTCGGGCTGTAGATCGCCGCCCAGCTTGTGGGGGCCGGGCTGACGGCGCGCGTGTTGTAGAGGAGGGTGTTCGGTCCCCACTGCAGCGAGATGCCGTAGTGCTTGCCGTCAACCGTGTTGTGGGGTGGCGACTGCAACTGCGGGATGAAGTTCTTCCATTCCGTCACCAGGTTCACGTTCATCGGCTGCACATCGCCGCCGCGGATCAGCCTTAGGCTCGCGTCGCCGGAGGCGGACACCATGTCGTATTGGGTGCCGCCGCCCTGGCGCATCAGCGTCACCATTTCGTCGGAGGAGCCCGCGTACTTGGCGTGCACCACGCAGCCGGTCTGCGCTTCGAAGGGCTTTACCCATTGTGGCTGGGCATATCCCTCCCATGCCACCAGGTTCAACTGACCCTCTCCTTTGCCGATCGTCGTCGGCAGGCTGCCCGAGACAGGGCCGCTCGAGGAGCTTCCGCACGCGCACACGCCAACGGTCATTGCGGTCAGGAGCGCTCCCAACGCCCAGTCCATCTTTGCAAGCCTCATAACTTCACTTCCTTCTCTTCGTTTGTGTCAAGCACCGATACATCCTGCGCTCGCCATGCGAGCCGGACATCACGACCCCTTTCTTTCAAGGCCTTCTCGGCAGAGGTGTCGAGGTTCTGTCGCAACACCACCAGCGTCTCTCCGCGATCGGTCTCCACGATGTAGCGCGTCACGGACCCCAGATAAACCACCTCGCGCACCACTCCCCGTACCGCCGCGCCATCCTCCTCGCCGTCCCGCAGCAGGCGGATCTTCTCGGGACGCACCATGTACTTGCGCCCGTCTCGGACAAGGGTGTTCGAAGTGCCCACGAAGCCCGCCACGAACTCATTGGCCGGACGCTCATATATATCCCCGGGAGTGCCCACCTGCTCGATCCGGCCCTCGGAGAAGACGGCGATGCGATCGCTCATCGTCAGCGCCTCGTCCTGGTCGTGGGTGACGTAGATGAAGGTGATGCGCTCGCTTAGCTCGCGCTGGATCGCCTTGAGCTCGAGCTGCATCTGCTGGCGCAGCTTGAGGTCCAGGGCACCCAGCGGCTCGTCGAGCAACAGCACTCGCGGGCGGTTCACTATTGAGCGCGCAAGCGCCACACGCTGTCGCTGACCGCCGGAGAGCTGGATCGGCCGGCGGTCCTCGACGCCGGGCAGGCGCACCATCTCGAGCGCCTCTACCGCCCGCTCGGCGCGCGCTCGCTTGGCGATTCCCTTGACCCGCAGGCCATACGCGACGTTCTCGAGGACGCTCATGTGCGGGAACAGCGCATAGTCCTGGAAGACCGTGTTCACCGGACGCTCATAGGGTGGGCTGCGCGTCACGTCCACGCCGTGGAGGTCGATCCGGCCGGAGTCGGCGAGCTCGAAGCCGGCGATCGCGCGAAGCGTCGTCGTCTTGCCCGACCCGGACGGCCCGAGCATCGTGAAGAACTCGCCGGCGAGCACCTCCATCGTCAGCCGCTCGACGGCCACCACTTCGCCGTAGGTCTTGCGTACCTCAACCAGGCGCACGGCCACGTCGGTCGAACGATCTCGGGACGGCGAATTACGCAAATCCATCACATCGATCGTCGTACTTACACCGGACACCATCCCAAAGTCGAGTCTAGTCGCACATCGGGCACGGGCCACTGTCCGGACTGGATAATTCAGGACACCCGCTTACTCCGTTGAGGCCTGGCCGGAGGAAAACCCCGCTCTTTGCGCTCAAGCGCAGCACCCCGACGACAATACGCGGCTCTAGGGTGATGTCGATGACGACGCGCATTCTGATCGCGGGTGGTGGTTTTGGCGGCTTCTACGCGGCTCGCTCTCTCGAGCGCATCGCGTCCGTGCGCGGCGCGCGTGTGACGCTCGTCAACGACGCCAACTTCATGCTCTACACGCCGCTGCTGCCGGGAGCGGCGGGAGCCACGCTCGATCCGCGGCATGTGGTCGTCCCGTTGCGCTCGCAGTTGCGGCGCACCGCCCTTGTCATCGGAGAGGTGATCGGCGCCGATCCGGAGCGCCGCGCGCTTGCGGTGCGCCGCCTCGATGGGGAGCGGATCGAGCTTCCCTACGATCATCTGCTGGTAGCGCTCGGATCGATCTCGCGTACGCTGCCGATCCCGGGGCTGGCCGAGCACGCCACAGGGCTGAAGTCGCTGGCTGACGCCACGGCGCTTCGCAACCAGGTCCTCACCTGCTTGGACATCGCCGAGTCGCTCGAGGACCCGATGCTGCGCGCCGAGTATCTCGGCTTCGTATTCATAGGAGCGGGCTACGCCGGTCTCGAGGGGCTCGCTGAGCTACAGGACTTCGCGACGCAAGCGATCGAGTTCTATCCCCGCTCTCGAGCGGCGGGGATGCGCTGGGTGCTTGTCGAGGCGCGTGAGCGGATAATGCCTGAGGTGCCTCCGAGCCTGTCGTCGTTCGCGGCACGCGAGTTGCGAGGGCGCGGCATCGAGATCAACACGAGCACGACGCTCGAGAGAGCTACGGCGGGCGGGGCGGTCCTCTCCACCGGCGAGCACATCGCCGCGCGCACGGTCGTGTGGACAGCGGGTGTGCGTCCCAGTCCCGTCGTCGCCTCGCTCCAGCTACCGCTCGACGGCGGCGGGCGGGTCATCGCGGATAGGGAGATGCGCGTTGCGGGGCGCCCCGGAGTGTGGGCGATAGGCGACTGTGCCGCCGTCCCCGATCCCGCCAGGCCTGGACATGCGTGTCCGCCGACCGCTCAGCACGCGATCCGCCAGGGTCGGCTGGTGGCCCGCAACATCGCGGCTGCGCTTGAAGATCGACCTGTGCGGCCGTTTCGCTATCGCACCGCCGGGGTGGTGGCAGAGCTCGGTCACAACAGCGCGGTGGCGATCACGCTCGGAGTGCGCTGGCGCGGCCTGCCGGCGTGGCTCATCGCACGCACCTACCACCTGCTGTCGATGCCGGGGCTGGGACGCAAGCTGCGCTTGCTGATCGACTGGAACGTGGCGCTGCTGTTCGGCCGCGACACCTCCTCACCGGGTCCTCTGGGCAGCGCGACTCCCCTACTGCCGGTTGAAAGGGATGGAACCGATACAAGGTCGCGAACCGACAGCGCACCCTGAGACTGTGGCTCGGCGCATCGGCAACTCCAACGTGCGCGAGGACAGGAGATTCCGGTTGCTTGGGTTGCGGGCTGCTCGGTATCATCGCCTCGATGAAGACTCGGGTTCTCGTCCTCGGGGCGGGCTTCGGGGGCCTCGAGCTCGCGACCGTCTTGTCGGAGGCGCTCGACGATCGGGTCGAGGTCACACTGATCGATAAGAAAGACGCCTTCGTGTTCGGTTACTCGAAGCTCGATGTCATGTTCGGTCGCACGACCCCCGAGGCGGTTCGCCTGCCTTACGCCGACATCGCGCGGCCGGGGGTACGCTTCCTGCGCGAGACCGTCACCGCGATCGACCCGCACACGCGCACTGTGAGCACCGATGGAGGCGTGCACGAGGCCGACATCCTGGTCGTGGCGCTCGGCGCCGACTACGACCTCGATGCGACGCCGGGGCTCGCGGAGGCGGGCAATGAGTTCTACTCGGTCGCCGGCGCTGAACGACTGGGCAAGTTGCTACCCACGTTCTCGCGGGGTAGGGCGGTCATCGGCGTGTGCGGGGCTCCGTTCAAGTGCCCTCCCGCGCCGAGCGAGGCCGCGCTGCTTCTGCACGACCATCTGTTCGCCCGCGGGGTCCGATCCGATTGCGAGATCTCCTTTGTAATCCCGTTCGGGACACCCGTGCCTCCTTCGCCGGATACCTCACGCGCGCTCGTCGCCGCCTTCGCGGAGCGCGGTATCGACTTCATACCCGGCCGCCGCGTGAGCTCGCTCGACCCCGAGCGCCATGTCGTCGTGCTCGACGACGGCAGCGATGTGCCCTATGACCTGTTCCTCGGGGTTCCCAAGCACGGCGCTCCCGACGTGGTCCTGCAGAGCGGCATGGTCGAGGAGGGGTATGTGCCAGTGAACCCTCGCACGCTCGAGACGCGCTTTCCGGGTGTGTACGCGGTCGGGGACGTCGCCACAGTCGGCGTGCCCAAGGCGGGCGTGTTCGCCGAGGGCGCGGCGCGGATTGTCGCCGAGTCGCTGATCGCGCGCGTGCGGGGCGGTGAGCCCCCGGGGGCCTACGACGGGCGCGGCTCCTGCTACATCGAGTTCGGCGGGGGACGGGTCGGTCGCGTCGACGTGGACTTCCTCTCGGGGCCCAAGCCGACGGGCACGTTCCAAGAGCCCTCGGACGCGCTCGTCGCCGAGAAGCGTCACTTCGGGTCGAGCCGCAGAGCGCGCTGGTTCGGGCGCTGATCGCCAAGTCGCAGGGCACTACTGCACAATTTCGCAGGGCACTACTTGTGTCTGCCGCGCGAGGCGCGCTATCCCTCCAGCGACTCCGAGGTCTCCAGCCACGCTGCCTCGAGCTCCTCGCGCTCGGCCACGATCTGGTCGTGCTCTGCGTGAAGCGCTCCCAGGCTGGCGTGGTCGGTGGCGTTCACCGCCATCTCCTCGTTCAGCGTCCGCTCTCGCTCGGCGAGCTTTTCGATCGCTCGCTCCAGTCGCTTCGCCTCCTGTTCCGCGCGTCGAGCGTCCCTGCGCTTGGAACGTGTGGCCGCTCCGGCGGCCATCCCCTTCTTGACAGGCACACGCCTGGCCACCGGTTCGATGGCGTCGGTCCGCTCTCGCAGGTATTGATCTATCCCTCCCGGCACGTGGCGGATCCCGCCGGCGGGGGTGAGGGCATAGACGTTGTCGCACACCCGCTCGACGAAGTAGCGATCGTGACTCACCACCACGAGCGTGCCCGGCCATCCGTCGAGCAGATCCTCGAGCGCGGTGAGGGTGTCGATGTCGAGATCGTTGGTGGGCTCGTCGAGCAGCAATACGTTCGGTCCTTCCATCAGGAGGCGCATCAGCCCCAGTCGCCTGCGCTCGCCGCCGGAGAGGTTGCTCGTGAGCGTGCGCGACTTCTCGCCGCGAAAGCCAAAGCGGTCGCACAGCAGCGTCGCTGTGATCTCCCGCCCGTCGCTGAGCACCGCTTCGCTTCTCACCTCCTGTAGGGACTCGAGCACGCGCATGTGGCCAGGGATCTCAGCCGTGTCCTGAGAGAGATGTGCTGTGCGCACCGTGGCGCCGCGCTCCACCTCACCGCTGGTCGCCTCGAGCTCGCCGGCGAGCAGCCTCACGAGCGATGTCTTCCCCGAGCCGTTGACCCCCACGAGCGCCACACGATCGCCGGGGCCGAGCCTCCACGTCAGCGCGTGCAACACCTCGCGATCGCCGAGCGTTAGCGATACGTCGAGCGCGTCCACCACCTTGTTGCCCAATCGCGCGCCCGCAAACCTCAGCAGCTCGGCCCGGTCGCGAGCCGGTGGCTCGTCCGCGATCAGGGCGTTGGCGGCCTCGATGCGGAACTTCGGCTTGGTCGTGCGTGCGGGCGGTCCACGCCGCAGCCACGCAAGCTCCTTGCGCACCAGCTGCTCTCGTCGATCCTCGCGCGCGGCGTGTTGGCGGTCGCGCTCGGCACGAGCGAGAACGTATGCGGCGTAGCCGCCCTCATATTGGTAGACGGACCCGCCTGACACCTCCCAGGTCGCGGTGCACACCGCGTCCAGGAACCAGCGGTCGTGCGTCACCACGAGCATCGAGCCCCTGCGCACGGCGAGATGACGCGCAAGCCAATCCACTCCCTCGACGTCCAGGTGATTCGTGGGCTCGTCGAGCAGCAGCAGCTCCGGTGGATCGAGCAGCAGTCGAGCGAGCGCCACGCGCCTTCGCTCGCCCCCCGAGAGCCCAGCGACCCGAGTGTCCATCCCGGCCGCGAACCGTTCCAGCGTCACGCCGCCCACGAGACCGTCGAGCACGCTGCGAAACGCTCTGTCCGCGGCCCATTCGTGATCGACGCGACTTCCCACCAGCGCCTCGCGGATCGTTGCGTGCTCGTCGAGCTCATCGTGCTGGCCAAGCAGCGCAACCCCGACATCGCCGGCTCGCGTGAGCGCTCCCGCATCGGGCTGCTCGGCGCCGGCGATCAGGTTGAGCAGCGTGGACTTGCCGCCGCCGTTCTGCCCCACCACGCCGATCCGCTCGCCGGCGGCCACCCCGAGGGTCACCCCGCGCAGCACCGACCGGCTGCCATAGCCCTTCTCGACTTCCTTCAGGTTCAATAGGTTGCGCGTGCTCGCCATCCACCTGCATCCTGACGGGTCTCACCTCGCCCAGCTCTTGGTGGACGCTCCCCAACGCACTCTCTCTGTCTCGAGTCTGGACGACAATCGCCCCGCCCGGATGAGATGCCCGGGCGGGTCGGTCGGTGAGACTCGTCCACCCGCCGGCGGTTACCGAGGAGTGACCGCCGGGTGAAGAACCTGTTCGAATCGGGCGGCACGACCTCCCCTGTTGTGCGCGGCGGAGCGGCCCTCAAGGGTTGGGGAGTCGGCTTCTCGAAGCGACGCACGACCAAGGCTGTGGTGCTAGGTTCAGGCCTGTATGGCAATGCAAGAGTCGCCGCCGGCCGCCCCGTCCGAGCCGCCCTCGCGGGGAGGCGTCGATGTGCGTGTACTGCTCGTGCTTGTCGTGCTGCTCGCGATCGCCGGTGGAGTGGTCCTGCTGAGCACCGGTGGGGGTGGCGGTCACTCCAGCGCCGCAAGCAGCCATGGCGCCGCCTCGTCGACGTACAGCGGCTCGCTTGCCTCGCCGGCGGCGCCCGAGCCACCCCTGTCCTTGCGCAACTACAAGGGTGAACGGGTCAACATCGCCCAGTACAAGGGCAAGGCGGTGCTCGTCACGTTCATCTACACCCACTGCCCCGACGTGTGCCCCTTGATCGCGTCCAATCTCGGTGTTGCCCTCAACCTGATGGGCCCCGCAAAGGCATCGAAGGTGCAGGTCGTCGCGGTGTCGGTGGATCCGCGCGGGGACACCCCGGGGTCGATCGCCAAGTTTCTGAAGGCCCACGGGGTGGCGGGACGCATGCAGTACCTCGTCGGCTCGAAGCACGAACTGGCGCGGGTGTGGAAGGCGTGGGGGGTGGGCTCCGAACAGGATGCGAAGAACCCCGAGCTGGTCAATCACAGCGGCCTGGTCTACGGCGTGAGCGCGAAGGGCGACGTGACGACTCTCTACGCGTCGAACTTCACGCCGCCGGAAATCGCGCACGACGCTCCGCTGCTCGCCTCGAGCTGAGTGCGCCGAGCGGCGCCTCAGGTTCGCTCGACTGAGTCGGACCTCTTCTCC
The DNA here is from genome assembly GCA_049800435.1 of Solirubrobacteraceae bacterium. Lineage (GTDB taxonomy): Bacteria > Actinomycetota > Thermoleophilia > Solirubrobacterales > Solirubrobacteraceae > Palsa-744. The sequence goes on from JBARJU010000001.1 coordinate 10,056, forward strand.
AGGCGTCGGCGCAGCTCGGGGCCGCGACCCGCGCCGACCGCGCGCGTGGCGCGCTCCTCGCTCAGCGCAACGCCATGTGAGCCCGCGAAGTCGAGCAGATCCTGGCGTTCCTCGTTCTCGCGGGCGGTGCGCATAAACAGCCAGCAGAACAGGCACAGGGTGAGGATGCTCTCCTCGACCATCATGACCGCGCCGGCGAGGTTCTGGTCGGCGATCGGCGAAACGTGCCACGCCGCGTCACCGTGGGTGTAGAATGGATAGAAGGCGCTTCCCGACCATAGGAACACGTTCCCGAGCACGGTACCCGTCAAGCGCACCGCAACGATGTAGCCGAGCTTCGCGAGATTGCCAAACCAGCGCGGCATCGGGAGGGGCCCGAACAGGCACATCCACATGTTGATGCCCAGCCCGAGGAACATGGCGTGCTCGAGCAGGTGCACAGCGAGGTGATTGAGCGCGGCTTCATAGAAGACCGGCAGGTGCCATATGTACATGTCGATCGCCCACAGCGGAAATGCGATCAGAGGGTGGGCGAGGATGCGCAGGCGGTCGAAGAGCTTGATACGCAGAATTGGGGCGATCAGCGGGCCCGTCAAGCCGAGCACGATCAACAGTGAAGCGATGTCCCCCAACAGAAGGTGCTCCACCATGTGCGCGGTGAGCAGTTCGTCGCTGAGGTCGCCGAGCGCTGTGAGCGCTCCCGCGATCGTAAGGATGCCGCCGTAGAAGCAGGCCTGGCGCCAGCCCGGCACGGCACGGCCCTGATGCGCGAGCGTGCGTGAGCGCCTGCCGTAGAGCAGGCTCAGCAGGACGAGCGGCACGAGCTGCGTAAGCGGCTCGATCGGGGCGGACGTGGCAAGTGTCGTGGTGGGAAGCAAGATTTCAAGCCTACGACGTGCATGGCCGCCGTTGGGTTAGCGGGTCAGGCTCAGAGCTGCATCCTCAAGACGATCGTCTCCCCAGAAGAGCTCGCTGCCCACGGCGATCGTGGGGACGCCGAACACTCCGAGGGCGTGCGCCGCGTCGGTGGCCTCGCGCAGAGCGAGCTTGATCTCGGGGTCCCGGGTCGCCCGCTCGACCTCCGCCGGATCGAGACCCGCGCGCTCGGCGGCCTGGAGCACGTGCGCGGGGATGCCGAGATCGAGCCCTTCGGCGAACGAGGCTCGGAAGGCCCTCATCGTGAACTCGTGGCCGCGCCCGGCGCGGTAAGCGAACGTCGCCGCTCGCATCGCCATCAGATAGTTGCTCGGCCACGGATCTGGCCAGCGCACCGCGGGCAGTCCGTACAATCGCGCACGGCGCTCCACCTCGGCGACGCCCTCCCGCCGGCGTTTTGGATCGTCGAGCGACCAGGACGAGCGGCTCGCTAGCTTGAACAGCCCGCCGAGCGACACCGGCTGCCACTGGACCGGCTCTCCAAGGACCTCGTCCAGTCGCTCCGCCGCAAGGTACGCGAAGGGCGATCCGAGGTCGAAGTAGAACGTCCCTTGCGCCATGGTGGTGCGCGGAACTCTCGCAGAAGGCCCACACGCGCGCGGCCGCTGGTGGTGCGCGGGGAGCGCGTCGCGGCTGTGCGCGATGATCCGCCCGTGCAAGGTCTCGAGCTGGTCATCTTCGATTGCGATGGGGTGCTGGTCGACAGCGAGGCGATCTCAAACGACGTGCTCGCCCGCATGCTGAGCGCAGAGGGCCTGCCCACAACCCTGATGGAGGCGCGCCGTGACTATCAGGGCCTGCTGCTGACCGAGGTCCTCGAGCGGGCGCAGGAGCGACTCGGCCGCTCGCTCCCGGGTGACTGGCTGGCGCACTATGAGAGGGTGCGCGCCGGAGAGTTTCGTCGTGAGCTCAGGCCGGTGCAAGGAGCGGCCGAGGTCGTCGAAGGAGTCCTCGCGAGGGGTGTCGCTGTGTGCGTCGCCTCGCAGGGCAAGCTCGAGAAGACGAGGCTCTCACTCGATATCACCGGACTTCGCCGTCTCTTTCCCGAGCATGCGCTGTTTTCGGCCTGGAGCGTTCCACGCGGCAAGCCTCACCCCGACCTGTTCCTTCACGCCGCCGCAGAGATGGGAGTGGACCCCACTCATTGCGTAGTCGTTGAGGACACGCCCTCGGGGGTCACGGCGGGCGCGAGGGCCGGCATGCGCGTCCTCGGCTACGCCGCCGACAGCGACGAGCAGGCGCTGCGGCGCGCGGGCGCCACGATCTTTGGCTCGCTCGAGCGGCTGCCAGAGTTACTGGGTCTCACTTGACGGTTCACTTGGGTGGCGTTACGGGTCGAGTAGTTAGATGTTCGCCCGCGCTTGCCTCTGGCAACCGTCGGACCTCAGCTCAGCACATCCGATCGCGTGAACCAGAGCACGGCGGCGGCCAGGAACAGGGCGGTGTAGCAAGCCTGGACTGCCATCGCGTGTGCCATTCCGCCGGTGTGTATCGGCTGCGTGAAGAACCCCGTCCACAGGTTGCTGCCTGCGTCGCTTACGGGTAGCCACGGGCTGAGGCCGTGCAGACCGGGGATGTTGTCGAGCGCCCGCGAGAACAGCCCCAACCCCACGCCCCCGGCGACCGCGCTGAATGGACGGGCGCTCAGCGTGGAGAGGAGTAGCGCGAACGCGAACGTGCTCGTGAGGGTTCCGAGGACGTAGGCGGTGGAGAGTCCGAGTCGTGCCGCCGCGGTGAGTGGCTGCAGCTTCGCGGAGGCGACGACGAATGGCGTCGTGTGCTGAAGGTCGAGGACCGTCAGGGGATGCAATCCAAACGCCAGCGAGCCGGCTGCGAGCGAGACCAACACGACGAGCACCACGGCCGCGAGCGAATACAGGCCGGCGACGGCAGTCTTCGCGCCGAGCACCCTCCAACGGGGAACGGGGCGGGCCAAGAGGTAGCGCAAGCTGCCCCACGAAGCCTCGCCCGCGACGCACTCGCCGGCGAAGATCGCCGCCGCGAGCGGGAGCATGAACAGGAGCATCGCGCTGAGCGCGATCAGCGGCATCGTCAGCCCCGAGGTGTCGGTGACGACCGATCCGAAGTCGCCGACCCGCTCGGCCAGCGTGGGCCTGGTCGTCCCGATGACCAGCGTGAGCACGATCGGGATCGCGACCATCGCGAGCAGGGTCACCCATGCGCGTGGGCGCCGCGCCTGCTTGGCCAGCTCGATCGCGATCACGCGAGGATGTCCTTGCGCGCGAACCACCACCATGCGATCGAGAGAAAGACCGCGGCGTAGATGAGTTGCAGCACCAGGAAATGGCTCATCCCCGTCGTCTGGTAGGGATCCTGGAAGAGGTGCTGCCACAGGTCGACGTCATTGTTGGGCATCCAGTGGTTCAGGACCGCGACTCCCGGGAGGTAGTCGGCGTTGAGCACGCGCGAGACGAGGGTCAATCCAACGCCCCCGGCCACTGCCGCAAAGGGGTGTGTAGTGAGCGTCGAGAGCAAGAACGCAAACGCGAAGATGCTCATCATCCCGCCCGCCACATATGCGGCGCCGATTGAAAGACGCGCGAGAGCGGCGCCGCTCGAGAACGTCACGATCGTGCTGTTGAGCGCCGTCGATGCACTCCCGTCGATTGCCGTGAAGGGGTGCCACCCGAAAGCGACTGTGCCCGCCAAGAGCGCCGCGAGCGGCACGAGCGCGACCGCCGCGAACGAGAGCCCGAGCGCCACGACGAGCTTGGAGAATAGGTAGCGCGAGCGCGACACCGGACGCGCCAGCGCGTAGCGCAGGCTTCCCCACCCGGCCTCGCCGGCAACCGACTCGCCGGCGAAGATCGCGATGGCAAGCGGCAGAAAGAACTTCATCGTGCTCGCAAGCGCGATCACCGGCACGGAGATGCCCGTGCGATTCGGGACGAGAAGCAACGGGATGTCGCCCACTCGCTGGAGCTTGCCGCCGCCGGATATCGCAAGGGCCACCGTCAGGGCCAGCGTGAACGACGCGAGCGCGACGAACGTGAGGAGCGTCCTCGGACGCCGCCACTGCTTGGCCAGCTCGATCCGGATCATCGCTCGACGCTCGTCCGCTCGAGCGACCGCGTGTCCTCTGCCGGCGTGGCGTCCTCGACCAGTCTGAGGTAGGCATCCTCGAGCGAGCCTTCGCCTCGAAGCTCCGCGACGGGACCGGACGCGATCAGGCGCCCGGCGCGCATGACCGCCGCATGGGTGCACGTGTGCTCGACCTCGGAGAGCAGGTGACTCGAGAACACGACCGTCGTGCCGTTCGCCGCGGCGGCCGCGATCGCCTCACGGATCTCCCGTATGTGCGCGGGGTCAAGGCCGGTCGTCGGCTCGTCGAGCAGCAGCAGCTCAGGTGCGCCGAGCAGCGCTTGAGCCAAGCCGAGCCGGTAGCGCATCCCGTGCGAGTAGGTCTTGAAGGGGCGATCGATCGCATCGCCCAGACCCGCGATCTCGATCGCGCGCTCGAGCCCGATCGCCGGCTCGGTGCTGCGCGTCATGCGCCACGCCAAGCGTAGGTTCTCCTTCCCGGACAGATGAGGCACGAACCCGGGGCCGTCGACCAGGGCACCCACCCTGCCAAGCGCCTTCGCGCCCGGGTGGACGCGTTCTCCGAACAGCTCCACGCGGCCCGAGGTGGGCCGCACGAGGCCAAGCAGGATCTTCAGAGTCACGGACTTTCCGGCGCCGTTGGGGCCGGCAAGTCCGAGGATCTGTCCACGTTCCACGACCAGGTCAAGACCATCGACGGCGAGCACGCCCCGGCCGAGGCGCTTGGTCAGACCCTCGATCAGGATCGGCGTCGAGCTATCCCCCATCGGAGTCGCCTCCCCCGTTGTTCTCCCGCTCGCCTGAGGGCGTAAGCGACCCGATGTCAACGACCTGAGACGGCGATGGCACCGCGGTGTGGACAGGCGTTCCAAAGCAACACATCGTCATGGTCGCTGTGCCCACCCCCGCGCCCGGTGGCGAGCTTCGCAACTGGATGACGCGCCCGTGAGCGACCCAGACCGTGATCGGTCCGTGCCCGCCGCCACCTGACTGTCCGCTTGAGCCGGCCGCCAGCTCGGAGCGGATCGCCTGCGCGAAGACGGCGCCGCTCGGCCCGGTGGAGGCACTCAGGGCTCGCGTGAAATCGACCGTTACCTCATATGCCTGCGCGTAGGATTCGGCGATGCCTTCCTGGCCGCTCGCCAATGGCCGGTGCCCCAGCGCGACCGCCGAGACCGCGCCGCCGGCGAGCTCGGACAGCGGAAACGCGGGATTGACAGCCTCGGCCTGGAGCGCAAACATCGGAAAGTTGGTGTCGATCGAATCCGACCCCGAGAGCGTCGCCGACACCCACGCCTTGCCCGCCGGCAACACCTTGCCCGTGGTGGACTTCGGCTGTAGGTAGACCCGCGAGGGCAGGAACACCACGTGCTCGGTGCCGGGCTCCTGGTGGCGAACCTCTCCAAGGTCGATCGTCTCGCTGCCGGTTCCTTGCCCGGGGTTGAATTCGCCCGAGCCGAGCACGGGAGCCGGCGATGAACCCAGCGCCCGCGATCCGTCCAAGCGAAATTCCAGACCCACCGGATGCGCCAGTGTCGTGCGTGCGGCGGCCCCCACGGCGGCGAGCGCGGCCGCTGTCGCAACTGCTCCAGGTCTGCCCTGGGAGCGTTTGGCCGCGCCCTCTGAGCCGCCACAGCCGCTCAAGCATGCGACGACCAGGCAACTGAGCGCCGGCAATGTTACGAACTTCGAGCGTTTAACGCCGCGGACCATGGAACGGGATGGTTCCATATGTTCCCCTGAGACGCGTAATCAGACCAACGGCGCCTGTCCGGCGCCTGACGAAGCCGCACGGAGCGGTGGTGCCGGCTCGGATATGCTGCGGCGCCCAACAGCCAGCGCGCAAGGAGGTCGGGATGCAAGCGACATGGTCATCTGCCGGAGAGGGTCGGCAGGTCTGGTTCCTGGGGACGCTACAGACCGTCAGAGTGCCGGGCGAGACGGTCGCAGGGCGCTACTCGCTGGTTGAGGCGCTGTTGCCCCACCACGCCTCGCCGCCGCTGCATACCCATCCCCAGGACGAGAGCTTCATCGTGCTCGACGGACGACTGACGGTCGTCGCCGGGGCCGAGCGCTTCGAGTTGGAGGTGGGCGGCATTATGACGGTGCCGATGGGCGTCGAGCACACCTTCCGCGTCGACAGCGACAGCGCGAGGGTGCTCGTGCTCAGCACGCCCGCCGGTATCGAGCAGCTGTTCCTCGAGGGCGGTGTTCCGGCGACCGCCTCCACGTTGCCGCCGCCCGACACGCCGCGACCGTCTGCTGAGGAGATAGCGGAAATCTTCAACAAGCACCATGTCCTAAACGTCGGTCCGCCGCTCGGCGCCGACGATTAGTTTCACCAGTCCTTGGCAACGTCACGAAACACGATGCTGGGGGCGGCTGTCGAGGCCTGGCCTCAGCTTCGCTCAGCGCCCGCCGATCGACCGGCCCTTGCGGGCGACCCACTCGCGAGCCGCGGCTGACAGAGGGATGCTCTCCGCAAGGCGCTCGTCCGCGGTCGGCACACCAGTTTCCAGGGTGAGCGGTATGACTCCCGCCCATGTATTAAACGCATAGTCCTCCTCGTCGTCCACAGGCGGCCCCGAGCGGGTCTTGGCGGATGCCTCGTCGAGCGGCAGCGCGAACACCCGGATCGCCTTGAGCTCTTTCGCTGTGGGTGCTCGCACCTCCTCCCAGCGTCCTGGGATCAGTCGCTCCGTGAACGCCTCGATCGCGGCCATCTTCTCGCTCGGGGTCTCGATCGAGGTGGCTTGACCAAAGACGACGACAGAGCGGTAGTTGACCGAGTGGTGCACCGCCGAGCGCGCGAGCACGAGCCCGTCGAGCAACGTCACCGTCAGGCATACCGGAGCGCCCGCCGCCAATGCCCGCACGGTGCGGCTCGCGCTCGAGCCGTGGAAGTAAACGCTCTCCCCGATACGGGCGTGCAGCATCGGGATCACGCACGGCTGCCCGTCCACGGCGAAGCCGACGTGCGCCACGAGCGCCTCGTCGAGGATCGCCTCAACCGTCTCGCGGTCATAGTCCGCGCGGGCCGGCATCCTTCGCACGCGGGTGCGTGGGGAGGGGGCCTTCGTGCGTGGCTCGGACCGACTGGAAGAGGGCATCGCTTTACCCTACGTTCTCGTTAGCGTCTTGGAAAGGCCAACCGAGTTGTCTGGGCTCACTGTGGTCCCGGGGCAGGTCGCGAGCGCCCCGCGAAGTTACCGACGAGCACGCCGATCACGGTGACGAGGTAGAGCTGGCCGAGCAGCATCTCGACGACCGCGAGGGCGCGCCCGAGGTGGGTCGCGGCGGTGAGGTCACCGAAGCCGGTGGTGGTGAGCACCTCGAAGCTGAAGTACACGATCTGGCTCGTGGAAGCGTGGGCCTGCTCGGCGAAGTACTGGGCGCTATCGACTCTGGAGACGAAGCCGACGACCCATGCGAACACGAGGCCGAGCAGCAGGTAGAGGCTGAGGGCTCCGGCGACCGCTTGCGGAGTTACGCCGTGCACTCGAACGAGGCGCATCAGCCCGCCGATCAGCGCGAGCGGGATCGCCGCCGAGAGCAAGCCGCTGATCGCGAACAGGACGGCGTCCGGGAGTGCGCCCGCGGCCTCGCCCACGACGGTGAAGCTCGTCAGGGCCAGCAGCACGATCGCCACGGACTGGCGCACGCCCGTGCTTGCACGCGAGGTGGCCACCACCGCCAGCAGCGCAAGCCACTGAAGCGCGCACCCGACGGCGCGTGACCAGTCGGCGCCGGGCGCCACGATCACGAACACGAGCAGCGCGAGCGTCAACATGAAGACGGCGCCGTACCTGAATCCCGCCTCCCTACTCTCCACGGTCGCCATCACGCGACAGATTGTGGCCTATACGACGGCGCGGCTCATGAGCGCGACAGGGACAGCTAGGCCGGCGGAGCGTCGCAGCGTCGCGATCCGCCTGTCCGGCTGGACGGCGGCGCGTGCCTCGCTCGCGTGCTCGCCGAGCCGCGCGAGTGTTTGCTCGAGATCGTCGCTTAGCAGCGCAAGGCCCCAGAATCGCGCCGATCTCTCAGCGCCATCGGGGCGCGCGGCGAGAGCCTCCTCAGGCTCCTGCACCAGCTCGAGGATGACTTCTCCGAGCCGGAAGAACGCCTGGCGCGGGGCTCCCGCCGGGGTTGGCTGGTCGCGGATGCGGCGCAGGTCGAGGCCTGCCGCTTGGAGCGCGCGTACGCTGCGGTCGAGGTCGGGCGACATCGCCACCACGTGGTCGATCGCCGCGATCCCGTTGGGGTGCTCAGTATTGGGCTCAAAAGGCCTTGCCCGGGGAGGCGGGGTATGTGAGATCGTGGTTGGGAGCCCATCCAGATCAGTGCTCGAGACTCCGCGCAACGACCATCCGAAGATTCCTCGACCGGCGCTCGGACCCGCCAGCTCGAGCCGCACGGCTCCAAGTTGTACGGCGGCGTCCTCCACGGTGAAACCGAGCGCCCGCCAGCACTCGGGGTCGTCGGCGAGCGTGATCCGCTCGATCGTGGGTCGTGGCGTGTAGGCGCTCATATCGCACCAGGTCGTGGCCGGCGGGCGGCTCGTCGAGTGCGTTGGCCGCTCACGGCGCCCGGTCGCGACGCTTCGAGCGCGGATCGCGCCGCTACGCGTTCAGCCTGACCGGAAGCGTCTTGAGCTGGTTGAGGAAGCCCGACTCGACCATCAACGGCCTGCCGTCGAGCTCCATGCGGGGAAAGCGCGCGAGCGTCTCCTCGAAGAGGATGCGCAACTCCAGGCGCGCCAGCGCCGTGCCGAGGCAGAAGTGGCGACCCCCAGCCCCGAACGCCTGGTGCTCGGTCGTGCGACGCACGTCGAAGCGGTCGGGGTCATCGAAGCGTGACTCGTCGCGGTTGGAGGACACGTACCACATCACCACCTTCTCTCCCTGCTTGATCTGCCGGCCTCCCAGCTCGGTGTCTTTCGTGGCCGTACGCCTGAAGTGGGCGAATGCGGGGAACATTCTCAGCGACTCCTCGACGGTGGCGGGAACCAGTCCCGGGTCCTCGAGCACGAGTCGGCGTTGCTCGGGGTCTTCGAGCAGAGCGCGCATGCCGCTGCAGTAGGTGGCCTTGGTGCTGTCGTTGCCTGCCGCCACGAGCAGGAAGAAGCCCATCACGATCTCGTGCTCGGCGAGTTGCTCGCCGTCGAGCTCGGCGTGGACGAGCACGCTCGTCAGGTCGTCGGTCGGGTTTGCCCGCCGCTCGGCGATCATCCGCCCGCAACGCTCGAAGATCTCGGGGATCTCTTTCTCCATGACCGCCTCGACCCCGTCGGGGTTGAGGTCGGGGTCGCCCGCTCCAAGCGTCGAGTTCATCAGCCGAGCCCAGATCGCGTCGTCCTCCGCGGGGATGCCCATAAAGCTGCCGATCACGCGCGAGACGACCGGTTGGGCGACATCGTTGACAAGGTCGCAGCTCTCGCGCCCCTCAAGGCCGTCGAGCGTTCTCTTAACGATCTCCCGAATCGCGTCCTCGTGGGCGGCGATCCGCTTCGGCGTGAAACCGGCCTGGAATAGGGCCTTCACGCGGTCGTGCTTGGGAGGGTCCATCCCGATGAACATCGCGCGGGCGAGCTCGACGGGGAACACGGAGGAGATGACCGTCACCCCGCCGAGCTCGGAGGAATAGGTCCGCCAGTCGCGACTGACCGTGTGGACGTCCGCGGCGGTGGTCACCGACCAGAAGCCGCCTTCCTCGGGGAATTCGCTGACTTCCCGTGTGTAGTGGACGGGACAGCCCGCTCGAAGGTCTTTGAACAGCGCGTGGGGCGGCCCGTCGACCCAGTGCTGGCGCTCGAGCACTCGCTGATCCTCGAGCTTGGTGTCGGTCGCTGTCATCGAAGCCTCCAATCGGCTGCACAGGGGTTGCGGGCCTCGATGTTACTCGTCTCGCGCCCGGTTTGGCTACGCAGCCAGTCGGCGGCTGTGGCTCTCGATTGGCGGTGTCCCACGCGCGTGTGGCACAAGCCTTTTCGGAGCATGTTTGCCCACTGCTCGCGGAAGCACTTGAAGAAAGTCTTGGCATGCCTTATTCTTTGTGCATGGCTGCCAAGGAAAGCGTGCGTTCGCCGGCGATCGAGGACTACTGCAAGGCGATCTACACGCTTGAAACGCGGGATGACGAGCCGGTCTCCACAAACGCGCTGGCTGAACGTCTGGAGCTCACCACGGGATCGGTGTCCGGCATGCTCAAGAAGCTCGACGAGCTTGGCCTGATCTCCCACATTCCCTATCGTGGCGTGCGGCTCACGCCTGAGGGCCGCCGACTCGCGCTCGAGGTGATCCGCCACCACCGGCTGCTCGAGCTGTACCTGGCCGAGGCCCTGCACATGCCATGGGATCGCGTGCACGACGAGGCCGAGGTGCTCGAGCATGTGCTCTCCGAGGAGCTCGAGGCGCTGATTGCGGCAAAGCTCGGCAACCCAACGATCGACCCGCACGGCGACCCCATCCCGAGCGCGGACCTGAAGCTGGACGAGCACCCGACTCGCAGCCTTGAGTCGCTGGTGCCCGGCGAGGAGGGGATCTTCGTGCGCGTGTCCGACGCCAACCCCGAGATGCTGCGCTACCTGGCCGACCAGGGGATACTGCCCGGCGGACGCATCCACGTGCTCGAGCGCCAGCCATTCGGTGGTCCCTTGCTCGTGAGCATCGATGGCTGCGAGCACACGCTCGGGGGCGGTCTCTTGCGAGCGATGCGCGTGAGCCTTGAGTCCTCGAGTCTCGGCGAGGGGCTCGGGTCGTCGGTCATAGGCGAGGGCGTCGCATGAGCCAGGTCGTCGTGACCGCGCCGATCGCCCGGGGGATCGCCCTATGAGCGAGACCGCCCTGCGACCCGCCGCGGCCCTGGAGGGCGCCTCGATCGCCCTGCCCGACGCCACATTCGCGCCGAGCGCGCTCGAACAGCTGCTCGCGCGGGGGAGGGTGCGCGCGACGCTCGCGATGCTCGGCCCCGCGTGCGTCGCGGCGATCGCATACGTCGACCCGGGCAACTTCGCCACGAACATGGCGGGTGGCGCTCGCTTCGGGTACCTGCTGCTGTGGGTGGTGCTGGTCGCCAACCTGATGGCGATGCTGATCCAGTACCTGTCGGCCAAGCTCGGGATCGCCACCGATCGCGACCTGCCCGAACTGTGTCGCGAGCGCTTCCCGCGCGCGGTCACCTGGGGATTGTGGGTGCAGGCGGAGATCATGGCGATGTCCACCGACATCGCCGAGTTCCTCGGAGCCGCGCTCGGCCTGAACCTGCTGTTCGGCGTGCCGCTGCTGCCGGCGGGCCTGATCACCGGCGTGATCGCCTTTGCGATCCTCGAGCTGCAGACACGCGGCTACCGCCGCTTCGAGCTTGCGATCACCGCGCTGCTCGGGATCATCTTCCTCGGCTTCCTCTACGAGGCGCTGAGCATCGGGCCGTCGGCTAGCGGATCGCTGCACGGCCTGATTCCGGGCCTGCACGGCGCGAGCTACCTGTATCTGGCGGTCGGGATCATCGGGGCGACCGTGATGCCTCACGTCATCTACCTGCACTCGGCGCTCACCAACGGGCGCGTGCCGTGTCGCAACGACTCGGAGCGTCGTCGCGTGCTGCGCTTCGAGAAGATCGATGTCATCGTCGCGCTCGGGTGCGCGGGGGTCATCAACATGGCGATGCTCGCCGTCGCCGCCAAGCTGTTTCACACGCCCGCGCTGTCCGGCCTGGACTCGATCGGCGGAGCCCATGCCCAACTCGGCCACCTCGTCGGCGGCGGCGCCGCGCTCGCGTTCGCCGTCGCGCTGTTCGCCTCCGGAGCCTCCTCCTCGAGCGTCGGCACCTATGCCGGACAGGTCGTGATGTCCGGCTTCATCAGGGTTCGGGTCCCGCTGGTGGCGCGGCGCGCGGTTACGATGCTGCCCGCGCTCGCGGTGCTGGCGGCCGGCATGAGCCCCACCTCGGCGCTCGTGCTCAGTCAGGTAGTGCTCTCGTTTGGCATCCCGTTCGCGCTTGTGCCGCTCGTGATGCTCACCAGTCGCGGCGATGTCATGGGCGTGCACGTCAATCGCCGCCTCACCACTGTGACGGCGATATCGATCGCGGCGCTCATCACGCTGCTGAACCTCTTCCTGATCTACCAGCAGCTACTCGGCGGATGAACGCCGCCCGCGCCGCATCCCCAGCCACAGCCACAGCGGATACGTGGCAAAGATCGCGGCCGACAGCTTGTGCGTTCGCGGCCCGGCCCTTCGCCAGTCGAACCTGAACACGCCCGAGTTGAGCATCCAGTCGCGGCCCGAGGCAGCGCGGCACATCTTCCACACCGGCCTGGTCCAACCCTGGTCCAGGTACAGCCCGACGCTGATGCCCCAAAACACAGCCATATAGGTGACCCCCACCGCCGCGTCGCGCGCGGGACTTGGCTCGAGGCCCCGTGTGATGCGGCCGTATGTGCGGCCCCCGCTGTACAGCAGTGGGGGATCGATCAGGAACGACATGCGCGTGCCTCCTCGTTCGAGTGTTGGTCGCGTCGAACGTGTCTCAATCCTCTCATGCCGCCTCCCGGTCGGTTTGGGCGCCCTGTAGCTCGCGGCCGAGCAACCTGAATGCAAGCCGTGTCGCGAGAGCCATGATCGTCATCTGCGGATTGACGCCGAGTGAGCTCGGCACGGCCGAGCCGTCGGCCACATACACGCCCCTGGCGCCGTGCGCCTGAAGCTCGCCGTCGATCACACCGTGGCTCGCGCGCGCGTCGGCGCGGGCCGTCCCCAGCGGGTGAAACGCCATCAGCTTCAGGTCGCGCAATCGCGCACGCTCCGGCGTGACCCCGTCGGGGAGCGGCAGATACACCTCGCGGGCGCCGGCCGCTTCGAACAACTCACGCATGCGCGCCAAGCCGGTCCGGAAGCGCTGCAGGTCGGCCTCGTCGAGGTCGTATCGAATCAGCGGTCGTCCTGCCAGCGCACGCACGCTTCCGCGCGAGCTGTCGCTCACCATCACGCCGAACTGCGCCAGGTGGCGGTAGTCAGCCATCGCCGCTTCGTGGCGCGTGCCGCTCAAGGGCAGTGACATCGCCGCATACGCGGGCGGCCCGGCGACGCCCTCGAAGATGATCCCTTCGCCCGCGAACTCGTCTACGTAGAAGCTCTGGGGCACGCCCCTTGCCATGTCCACGATCTCCTCCATGTGCGCAAACACCGCGCACGCAGGATGCAGCGAGAGGTTCTGCCCGAGTTGGCCCGATGCTTCGCCGATGCCACTGCGCGCCAGCAGCAGTGGCGTGTGGATCGTACCGGCGGCGACGATCACGATCGGGGCGCGCACCTCCACGATCGCCCCACTGCTCATCCGCGCCCGTACGCCGCTGGCCCTCGGTATCGAGCTGTTCTCGGCGTGGGAGGCGGAGCGTGCGGCACGGGCGGCGGATCGCGGCGCCCCGGCGGCCCGGTGCGTGGCGC
>JBARJU010000002.1:0-18603 GCA_049800435.1 Solirubrobacteraceae bacterium
ATCTTCCTAACAGCCTGCTCCGGGGTATGCCTGCGTCGCTTCATGATCGTGTCCATCCTTCCATCCCATCACGGGAAACACGACCACGCACTCAGCCTGGCTCACTTCATGGGGACCCCGTCACGCCGGCAACAACCGAACTCGACGCTCACCACGCTCTACCTCCGCCACCACAGCATCCCCCAGCTCCGGCGGGAACACCCGCGTCAAAACACCGATCGAGATGTGATCCGAGAGACGCTGATCGCTAACCGGCTTGACCCTGACCGGCGAACCCGTCCTCGAAGTCCTCTCCGGTCTCTACAACTACATCTCGACCGACGTACTCCCGCCACTCGTCGGTTTCCTGAAGTAGCGTCCCTGACGCAAGCTGGCTCATCGGGCTTCACCGGCACGATCATCCCCGCTTTCCCCTGGTTCTTCAGGGTCGCTGTCATCGCCTGGGTAGGATCACCCGACACGTGAGGTACCGGCCCAACACCAACCCGCTACCCGCATGGAGAAGCGGCGCAGCGAGTTTCGCTAGCCCCTCGTAGGCACCTACGACGCTGAGCGGTCGTTGGCAATATGAGCGGTCAACGGTTCCCGCAGGCACGGTGTTGATCGCTCTGTGGGCGGGGCATACCGTGAGGGGAGCCGAGCCCCTCGACACAGACAGTAGGCAATGGCATGGCACCGAGCCGGACATCGAGCTTCGTCATATCAGACCCGCAAGGATACGGCAAGTACGCGGCATGGCGGGACCGCTACTCTGGCTTCGCCATGCAAATCGCTGACGCGAACGAATTTCGTTTCTGCCCCCTCTGCGGGGATGAGCTTGTCCCGCTCCTCAGCGGGCCTGATTGCGGCCGTCCCGGCTGCCTTCGGGGACACTTCGTGCACTACAACAACCCTGCTATCACGGCGTTCGCCTTTATCGAGCAAAACGGGTACTATCTGGTGCTTAGACGCGGCCAGCAGCCCTACCGGGGCCGCTGGGAGTTGCCCGGCGGCTTTGTCGAGGTGGGAGAGAGCCCGGATGCGGCTGTTAGGCGGGAGATCTTCGAGGAGACAGGCCTTTGCGTCGAGGCGACGAGCATCATTGGCGCGTACACCAGTCGCTATGGAGACGATGGAAAGTGGACGGTCGATGTGGCTTTCCACTGCCATGCGCCGTCCGGTGAGTTGAACCTCTCCGCCGAGAGCTCCGATGCGGCCTGGGTCTCGATCGAGCAGATGCCACCCCTTGCCTTTGCCGGCGAGCAGAGTGCATTCGAGGAGTTCAAGCAAGGGTTGGCGTCAGCATAGGACACCATACGTCGAACAATTAGAGTACGGGCTACGTCATTTTGAGATAGAATTACTCTCGTTGCTCGCACGGAATGCGTTCCTTTACTCGTTTACTGGCCTATATCAAAGCTATCGAGCATCCTTGGACACGGAGGTCTTATGAGTAGTGATCTGGTTGTAGTCGCTGGCGGTGGAGGTTTCATCGGCGGCCATCTCGTATCAACTCTCCTGGGACAGGGCCATCGGGTCCGGTCGGTAGACGTCAAGCCGCTCGACGAGTGGTATCAGGTGCATGGAGAAGCGGAGAACGCTGTCCAGGATCTCAGCCTGAAGGACGCCTGCGCACAGGCGCTTTCAGGTGCCGATGACGTCTACAACCTGGCTGCCGACATGGGCGGGATGGGCTTCATCGAGAACAACAAGGCCCTGTGCATGCTGTCGGTACTGATCAACACACACATGCTGGAGGCTGCAAAGGAGCATGGGGTGGGACGCTTCTTCTATTCATCCTCGGCATGCGTCTACGCGGCCGACAAGCAGACCGACCCGGAGAACCCCGGGCTGAAGGAGAGCGACGCCTACCCCGCCCAACCCGAGGACGGGTATGGATGGGAGAAGCTCTTTAGCGAGCGCATGTGCCGTCATTTCCGTGAGGACTTCGACATGTATACCCGGATGGCCCGCTACCACAACGTGTATGGCCCCGAGGGCACGTGGCAGGGAGGGCGTGAGAAGGCGCCTGCCGCCATCTGTCGCAAGGTCGTAGAAGCAAAACTTTCGGGTAGCAACCAGATCGACATTTGGGGCGACGGGGAGCAGACTCGCAGCTTTATGTACATCGACGACTGCGTGCATGGGTCGCAGGCCATCATGGACTCTGACATCCTCGACCCGATCAACCTTGGATCGAGCGAGATGGTGAGCATCAACCAGCTCGTGGACATCGTCGAGGAGATCGCGGGGACGAAACTCGAACGCCACTACGACCTGTCGGCGCCGAAGGGCGTCAGGGGACGCAACAGCGACAACACGATGATCAAAGAAAGGCTGGGGTGGGAGCCGAGCATCTACCTGCACGACGGCCTTGAGAAGACCTATGCCTGGATCTTCGAGCAGGCCTCAGCTCTGAACCCCGCCTAAGAGCTCGTCAGGCGACGCCTCGCAGTTGGATGACTTCGTTGAGCGACTCGTCGAAGCGCTCGGCAAAACCGGCCTGCGTGAAGTGGCGCTGGGCATATTCGTAGGAGGCGCGTCCCCGCGCGGCGACCTCAGCGGGCGCCTGCAGAACTTCGCCAAGCTTGCGCGGGAAAGAGTCCGGATCGGAGCTGTCCACCACCCAACCCGCACCGGACTGCTCCACGATCCGCGCAACCTCACCGCCGGGATTGACCGCCGCTAGGATCGGCAGGCCGTAGGCCATGAAGTTCATGATCTTGGAGGGGATGTTGAACTCGGCGCCCTCGTGCTGCTGGCTAACGAAAGCGATCGTGGCGCTGTGGAGCTCCTGCTCCAGGCGCTCGTCATCGACGACTCCAGGCATCTCGACCCGCTCCGAGCGGATCTCCGCGCGCGTTTCCTCCGCGGCGATGCCGTTGCCAGTGATGACAAAGCGAACAGGAGTGCCGACAAGCGCCTCAGAGCGCTCGAAGGCTGCGACCAGCGGCGTCAATCCCTGGGAGTAGCCGATGTTGCCCATGCTCAATAGGCGTGGAGGTTGTGCTTGGGGCTCGTAGGAGGGCTCCTGTCGCGGGACCCGCGTGGCGGGATCGTAGATCAGCTGGATCTTCTCCTCGTGCACGCCCTTTTCGGTCAGATTCTGCGTAAATGCGCTGGAGAGCACCACGATGCGGTTGGCTGCTCGGTAGGAGGAGCGCTCGAGGCGACGGGCTGCGCGGATGACGGGGCTGGCCTCGTCGACGAGCCCGCTGGAGGCCGCCCCGTCCGGCAAGATGTCGTGCAACCAGATGACCCATGGCACATGACGCACACGAGCATTGAGCATCGCCGGAAAGAGCGCCGGAAACGACGGAGAAGCGGAGACGAGGACATCGGGACGCGACAGGGCCGGAAGGGCGGCGAACTGGGCTGCCATGAACGAAAGCTCCTGTCGATAGCGCTCGACCGCAGTCTCGCGACCGATCCAGAGGGGCAGGCGGAGCACCCGGATGCCGTTGCGTACCTCCCGATAGGGCAGCACGCTCGATCCCCACACCGGTTCGGGATAGTGGGGGTGCGCGGCCACCACTTCGACTCGATGTCCACGGTCGCGCAGCCCCTCTGCCCAAACCCGGCTCACGGGCCCGATGCCAGTGGGCTCGGGGTCATAGTTGTAGCTCCAGAGTTGGATGTTGAGGGACATGTCAGAAGATTACGCGACTCTGCTCAAGTCGCTATTGCGATTGCCTGGACCCGTATCGCGCTACTTGAGTGTCGCCCTTTACTGCCGACTCATCCAGGCGACGGTCTCACGAACACCTTCGGCCAGGGAGTAGGGCAGAGGTCCGACCGCGTCTTGGAGCGGCGCCAAGTCGTACACCATCTCTGTCGTGAGGTTGTTGAGACGGAAAGTCGTTAGAGGCGGCTCAGACCAACCAGCGTGTTGCAACACGTCGCCGACGCGAGCGGCCAATGCCAGCGGCAAGCGGGGAATTGTCCGGATGCGGGGTCCCTCTGCCTCACGCTGGATCAAGTCAGCCATCTCGCGCAAGTCCGTCGGTGGGTAGTCACCGAGATAGATAGTGCGCCCCTGAAGCGCCTGCGCCGGCGCATAGGCCAGTTGCTCAAGCTCATGCACGGTATTTCCTACGTAGCCAAACGACTTCCGCACGGCTTGACCCTCGACATGGAAGTAACGGCCGCGTGCGACGGCGTCGAAGAAGTCTCTGTACGGTACGGCAAACCAAGGTCCCCAGATCGATGTCGGGCGAACTATCAGCCACTCATACCGATGATCAGCTTTGCGGACTATTTGCTCGCCGACCATCTTGCTCTCGCCGTAGGGCGTCGTGGGACAGTAGTCGTGCTCGCTCGTCGGTTGATATCCGATGCGGCACACCAGCCTGCTTGAGGCGAAAATGACTCGTCGAACACTCGGTAGGGCCTTGCAAGCCTCGATAATCGCCTGCACGCCCTCGATGTTGTGTGCGTAGTCAACCAGTGTCTTGCCATGAAGATCGGTGCGGGCGCCAAGATGAAAGACAAGCGTCGGGTCAAAGGCGGTCACCGCCGAGGAGACGGCTGCGCTGTCGAGCGGATCGATCTTCTGCCAGACGGCGCGATGCGCGTCGTTCCTGGGAGGAAGGGGGTCGAGGTTCAGGACCTTGATCTCACGACGCAGACAGACTTCAACCAGGTTTGTGCCGATAAAGCCCGACGCCCCCGTAACGAGCACGCGCTCGGCTGCGTGGAAGCCGCTGCGTGAGACGTCGAACGTATCTTTGGGACCGTTTTGTGCGCCCTCCTGTTGACCGCTTGCGCTCATGGATACCCGTCAACGTGCGGTATGCCAAGCGCCATCAAACCGGCCCATCGCAGCCATGAACATCATGTAGTTGCACCAACCTCGCGATCCTTGGGGAGTCGCTTGTTCAGATCGTCGAGTTGGTCAAGCGAACGATGCGATCTGATCTTTGTGCGCTCCAAGCCGCTGGGTCCCCCGACTCGCAATCGCTCCCATCGGCCGCGCGGGTAGCCGAGCATCTTGCCGACGTCGCCGACGACGACAAGCAGGGGAACGAGGGGCGTGAACAGGATCATTCTGCGTGTCGCGGCGAAAGGTCGCTCGTCCCAGAATCGCCACACAAACTTGCGTATGTATCCGCCTCCTCCAAGGGCGAGCACAATCCACGGCCACCGAGCTGTCCGTCCGACCCACAGCAAGCATGCGCCCCCGGCGTAAGCGGCGTAGCGGATTACGTGTCGGCGGCCGAGGATTCGAGCATGGCCGTCACCTCGCGCGTACATCTGATACTGCTTGAAGAATGCCTTGAGCGTGGGGCGCGGATACCATGACGCCATAGCGTCAGGGGTGAACACAAACTTGGCGCCTGCGTCGCGCATGCTCATGTCGAACACCAGATCCTCAACCACGAGGAGCCACTCGGGATATCCGCCGGCACTTTGCCAAGCGCTCCGGCGAAACGCCACGGATCGACTGGACGGCAAGAACGTGTCAGGATCGATCTCGCTGAGCCGGGGAACGAGCACCGCCGCCAGGATCCGCTCGAAGTCGTTTCGCCCAGCTGGACGGTAGAAGCCGCTGCTGACATCGACGGTCAGGTCAACAAAGGGCTGGACTAGATGCTCAAGCCACCGCTCGTCCAGCTGTGTGCCCGCATCGGTGGCGGCGATGATGTCGTGGGCAGCCTCCTCGATAGCTCGGTTTCGGCCTTCAGAGATGTTGGCGCCAGGAACCACGACGACTCGGATCGGTAGATCCATCGAAGCTGCCGCTCTCTCAAGACTCTCGATTGTCCCATCCGAGGAGCCAGCATCGACGATCACGATCTCGTCGGGTTGTCGTGTCTGGCGCCGAATGCTCTCAAGCCACCGCTCGAGCAGCTCGACCTCGTTAAAAACCGTAGATATCAAGCTTACGCGCGGCAGAGGGTCAGAATACATGGCGGGACGGTAGCATGGCGAAGGTTATTTGACCCAGCTCGCGTGGCAAATCTAGTCTGCCGGCAGACACACATCCTGAGACCCAAGCGAGATCGCCGATCTAGAAGCATCCTCCGATGCCTTCCTGAGGCAGGAGGACGCGCGCCGACTATAATTTGATGCGCCGACTATAATTTGCAGCAGTGGTCGCAGGAAGCCCTAACCAGAGTCGCGGCACCAATGCCGCCTACGGCAAACGTAAGCCACGTGAGATCCGCGCACGTCGCACGGCGTACATGGCCTTGAACGCCCTGGGACTGCGACCGCCCGGCCAGTCGCCGGATTTCGTCGAATTTGCTCCGGCGGTCCGTGATGCGAGACAGTTCAGCGACCTCTCCGCACGAGTAACATGCTATCTGGGGGATTTGGGACTGCCCCTCTATCTGCCGGGACCGAGGTTTCCGCTGGACCCCGCTCTGGTCCCGTCCCTTGAGGCTGCGCTGGTGCGTGATCCAGGTTGGGTGGACACGCGTCCATCCGGGAAGCCATATCTGCTTGTCCACCGTCTCACCGCCACGACGCTGGGACAGATGCTGCGCAACAAGTACACGGGCGCGCGAGTCGTCGACACGAGCATCTACTATCTAAATGAGCTGGCCTATTGGCGGGTACGTGAAAAACTTGCTTGGCCCAATTATCCATCGGCCGAAGCGTCCCTACAACGCTTGAGGGAACACGCGAAGGGTGCTGCGAGTTCGTACATCTTGGCCACGGGGCCATCCGCTCTCGGGGTGGATCTGGCACAGGTGCAAGCCGACGTACGGATCACGTGTAATTCCGCCGTGCGTGACGAGCAGCGCTTGTTGGCGTTTCGCCCGACAATCATAGCCTTCACCGATCCCGTCTTTCATTTCGGGCCGTCACGCTATGCCGCGGCGTTCCGTCGGGATCTGCTACGTGCCGTCGAACTGTGCGATCCGCTGCTTCTCTGTGGCAGTCATTGGGTAAGTCCGCTTCTGACATTGCTCCCAGAGCTGGCCGATCGCTTGGCGGTGATCCCATTTGGATCGGGTGGCCAATGGCGTTGGCCTACGGACGCAAACCCAACGGTTCGCACTACCGGTAGCGTTCTGACGAATCTGATGCTACCCGTCGCACTCATGCTAACTGATCGCGTGGCGGTGGCTGGAGTTGACGGGAGACAGCCCAGTGAGAACTACTTCTGGAAACATGGGCTCCAATATTCAGACGAGCTCATGCGCACGGTGTTTGATGCCCATCCTGCCTTCTTTCGAGACTGTAATTACGAGGACCACTACGATCTCTACTGTCGGGAGATCGAGGAGTTCCTGCAGGTGGCAGAAGGCGCAGGGAAGGTCATCGAAGCAGCCGCTCCAAGCTGGATACTTGCATTTCGCAAGCGGGGGGCAGCGGAGCCGTCCCCAACCAGCTGATCACCCGGCGACGGGTTCTCAGAGGCTTTCACGCGCTGACGGAGCATGGCGCCGCAATAGGGCGAACAAGGCACCGCGCTCATAAGCAAGAAAAAGCCTAGTGCCGATTGTTCCCCGTCGAAAGAACGTGTCCCGGGCAAGCTCGGCTGGAAGACGAAGAAGCAAGCGTGACACCTCGCGCAACAACAGCATTACTTGGCGAGCATGAGATATGTCGCGACCAAGACGCAAGAGCGCGGTGCCGGCACCCTGTGCAATCGCACGCTGAATGAACCAATCCTCTGTAAGTCGTCGCGGGTTGACGACATGCTCAATGCATACCTCCGGAGCATAGGCGGTTGACCCTCCGAGGTGCTTTACCTGCTCAAAGAACCATATGTCCTCGCCAACGGACAGGGTATGACCCACACGACTGGTGGCGGCGGCCGAGAACCCGCCTACGAGTTCAAAATACGAACGGGTCACCGCGCAGTTTCCCGAGTAAGGAACCTCGCGGCCATAGAGCCAGAGAGGCCACGGTCCCAAGTCAAGTTCACCCAGTGCACGCCAATCGCGACCGTGCAACCAGTCGGGAGCAGGACCCAACAGACGTAGGCGTATGCGTCCCGCAAGAGCGTCACAGCCCCAGTCGCGGAAAGCCGAGACGATGGCTTCCGCCCACTCTGGCTCTGGTACGGCATCGTCGTCTAGATATGCAAGCAGGTCGGCCGTAGCGGTTGACGTACCGTGATCCCGAGCCTTTGCCGCGCCGGTTCCCTCCTGTCGCACATACCGCACGGAAAGACCGGACGTAGCGTAATCATGCACGATAGTCTGGAGGTCGCCGATCGAGCCGTCGTCGACCACTACAACGTCGAGTTCGTCGTTCAAGGTTTGCAACGCGAGCGCCTCCAAGCAACGGCTGAGATCTTCCGGCCTGTCACGCGTCGCTATGATCACCGAAAGCGCCGGATTACCCATCTATTACTCCATTATCTAGGATCGCCAACATTGTAGTCCACGATGTAAAGAATGATCAAATGAATCCTAGCAGTGAGCTAGAAAGGTCCAAAGCCGCTTGATATCTGCCGAATCGAATTCGTCCCAGCTGAGCGGACCGTCGCCATCCGCAGTAAACAAGCGGTAGTCATTGTCGACGAGCAGATCCCAAAGATCCCTACGAGTTGTTCCGTGAGTCGCAGCTGATCTATCGCCATGCTCAATCCAAAGGAGTGGGTGATGTTCGGCCAGCACTCGCGTAGCTCCTTGAAGCACGCGCACCTGAGCACCCTCGACATCGATCTTAATGAGGTCGATCCCCTTACCGGCAGGGACCAGTTCATCCAACCGCGCGACAGGCACTGTAATGGTCTCGTAGCGGGTATCGAGCCAGTCGCGCTGTTGAAGACCGCTCAATGGCGGTATCTCCGCGACGTGGTATTCGAGGTCACCCACTTCGTTGGACAACGCGATGCCATGAATCTCGACAGTCGGAAATTGTTCTCTAAGCAGCTCCGATGCTTCAGGAATAGGCTCAAATGCCATGTGCTGTCCTTGGGGGGCGACGAGCACCATCTCTCGTAGGATCTCTCCTTGGGCAGCGCCTATGTCGATACAGTTCGAGGTAGGCGTAAGAGTTGCTCTAATGAGGAACTTGAGCTGGCGATCATCGCGAATGTTGCGCCGACCGGGGGCATTCCTGGCAGTCCACAACAGTTGGGCTCGGTCCTGGAGCCCAACTGCGCTCAGCATCTTCTTGGCGGTCGTCTTTAGGGTAGCGTTCATTGCTTGATGCTATCAGTGCCACTGGTCCTCTGCATAGATGGAGCCAGTGACCGGAAGAGTAGGTGACGGTCGAAACTCACGTAGTTGGTTGGTGCAACGATACTTTGTCATGACGGTCACGCACGCTATCGGTCGATGCGGGGCAGTTAGGGCCCTAGCCGAAAGTCTGAGAACAGCAAGATCGCCGTAAGCGACGAAACCAGCAGCGCAAGTAGTGCGAGTCGTTGAACGAATGGTGTTAGAGCAGTTTTGGATCGCGTAAGCACGAAGGATAGAACGTGTCGCTGCCATCCACGCAGGGCGCTCAGGTCGGATACTTGCTGTCAAGGCCCACCTGTTGCAACTGGGCAGGATATGAAGCAACAGCAAACTCGGCCAGTTGGTCGTAGAGCGCGACTGCCTCGCTATCCTCAACGACGTCTCGCCAATCCGCAGTTCGCGATCTGACGAGCCGGTCTTTGAAGAAGTGCGTCGCGCCTGTGTCCTTGTAGCCGAGGCGATGGATGCAGTGGACGACCTGATCCGCGAAGTTGGGGCGGTCGAAAAATGCAATTGGGCATTCGTCATTCTGCGCAAAGTCCAACAGCGCTCGATTATAGGTCTTCCACAAGGCTACGCCTTGGCGTTGCGTCAACGGCTCGCCCCGTCGTACCAGCGACTCGGCGACATCCATAGGGTTGCGTACAACTGCCATCGGCTTGATCGAGAGACCGTCCCACAGGTCGAGCATGAGGATCATCCTGGGGTCCTTCAGTACGCACCTTCTCCCTGAGCACAGCGCTACGATCCGGTTTCGTTCCGTCATGTGCCTTTTGAGATATCTGAGGGGCGTCCTCGGTGGCTCGCGCCACGAAGCGCCGTTCACCTGCAGCACGCTGTTCGTCAGCAAGGTCAGCTCGATCGGCTCGCGCGTACCCCGAATGTTATCGCCGGTCCCATCAGGGGGCGCGGTCCCGGGCACCGCGAACCCAAGATCCTCGACAATCCCGACGGCCGACGATGTGCCGCTGCGATGCATGCCGAAAACGACAAGAATGGGCTCGTGTGGTGGAGCGTCGGATTTCGGCGAGCGATATCGCAGCCGCCACGTTGCTCTTCGGAAGGCATATCCAGAGAGGCGCACACGTTCGGCGATCGTAGGGGATTGGTCGATATAGGGAAAGGAACCTCGTGGAGGGGCTGCTTGCATCAAGGCGAGTCCCGTCCAGTGACCCCAGCTACCACGGTCGAGGCGGAGCGATAGTACGGGTTGGTTCGCTCGAGCTGTGTGATCGTGTCGAAGGCATTTAGGTGGCCGTCGAGGACTACCATCACCCGATCGCATATGTCGAGCGTTGACATGCGATGGGCGATGATGAACAGCGTGACCTTGTGCTTGAGCGCGGTCAGGGATTCCTGAATCAGGGTCTCCGAGCGTGGGTCAAGCGCACTGGTAGGCTCGTCCAAGATCAGGATTTCCGGTTGGGCGACCAGTGCGCGTGCGAGGCAGATACGCTGCTGTTGGCCGCCTGATACAGCGTCGGCCCGAGGACCGACGATCGTGCCATAGCCGTTTGGCCAGCTGACGATGTCATCGTGAATGCGAGCGAGCCGAGCACCCTGTTCCACAGCGGCATCGTCCAAGTCGCGAAAATACCGTATGTTCTCCGCCACCGATGCATGCACCAGCCGGGGTTCTTGCGGTACATAAGCAACTCTTGAGTACCAGTCCTCCTCGCGGAACTCCTGCACCGGTATGCCGTTTATGAGATATCGGCCCTCGTCCGGTGTGCGCAGGTTCAGCAAGATCTGCACGAGCGTCGACTTGCCTGCCCCTGACGGACCGATGACACCCACGGCCTCGCTTCCGTGTGCCTCGAAGTTGATGTCGGACAGGACGGGGCGATCTGGCTGATAGGCAAACGACACGTGCTCGAATGTCAGCGTCCGCACCTTGGACATCGACGCCTGGCCGCTTGGGGGCCTGCTCGCGGTATAGCGCTTCTCGGCCTCATCTAGGCGCTCGACGAAGGGGGCAGCCTGGCGCACGAAAGTGTAGGACCCTTGGATCTGCTGACCGTAGAGGCCGGCTCGCACGAGCAGCAGGACCACAGCTCCTAGCGACGCCACGTGGCCGCTGTCGGCGGCGTACATAACGGCAAGGCCCGCTACGAGCACGAGGTAGACCAGGCTCTGATAGACGTTTGGAACCAGGCGCGCGACGAACTGGGTGCGAAAGAACAGATCCTGCGCCGCGGTGATGAACGTGTTCATGCGTTTGCGTTGGGCCGCGGCCACCCCGAATACCCGGGTCTCTTCAGCCACCCGATTTGCCTCTCCGACTCCACCGGCATAGGACATCTGCGCCTGTGAGAGCGAGCGCGCGTTGCGGGCGCCAATCGCATTTATCGGTCGCATCAGGAAAAACAGCAAGCCGGCCGCCGTCAGGACGATCACGGCTGTCACGGGGTTCAGGATCAGTGCCGAGAGGACCAGAACGGCGAAGATGGACAGCGAGGAGATCAGCGTGGCTGCCTGGACTGCCCCCTGGCTTGCCTGCATGATCTGACTGGTCATGATCTCCTGCAGGTGCCCCTCGCGGTCGCGCGATTGCATCTCCCATGAGGCCTCGGTAAAGGCCTCGAACATGCGCCTGCGCAGGTGCCCCTGCACCTCGGCTGCGATACGCGCCGGAAGAAACGAGACCAATATTTGGAGGGCAAGGCGAAAAACGGCTAGGACGAAGGCGATGGCCAGCAGAGCGCCAACCGTCGCCTCCACGTTCAATGGCCCGATTTCGAGATGAATTCGCGTGGCTTTGTTAACGAGCGTGGTCGCCACCTCAGCCACGATCGCGAGGACCCCGGCTTCGGCGAACCCGGAAAGCACCGAGGCGCTTCCGAGCACGACGATTGAGCTACGCCGATCGCCGAGCAGCGGCCGTAGCTGCGACCACACAGACGACCGTCGCTGAGCTTGCACGGGTACGAGAGTCATGGGACGGGTCAGGGTAGCGGTCGCGGTACCCCCGGGCTTTGCCGTATTCTTATCGCCGATGGCAGCAGACGTCAAAAGCACGACGAGAATACAACATGCTCTATCTTTCGAGCTTCGGTGCTCAAGAGTCAGTCTGGGAGCAGGCTATCTCGTTCGTAGGTCATAAGATGCGGCAAGGATGACAACAGATGGACACTGAGCGGTCAAACCTAAGCCTTGAGCGTGTTCTGGGCGTCCTCCGTCGTCGAGCGCCATGGATACTGCTCTGCTTTGTTCTCGCGGCAGGGGTCGCCTTTGGATCTTCCAAGCATCAGACCAAGAAGTACACCGCCACGGCCTCGCTTGTCTTCAACAACAGCCAGCTCAGCCAGCAGGCCGCCGGACTTCAGGCCCTCAACACCGGCGGCAGTCAATTGCCGCAACAGCAGACCAACCTCAAGCTCGTTCAACTCGGGGACATGGCGGAAAAGACGGCTGTCCGGCTGGGGCGAGGGCTCACTGACGAAGATGTCAAAGGAGACCTGAGCGTCAGCGCCCAGGGCGAATCGAACGTCGTCAACGTCTCGGTCACAGCGACCAGCCCGGCGCTTGCGGCCGCCATAGCCAACACCTACACCAAGCAGTTCGTCACCGAGCAGCAGAACGCCAACCACACCTACTACGCCGGCGCGCTCAGGCTCGTCGAAAAGCAGCTGAAGGCGCTCTCGCCCAAGCAGAAGCTCAGCCCCTCCGGCATCGCCCTGGCGGGCCGCGCCCAGTCGCTGGGGGTGCTCACGGAACTGCGCAACGGCAACGTGGAAATCGCGCAGGCCGCAACGATTCCAACATCTCCATCCTCGCCAAAGGTCTCGCGCAACACGGCTCTCGGCGCCGTGCTTGGCCTGCTGCTGGGGCTGGGTATCGCCTTCCTGCTGGAGCGCCTCGACCGTCGGATCAGGGAGCCCAAGGATTTGGAGTCCGTCTACGGACTGCCCCTCCTCGGCGTTGTCCCAGAGAGCTCCGCGTTGTCTCGATCCGGGCGAAGCGACGGGACTGCCGGGGCGGTCCTACCCGCCCAAGAGGCCGAGGCCTTCCACCTGATCCGTGCCCACATGCGCTACTTCAATGTCGATCGCGAGCTGCGCACGCTGATGGTCGTCTCCGCCGGCCCCGGGGATGGAAAGACGACCGTTGCCCGACACCTCGCCTCGGCCGCGGCCCGTATGGGCTCGCGAGTGCTGCTGCTCGAGACCGACCTGCGCCGTCCAATGGTTGCTCAACAGCTCGGGATCGTGTCAGGGCGGGGCCTCTCCGATGTGCTGATCGGAGCTGTCACGTTGCCCGAGGCCATCCAAACGATAGAGCTGACCGCGCCGTCCGGGGAGCGGGCGAAGGGGCATTCCCTGGACGTGCTGGTGGCCGGGGCAAGCCTTCCGCCCAATCCCGGCGAGCTGATCGAGAGCCGCGCGATGGCGACGCTGCTCGAACAGACCAAGACCAGGTATGACCTGATCGTGATCGACACGCCGCCGCTGACCGCGGTCTCCGACGCGTTCCCCTTGCTCAAGAAGGTCGACGGCGTCGTGATCGTCGGGCGCGTCGGGCGCAACCGGCGCGACGTCGCCGAGCGGATGCATGAGACGCTCACGGGCGCCGGCGCCCCGCTGCTGGGTGTGATCGCCAACGGCTTCAAGGCGGGCCGCCGTGGAGGCTACGGCTACGGCTACAGCTATGACTACGCCCCCGCCAAGCCCGCTCAGCCACAGGGCGAACCCTCGCCCAACGGCGCCCTCTCATCCGAGGAGACCGTGCCTACGGGCAAGGTGTGATGCGGGGCCGAGCAGTCTGCTTCGCGCTACCGTGTTCGCGTGTTTGACGAGGCGCTAATCGAGGAGGCTGGCCGGCGGCTGTCGGAGGCGGCGCCCCCAAGGACGCGGGTGATCTTGTTCGGGTCCCACGCACGGGGGCAGGCCGGCCCACACAGCGACCTTGACTTCCTCGTGATCGAGCCGGAGGTCGAGGATTTGATCGAGGAGACGTATCGGTTGCGCTGCACGCTGAACGGGCTCGACGTGTTCGCCGATCTGGTGGTCGTGAGCGAGGATGAAGCCAAGACTTGGGGCGATGTGTACGGCACCGTGATCCACGCGGCGCTGGCTGAGGGTCGCCCGCTGGCTGCTTAATGTCCGAGTCAGTCGATACTTCAAAGGTGCTGCTGGGTCTGGCAGCCGATGACGAGTTCGCCGCGAGATCGTTGCTCCCTATCGAGGGAGTGACCGATGGAGTGCTGGGCCCCCCCGCGGATGCGGGACCGGACACGGGCCATCCTCAATAACGAAGGGAGACCACGCGCGAGCTCGGGACGTAGCGCCCAGCCCGTAGCGCGCCCGGCCCACCACCGTTCGCGCACCTCGCTCTGACGCGGGGCAGGACGCCCCGCGCCCCCGCGCCGTGGAGCCTGCTCGGGCTGCGCGGATGCGCCCAAAATACTCGCTTCGGTGTTTTCGGTCTCTGTTCGGGACATCCAACGGGCGTGGATCGTCGCAACACGCTGTTGTGGAACATCGGCGTTGGCGCACATGCGTCCAATGCGTCATAACCGTTCCGTAATGGCTCCGACCACGTATGCGATCCGCATTGCGCAGGCAGAGTACCCGGTTGGGCGGGGTCCGGACGCGGCGTATGCTTCGCCTCCGGCATCTTGCACGGGTTGTCAGGGCTTGAGCAACGGCACATACCGTTCCCGCACGAGTCGGGTGACCTGCTCTGGCGTGTAGGGGTTGCGCAGGAAGCGCACGCCCCGCTGTTGATGGGGCGTGATGGGACCGGGGTTTTCCAGGGCTGCGATCACATCCGCAAGACTCCGCAGGTCTTGGTAGATCGCCGGTTGCAGTTTTCGCATGATGTCAAGCTTGCCGCTTGTGAGATCGCGCAGGAGCTGACGATCGAGCTGGTCTTGGAGCCGCTCCGCGATGAATGCGAGATCGGCCAGATGCTTGTAGAGCCGGTGTGCGCACCAGCCGAGGGTCTTCTCTGCGGCGATCTCCTCCAATCGCATCATCGTGACCGAGGGAGCTCCTCCTGGCCATAGATCAGCTCGGTCTTGGGGAAGCGGATCACTGTGCCAACCAGCCGGCCAGAGAGCGCTCCGGCACGTTGATCGTGACGCCCCACTCGGCGTCGCGGGGCCAAGTTCCCTTGCCATAGCTGGATGCCGAGTCGAGAAGCACCTGGTTGCGCTGTCCGCGCAGGTCGCCCAGGTGCTCGACCGCAGTGTCGCGATGACCCAGGCGGCTGAGCATGTAACCGGTGCGTCGCGCTACGGCGACGCTCACGGCGCGCGCATAGCCACACAGCGCAGTCACGTCCAGGTCCGGGCGCTGCGCAGCGCGCACCCACGCGCCGGCGATCAACTCGACGTCGCCGCTCAGCCTGGGGCGGTAGAGGGTGTCGATGAGCGTGCGCTCGAGCGTTGAGCGCCAGTAGTACTCGCGCCGCGTCGCTCGAGTCCGCTCCAGACCGACCCAGCGGTGAGCGCCGGTGATCCGCGTCACGATGACCGGACGCTGGTCGATGACGAGCTGCTTGCCCTTGAAGGTCGCGTCGTCGCGCAGTGCCACGTACACCTCCCAGCTGTCCTCGTCGGTGAGCCGGTGCTCGATCACGGCGGACAAGAAGCCGAGGTAATAGTCCCCATAGGGACGCAGCGTGGCATCCAGCAGCACGTTGAACGGCGCGGCCTGAGCCAGGCTGTCGCCGGCCCAGGACGATACGACGTACCTGCCGCCCCCAAGCGGGATCAGCACGCCCTTGTCCGACATCCGGGAGAGTAGGTTGGCGTACGCTGACGTGATGGACTGGAGGAGTTGGCGGTCCTGCTCCACCGACAAGGTTGTGCGCTGCTCTTCGGCGAGTCGCCTCAACAGCACGGCCTCCAGCCGGCCGAGCGTCCGTGGCTTTGTCTCCGCAGCCATCTGCACGATTCTACCCCAATAGATGGTGCTTGGCAAGGCTTGTAGAGAAGGAATTGTGCATTTGCACGAAATTTAATCTATAGATCCCGTCTTGCATTAGTCCACCAGAAGATTTCGTGTCGCCCCTCGTCCCCGCAGTCTGACGATCCCCGACAGGGAGGCTGGCGACGATGACCGTCCATGTCGGCCCATACGAGCTCGATCACGTCGACCGGAGAACGCCGAGCGTTTGGACGTGGATCGTTCGAAGTCGCGCTCGCTGATCGTCGTTCATCGCCACCCCTACGGCGACTACCTCAAGACACATCGGATCGCGCTGCCCGCCGAACCCTCGAAGCGTCAGTCAACGAGCCGACCGACATGAACATTTATGCAATGTCGATGTTCTTCCCCGCGTGCCTTGCCGTGTCCTTCCTCGCTCGATATCCGGGCGAAGCGATGGGACCGCCGGGTCGGTCCTCCCGGCCGGCGAGGCCGAGGCATTCCATCTGATCCGTGCCCACATGCGCTACTTCAACGTCGATCGTGAGCTGCGCACGCTGATGGTCGTCTCCGCCGCCCCCGGGGACGGCAAGACGACCGTTGCCCGGCACCTCGCCTCGGCCGCGGCCCGCATGGGCTCGCAAGTACTGCTGCTCGAGACCGACCTGCGCCGTCCGATGATCGCTCAACAGCTCGGCATCATGTTGGGGCGGGGACGCCTTCCCGCTGCTCAAGAAGGTCGACGGCGTCGTGATCGTCGGGCGCGTCGGGCGCAACCGGCGCGACGTCGCCGAGCGCAGTTCAGGGACGATCTCCGAGGACCGCGCTAACACGCGAGACTTTCTCAATCCAAACGCGAGCATCGGGGTCGATGAGCGTGGCGAGCTTGAGCATGTCGTCGTAGTGGCCCGCGAGTGGCCTGCGGATGATTGTCTCGTGGTGAGCGAGGCGGTTGCGGAACGGCACGAGCGTGGACATCAAGGCCGCTACCTCGGAACGGTCGCCAGACCCGCCGGGGAATGCTCTGTGTAGATGGGAGACCCACAGGCGGTCATACCTCTTGTCGAAGAGCGCGCGCCAGAAACCGAACGCCAGGCCAGCAACGACCCGAGCGCGCGTTGCCAGATGGCCTTCCCGCCTGATGCGGGCGGCCGTCTCCTCGACGCGCGTTCGGGAAGCCTCGTTGAGGATCGTAGGATCACAGAGCCATGTCGAGGACACCGGGGCGGAGGCGACAACGAGGTCGAATTGGGCATCGATGACGTTTCGCAGCGCCACCTCGACGTGATGAAGCGTCTCGAACATTGCCGCTGAAACTCGTGCGTTCCAGACATAGAGCGCGACCGCCCGCTCGTGATCACCGTCAGCCTCTGCGAGGTACGGCTCGAAGCGAGCCTCGGTAATCCAGCTCGTGGCTTGTGTGGGCTTCATCGAGTGCTTGAGGGATCCGGGTCGCCACGCTAGAATAGTTGGTGTATGCCCCAGGTAAGGCTCTCCCGCTTCGGCGGTGATCCCCCTGGGGCTCCGTCGTTTAAGGGGCCTCTCTGGACACAGTTCGGCCGCCGCCTGACTCGCACAAACCAGGTCTAATACAAGGGGACCAGATCATCTGGACCAGCAAACGGGGGTTCCGGGCACGCAGGCCATCTACTACCGGGATCGACGGGGCCGCCAGCCGGTCGAGGAGTTCATCGACGGTCTGCCACTGAAGCATCAGGCAGCGGTCGATCTCGCGATTGATCGTCTCAATGGTCTTCCCCCGGGTGAGCCGCCGCTGGCCTTCCCGGCAACGTCGCAGGTCGATGGCGAGTTGCGGGAGTTGCGCTGTCATTACGGCCCGGTGCTCTATCGCGTGCTTTACAGGCGATCAAGGAACCTGTTCATCCTGCTCCACATGCTGCGCAAGAACACCGGGAAGATCTCCGCGTCCGATGTCAGGACCGCCCGGACGAGATGGGAGGACTTCAAGGCTCGGATGGATGCGCAGCCGCGGCGGCCTCCACGCGCGGCCGGCGATGATGCTCCGTAGGCCCCAACGATGCTGTTTACCGATTTTGGTAAGCTAGGCGGTACAGCATGACGCAACTTGAGTCGTGTTGTTATCCGCTCCGCAGGTGGCAGATTCGGACATGACTAGACAGACCAAAGCAATCTCGCCGATCGGGGCCCCTCACAGGGAGTCGATGCGTAGGCGTGCCCGCGACCCGGAGTATCGCGCCGAGCTGCAGAGGCTGGCACCGTACGAGGCGCTGGCGCGGATTGTCATTCGCCGCCGAGGCCAGCTCGGGCTGAGCCAGGCCGAGCTGGCGCAGCGCATGGGGACCAGCCACTCCGCGATCTCGCGTATCGAGAGTGGACAGCACCCAACGACAGTCCAGACGCTCCGCAGGCTCGCCGAGGCGCTGGAAACTCATCTCGTCGTGGGATTCGTCGACGAGATCGCTGAGCTCGACGATACTCCCAGCATCAACCCTCGCGAGGCGGACCTCATCGCAGTCGGTCGATCCCGCGCCGCTACCTGCTGAGTGCGACGCCCCAATCCGGTCTGGGTGCGCGCGGAGGGCGCTCGGCGGCAGGGGTCCGCGTCGTACGGGGCCGCGGTCTTC
>JBARJU010000003.1:0-4362 GCA_049800435.1 Solirubrobacteraceae bacterium
ACTTCCTGCGCCGCGAGCGCCGCTATGGCTCCTTCAGCCGCTCGTTGGCGCTGCCGGCCGGCGTGGAGGCCAAGAAGATCAAGGCCAAGACGCACGATGGCGTCGTCGAGGTGACGATCCCGCTGCCGCAGGAGGCCAAGAAGGAGACGGTCACGATCACGCCGACCGCCGCCTGACGGCCTGGGGACGGCCGGCCGCGACGCTCAGGCGCTGGGGCCGGCCTCCGCTACGACAGATAGCCCAAACGCAAAGCAACGGCAAGCAGCTCAGCGAAATGGAGAGAAAGCATGTTCACACGCATCGTCTTTGACGGTGGCGGCGAGGTGACAGTCGCGCAGGAGGAGGCAGATGTCGTCCATGCCGTGCGGCGCGACCATCCCTACCCGGTGACGCTCGAGAGCGTCACCGGGGGGCCTGCACATCAACTGGAACCATGTCGCGTTCATGGAGGAGGCACTCGTCACGCCCCCGAGCGGCGGAGCGACGTGAGGGCCCTCTGATGGCAGTCACCGCCGTGAGCCCCGCCGTGCTCGAACGACTGAGTCGGCTCGAGAGCGCCGGGAATCCTGTGCTGAGCGTGTATCTCGATCTGGACCCCAGCCGGTTCCCAACCCCGGCGGCACGCGAGGCGGAGCTCTCGGCGCTGCTGTCGAGCGCCGGCGCGCACGATCTGGACGCCGAGCGTGTGCGAGACGCCGTGGGTAGCCACCCGGAGCTGGCACACGGCGCAGGGGCGGTCGCGATCTTCTCGTGCGCCGCGGCTGACGCCCTTGAGATCCTCGCGCTGCCCGAGCCGGCGCAGCCGCTGGTCGTCCTCGACACCGTGCCTTGGCTTGAGCCGCTTGCGGCGATGCTCACCACAGGGGACTGGGGCGTAGCCGTGCTCAGCCGGCGCACCGCGCGACTTTTCCGCGGTGGGGCAGAGGGACTGGTCGAGTTCGCGGCGATCCGCGACGACGTTCACGGCCGCCACGCCCAGGGAGGCTGGTCGCAAGCACGCTTCGCGCGCGGGATCGAGCAGCAGGTCGCCGAGCACGTGCGCCATACCGCCGAGCTGCTGCTGCGAGCGCACCGGCGCCGTCCATTCGACCAGCTTGTGATCGTCGCGTCCGACGAGCTTGCCCCGGTCGTCGAGTCCAGCCTGAGCCGCGATCTGCACGATCGCCTCGCCGGGATGATCGAGCGCGACCTAGAGCACGCCACACCGCAGGACATCGAGAGGGCGCTCGCCCCGGTATTCGACCGCGCCGAGCGTGACCGCGAGCGAGCACTGATCTCGCGCCGGGGCGACGCCCTTGCAACCGGCGGGCCCGCCGCGGCCGGACTGGACGAGGTACTCGCGACGCTCGAGGAAGCGCGCGTCGAGCTGCTGCTCGTCGCCGACCAGGCAAGTCTGACGGCTGGACTGTGCGCGCGCTGCGGCCGGCTGTCCGCGTCGGCCGAGGGCCGCTGCCGGTTTGACGACGCGCCGCTGGCCTCGGTCGACGCTGTCGAGCACATCGTCGCGCTGGCGGCGCGGCACTCGGTCGAGCTTGTGGTGATTCGTCATGGACGCGACGCTCTGGGCGAGCATGGGCCGGTCGCGGCGCTGTTGCGCTGGTGAACCGGCTATCGGACTGCCAGTTCTCATCGACGACCGATAAGCTGATCGCAGGGATCTCAAGCCCTTCGCTTCGTCCATCCCGGGCGATCTTATCCGGGGAACCGCAAACCAAAGGCAGGTGGAACGTGAGCGGTTGGCGCGAGACTGGGATGCGTGTGTACTTGCTGTTCTTGCCGACGAGGATCGTCGGAAGTGGATCGCTGCCTCAACGCTCTCGGAGGCGCGTCCGGCGCGCTCATTGATAGAGCCGACGACCAATATCGCTGGCACAAGGGACTTCTTGACAGCGAAGCTCGACTGTCTCAAGGAGATCATCAGCCAACTTGAGGCCGATCAGCCGAAGGTGGGACCGGCTGACTCGACCGCAGGCATCCCTACGGAAACCGTCACGCCCGAGTCCATCAACGACGAACTGAGCGCGTTCGTGTCGCGGGCGGGCCGGATGCTCCAGGGTGAGGTGGTGACACAGGAGCAGGTAGATGACTGGACTGGGAAGGTCGGGATAAGCATCAGGGTCAGAGGGCCAAGAGGCGAAGAGGATATGTTCCTAGCCATGAGGCACAATCTCGATCCACGGGCCGAGCTTGAAGCAAAGGTTGCCCGCCTCCAAGACCACATCCTCCCGAAGGTCAGGGCCGGGGAATGGACGCAATGAGCGCCACGCTCTGCCCTGCAATGTGGGGCTACGAGCATCGGCGGCGAGCCAGCCAGCCCGCCAGTACGTAGTCGGCGTCCATCTGGGAGCCACGTAGCAGAACTGAGGTAGCAACCTACGCTATAATGTGGCTACATGGTGACCACATGAAGAGTATCGGAGTCAGGGAGTTCCGCGACCACGCCACGACCTACCTGTCGGGGTCTGATCCGGTTGCGGTCAGCAAGCACGGTCAGGTAATCGGCTTCTACATACCCCTAGAGCGCGACGAGGGCGAGGCCCAGCGTGCCGTCGCCAGGCTGGGGGAGACGGTCGAGCGAGTGCTCAAGGAGACCGGGATGAGTGAGGAGGAGTTGGCAGGACTGCTCGATCCGCGGCGAGCGTTGCCCGAGTGATTGTTGTTGCCGACGCCAGCGTCCTCGTTGGCGAGCTACTGCGCAAGCGAGGCCGGGAACTCCTGCTACACCACGATCTCCGCGTCCTCGTCGCGGAGCATCAGTGGGAGGAGACCGAGCACGAGTTGTCTCGGCGCTTGGACATTCTGGAGTCCCGGGAGAAGCTCACGTCCGAGCAACGACTCGCTCTGGAGCGGGACGTGGACGATCTGATGGTCCGCCGTTCCGACACCGAAGCCGTTGAGCCCTTCAGGTACCGGCTCGTGTCGGCCGCCTGAGATTTGCTCACGCCGCCAAGGCGTAGCCCTCGATCATCCGGTGGTCACCGCGCCGAACGTAGCGGGCCCCCGCTATGACAATTACCTGCACTCGACGGTCATTGGTCCGCGAGTGCGCAGCAAGTTACGGCAACTTGTTCCGGCATGGGGCATTGCCGACTCCCAGCTCGATGTACACGCTCGCTCACGCCGGGTATGCGGAAGCGTCCTCACCGTCGCGGATCAGACCTGGTCCTGTCGGGTAAGCCCGGCACATCGCTGTGCCGGGCTCCCCTAAGAACCGGTTATGTGGATCTCAACATAATGAGTAAGGTGTTGGGCGCCGGCCACCGCCGCAGCCACGCTGCGCTCCCGCGGCGTGGAGCACCCGGCGCTCGTGACACCGGAGCACATTTAATCGTTACCGAGCGCTACGGCTCCGCGCCGCTGATCGACGTGTTCGGGTACGAGCCCGGCTGGCCGGCGCTCTCGACTGACCGGCGTGAGGAGGTCGGGCGTCTTCTCGCCGGCCGGGAGTGACTGTGTAGGGATCTCGACCGCGATACCGCGCCCCCTATGTGAGATTGGGCACCTTTGGCTTCAGCCTCGACAGCGCCGCGAGCTCCTGTTCTGAGTGGCGCACGATCCGCTGCGGGTCGGGCACGAGGCCCGGGTCCACGAGCAGCCCGATCGTGACCTCTCCTCGGTAGCTAAAGATGCTCACGCTCATGCCCACGCTGCCCGACGTGGGCGCCCATACGAGCACCGTGCGCACGGGCGTGCCTGCCAGGTAGACCACCTCGCGCGGGCCCGGGACGTTCGTCATCACCGCGCTTGCCTTGGCGGTGAAGATGTCGACGATGTGGCTCTCCAGCTCCGGCGGAGTGTGGCCGACGGCCTGAAGGATCGCGTAGGAGACTGGGCCCTCGGGCGAGCGCTTTATCGCGCCCATCCTGCGCTTGAGCGCCTCCAGGCGGGCGCGCCGCCCAGCGATGTCGACGGGCAGCGCCAGGAACACAAGCCCGAAGCGGTTGCCCAAATCGCGGGGCAGGGGTGCGTCCAGAGGGCGCAGGTTGAACGGCACGAACGTCCTGATCTCGCGGGGCTCCTCGCCGCGCTCGCGCAGATGTCGCCGCAGCGCGCCGGCCACTGACGCGAGCAGAACATCGTTCACGGTCGCGCCTTGCGCGTGCGCGGTCGCCTTCACCTCCGCCAGCTCCAACTGTCCGGTCCACGCGACCCTTCTGCGGACTCCCAGCTCGCCGCGCAGCGCAGTGTCGGCGTCCGCAGGGCTGAACAGCAGCTTTGCGAGCGCCTGCGCGTCGGCTGCCATCTGCTCGATCAGCTCGTGCGCGTGGCCCGGGTGCGCCAGCGCCTCGAGGCCCTCGTGCACCATCTCCGAGACGACCCGCCGGGTTACCCCGAGGGCGGCCCCCACGGGCTGGGCCACTG
>JBARJU010000004.1:0-1532 GCA_049800435.1 Solirubrobacteraceae bacterium
GTATGTGGCCGAGTCGCTTGTGGAGGCGCTCGCCGACGTGGAGGTGCATCGCGCGCTCGTGGCGCGAGCCAGCGAGGCGCGCGACGTGCTCCCCGACGCCCTGCGCGAGCGCGGGGCGGAGGTGGACACGATCGCGCTGTACGAGACGGTTGCCGAGCCGCTCTCCGAGCAGGCGCTCGCCGGTGTGCAGACGGCCGACTACATAACGTTCACCTCCTCTTCCACCGTTCGCTTCTTCTTGAAGGCCGCCGGCACGCCGGCGCCCACGGCACGCATAGTCTCGATCGGACCGGCGACCAGCGCCACGCTCAGAGAGCACAGCCTCGAGCCACACATAGAGGCGCCGCGCCACGACATCGACGGACTGGTGGACGCGCTGGTGACGGATGCCAACGGCGCGGGGTGAGCGCTTGACCGATGCCGAGGCGCCGGTCCTCGGCCATCCGCGTATGCACTTGCGGCGCACCGACTCCACGAACGAGAGAGCGCGAGCGCTGGCGATCGCGGGAGCGCCCACCGGCACGCTTGTGACCGCCGCCGAGCAGACAGCCGGACGCGGGCGTCAGGGTCGCACATGGACGGCGCAAGCGAACAGCGCGCTGCTCTGCTCGCTCATATTGCGCGAGCCGCCCCCACTGCTGTCGTTGATCGCCGGAGTCGCGGTGTGCGAGACGGTCGGCGAGCGTGCGCGCGTGAAGTGGCCCAACGACATTGTGGTGAAGCCGGCCCTCGCCAAGCTGGCCGGGATCCTGGTCGAGGGACGCCCGCAGGAAGGCTGGGCGGTGCTCGGAATCGGGCTGAACGTGGCTGTGCGGATCGAACAGCTTCCGTCCGAGCTGCGCGGGCGCGCCGCAAGCCTCGAGCTGCCTCCGAGCGCGATCGAGCCGATGGTCGAACGGCTCATGAGGGCGCTCGAGCGCCGCTTGGCAGAGCCCACGGAGGACGTGCTCGACGCATGGCGAGAGCGCGACGCCCTGATGGGCCGCGACGTCTCGTGGGATCGGGGGCAGGGTGTGGCCCGCGGGATCGACGACGCGGGCCGCCTGATCGTCACGCTCGCCGACGGCTCCACCGCGAAGCTCGACGCAGGGGAGATCCACCTGGCGCTCGCTCCCTGAACCGAGAACGAACCTCTATCCAAATCCTCAATCGCCGCCCTTGCCCCCCCTCGAGCCGGACGAGTCCTCGGCGCGATGGAGCGCCTCTTCGACATTCTCCTGCAACTTCTTGCCCGACCCGGGCTCGAGGTCCCCGTCCATGCCCGACTGGGGGGCGCTCTCGCCCGAGAGCGCCCCGGCGAGCCCAGCGTCGCTCGGCGCCTTGCCCTCGCCTGCCTGCCTGCCTGCGCCCCTCGGGGTGTGCCCTTCAGGGTGCCTGCCCCCCGCCATGGGGGGCCCCCCGCCGTGGGGGGTGCCCGTACCGGTGAGCTTGCCGTTGGGCGAGCGGCGCGGCCTGGGACGCTGTGTGTTGCCGCGGGCCCTTTGGGCGCCCCCCGCCGTGGAGGGTCCCGGCTTTGCCCCCTCGGCTATGGG
>JBARJU010000005.1:0-37427 GCA_049800435.1 Solirubrobacteraceae bacterium
ACTTCCTGCGCCGCGAGCGCCGCTATGGCTCCTTCAGCCGCTCGTTGGCGCTGCCGGCCGGCGTGGAGGCCAAGAAGATCAAGGCCAAGACGCACGATGGCGTCGTCGAGGTGACGATCCCGCTGCCCAAAGAGGCCGAGAAGGAAGCGGTCACGATCACCCCGACCGCCGCCTGAGCGCCCGGGGAGATGGCCGGGTCGCGGCGCTCAGGCGCCGAGGCCGGCCTATGTCACGGCACCAGCCCGAACACCAGCAAAGCAAACGGCCCAGCGAAGGAGGGAAAGCATGTCCACACGCATCGTTTTCGACGATGGCGGCGAGGTGACAGTCGCGCAGGAGGAGGCCGACGTCGTCCACGCCGTGCGGCGCGACCATCCCAACCCGGTGACGCTCGAGAGCAGCACCGGCCGGCCGCTGCACATCAACTGGGAGCATGTCGCGTTCTTGGAGGAGACTCCGGCCGCGTCCCCGGGCGGCGAGTGAAGTGAGGGTCCTCTTATGGCAGTCACCGCCGTGAGGCCCCCGTGCTCGAACGACTGCATCGGCAGCCCTCGCAGCCGCGTGGCGAGCAGCCGGATCGTGGTGCCTCCGTGACTGTCTTCGCTCGCGTAGAGCGGTGAGTAGATCGCCCCGGGGCTGGGCGCCTGAGAGGTAGTCGAGGCAACCAGCCCACCGTAGCCGTCCTCGCCGAGGTCGACGTCAAACGGCGTCGCGCGTGGCACGATCGGGAGGGTCTGCGTGACCCCGTCGCGACGAACCATCAGCCGCCACATGCCAACCGTGCCATCGAATGCGCTCCACGCAAGCGTCCCTCCGCTGGCGCTCACCTTCGGCGCCTGCGGCAAGCCGTCTGCGAGTCTCACAGCCGCGCGGGACGCTCCGCAGTCGAGCAGCGCCACCCCCAGCGATACCACGGCGACCACCGCGATACGTCCGCCGGCACCTCGACGGACCCAAACCTTCCAGTAGTTTCGAGCCTGCGAAGTCGGGCTGCTGAGAGCGTGCCCAGCGGAGAACGGTAGGAGCCAGGCGCTTGGCTGACATCGCGAGAGGGCCGGTGAGCTGCTCCGTATTACTCCACAGCCCACCCGACAAACGCGACCCTTCAGGCATCGGTCGCATCGCTGCTCCGTCGAAGCTGGCAACAATGGGTAGTTGCCCACTCCCATATGCGGATGGGTACCGGCGTTAGCCGGCTTCGACATGAGATTGTTTGACGCATGACTACATACACCTCACAACAAAACACCCCGCTGGCCGCACTGCTCGATCTCACCGGACGAACGGCTGTGGTCACCGGCGGCGCGATGGGAATCGGCCTCGGCATCGTGCGCCGACTGCACGAGGCCGGTGCGAGCCTGCTGATCGCCGACCTCGACGAGGCGGCTGCAAAGGGCGTAGCCGCAGACCTCGTGGCTGCGCGTTCTGATAGTGCGCTCGCGATTCGCAGCGATGTCAGCGATGAGGAGAGCGTGCGGCAAATGGTGCGCGCGGCGGTGGAGGGCTTCGGCGGCATCGACATCCTCGTCAACAATGCCGGCATCTACCCGATGGTCCCCCTGGCGGACCTCGACGCAGCCACGTTTCGCCATGTGCTGGACGTGAACCTCACCGGGCTGTTCCTCTGCACCAAGGCCGTCTCGGAGCGCATGATCGAGCAGGGGAGGGGTGGGCGGATCGTCAACGTCACCTCGATTGACGCCCTGCACCCCTCGATGGTTGGGCTGTCCCACTACGACGCCTCCAAGCACGGCGCGTGGGGCTTCACCAAGAACGTCGCCTTGGACCTTGCGGGGCGCGGCATCTGGGTCAACGCGGTCGCGCCTGGCGGGATCAAGACCCCGGGTACCGGCGAGATGGACGAGGAGAATATGAGCGCTTTCGAGGCGATGATCCCGATGGGGCGCATGGGCGAGCCCGACGACATCGGCCGGGCCGTGCTGTTCCTCGCCAGCGAGCTCTCCAGTTACATGACTGGCAGCCAGATCGTCGTAGACGGCGGACGACTACTGGCTTGAAGGTAGGGGGTAGAAGACAGCTTGAAGGTAGGGGTAGAAGGCAGCTTGCATATCTTATGGTCGATGATGACCGCGCGACCGCGGGCCCTTCCGAGGCGGCGCCGGTCGTGGAGACAGCGGACTTCACACTCGACGCGGCGGCCAAGCGCGTGCGTCGCGGAACCAACCATGCTCACCTGACGGTCACGGGCAAATCGTGGAGTTCCTGGCCCGCGCAATCCCGGTCATCTCGTCACGCGGGGGGAACTACTCAAGACGTGTCGGGTCGCAGTCTCTCAGACCATCGCGCGCGCACGTGCATGGCGCTACCTGGCGAACACCTGGCGAACATCTCGACGGGAAATGCCCGGAACGACCGGGTAGGCGTGGGGACCCGCCAGGCCCGATTTTGCAGGCGTCTAGTGACTTTTCGTGCCCTTCGCTACCTACTCGGTCCCGCCCTGGTCAGCCTCGACATGGCGGAGGTCGGTAGGCGCTATGGCAAGGATCTGGAGCGCTTGGGCGCAAGCGGAGCACGCTCGCGGCCGTGGCCGATCAACAACATAACGCCGGTGTTCCCGAAGACCCAGGCGGCGAGTCCCCAGAGGAGTCGGACGCCGAGGGGTCCCCCGAAACCGCATCCGCTACCGATCCCGATATCGCCGTCCCTGAGCGTCGTCAGCGTCAGCGCGCTCATTCGCAACGACAAGGATACCGGTCTTGCAAGCTCCCGTTCAAGGACTTCAAGATGAACCAGGTGTGGCTCTACCTCGTGCTGATCGCACACGATCTGCTCGACCAATCCGAGCACCGCCGCACCGACTCCGCCAAGCCCGTGCCGAACTCACCCCGCGCGGCCAAATGCCACCGACCCGCGAAATCCACAATCACGCCCTTACTGAATGATCCGGGCCAGTCGCTTTGGGCGCGCATGGACAGGGTTGTCGGCGGCTAACGTGACGTGCGTACAGGTCGGCGCGCCCAGATCGAGATCGTCATTTCTCTGCATGCCGTCCGGCGCGATGAATAGCACTTGACAAAGTACCGCTAGAAGCCTCCCCAGTGAATCTGGCGCAGATACTGGATTTGCTTGAAGGCATACGCTGGGCTTTCCGGGTAAGCCACGCGCAGGCAGGGAGTGTTGGCCGACTGCGCGGTGCGCACGCAGTGCTGGTAATCGGCGACATCTGGCCAGCGGCGACCGAGCACGATGCCGGCGG
Source organism: Solirubrobacteraceae bacterium (assembly GCA_049800435.1). Taxonomy (GTDB): domain Bacteria; phylum Actinomycetota; class Thermoleophilia; order Solirubrobacterales; family Solirubrobacteraceae; genus Palsa-744. Next base: position 3,218 of record JBARJU010000005.1, read on the forward strand.
GGTAGCCAATCAGCACCAGGACGGCCATGAGCGAAACGGGAGCCGCGATCGCGTTGCGCAGCAGTCGCGGGCGGTCGGATAGGGCATGCTGGAGGACGACGAGTGTCACGACGATGGTCGCCAGCAAGAACACGAACGTCGCAGTGACATATCGGCTGGAGATGGCTTGGACGGTACCTAGCTTGAGCCGGCCCACAGCGGTCAGCGCGGCGTTTGTTATCCCGAACGCCCCGAGCGCGAACCACGGCGCCAGGCGCGGTACGGCTTCGCGATAGCGTAGCGCTACGTAGCAACACGAGGCAAGGAAGGCGCTCAACAGCGCGGTGCCGCTGAGTGCCGCCACGATTTGGGTGATCACGGCGCGGTGGCTGGTCGAGAGTGGATTGCCGAGGTACATCAGCACGTACCCCACGAAAGTCACCGGATGCTCCAGCGTGTAGGTCACCGAACCCTGGGTGGGATTGGTGCCGTGATAGTGGTAGTAGTAAGGGGTCGCTATCAGCACACCGATGACGGTCCACGCCCACTTCCAAGCTGGCTTCTCGCCACGGTAAAACAGGATGATCAGGCCGGCGACCCAAGCCAAGACTCCGGCCGCCAAGGAGTAGTCGGCCACGGTGGCCGCGACAGCCGCAATTCCCAGGCGTGTCTTTGAGAGCGGTTTGTCCGAGGACAGTATCGTCACTGTCACGAGCAGGCCCAACATGCACAAGAACCACTCGATCTCCCATCCCCAAATCCAGTTTTCGTACTGGTTGGGCGAGAAAACGATCCAGGAGAACCCCACCGCTAGGCCCCATCGCGTCACGGCTCGGTCTGGGAATGTCTGCCACACCAATCTCACGATCAGCATGAACAAGACGCCGGCCAGGAGCAGGTCGGCCACGATCTCCCACAAGATGGTCCAGTGGGAGACCTTGGCCATACCCAGCAGCAACAGGTTAGGAAAGAAGGGACGGTGCTCGTTGTGCTGTGCTATTACATCGGCAAATGTAAGCATGCCAGCGTTCATCTCGTGGATGAGCGGTATCAGGTTGAATTCGTCGTTGAATGGCACAAGGATCGCCTGTTGCCACGTGAACCAAATCAATATAAGTAGCGGCAAGAGCATGGCCGTACCTACCAACCAGCGCTTATGGCGTTCCACCTGATGTGGCACTTTTATGGGTCCAACCCGGTCCTGGGACTCCGCTGCGGCGTGTCGCAGCACGTAATGCCCGAGATCTCGGCGTGTGGGGCCATTGGGTCGAGTCTACTAAATTGACCGATTCTATGCTAGGGAACGTGATTGGGGGTACGATGTCCCCAAGCTCCTGGCACCGAGCCTGGGGTACCCAAAGCAGCCTGGGGTAGCTTGGTCCATGAACGCCCCGAACGCACCGCCCATTTCGAAAGACCTTCTAAAGCGGTCCGGCGACTTACGGGTCTTTCGGACAGCCGAGACGGCGCACCATCGACCATGGATGCGAGGGGATGCGTGCAGGTGGCGACGGACAGCTGACGGAAGTCTCCAAGGCCGTGCTTGGAGCCGGTTTTCCGACTGGCTTCGAGTCGTGGGGTGGGACGAGCTATATTTCGCTCTGGGATGCTGAACGACCAGATCTTGCGGCGCGTTGGACTCGTAGTTTTGGTGCTGACGTCGTTGCTGGCGCTTACCAGCCCTGCCGGCTCGGCTACCGCAAGCTCGTTTCAGTACTGCGCCCAGATCCCGATCGTCGGCGGGATTCCGCCATGGGGCTTTCACACGGGTGCGCCGATTACCGGCGCGACCGGAAGCTTCGCTCGCGGCCACGGCGACATCAATCTGACCGCCAACACCGTCTCCGGGATCCTCTGTCAGGTCGACCGCGTCCGGCACCAGCCGGACCGTCTGATCATCATGACGGTCGAGCGCCACTTGGTCTACCACTCGCACTACGCGATGATGTGGAGTGTGCCCGGGAACATCATGAAGATCATCGTTCGCGTGCGGAGCAGCACCGACCCGGGATGTGAAGTCGGAACCGTCGGCCGCGTGACTCTATTCGCGAGCTACAACGGCGTGCGCAGCGACAGCGTTCAGTTCAGGTTCCCGGCTGCGTGCAGGGACCACGACCACCTGTACCACGGACCGCAGGTCAATAACCAGGCACCGCCGCTGTAGCGTGGCGCCCCCATGCCACCCAGAAGAGAACGATTTGCTCCTTCGAGCCCAGTACGGCCGTTCTCGGTCCAAGAAACGGGCGTAATCCATTCATCGGGCATGCACGGTATGGTGCGGGCGTCGTGAGAACCTGGGGGAGACATAGAGGCGCGGATCGTGGCAAGCCCGCGCCAGGGGTCCCGGCAGCGCCGGCGAGCGCCCGCGCGCTGCTGTCCTTGACGTTTGCTGCCGCCGTTATCGGACTCTGCGGCTGTGGCAGCACGACGGTCACGGCCACTCGAGGTGAACCACCAACGAGGAATGCGAGTGTCTCGGCCGCTCGAGTCGCACTTCACCTCGACAGCGGAAGCTTTTTGCTGACTGGATCGAGCACGACGATCAGCGGTACCGCCACCCGCGGATCGAAGGTCACCGTCAATGGAGGTCGGGCGTCTGTCCACGCTGGGCATTGGAGCAAGAGGGTGGGCCTTCACCTCGGCAGAAACCGTGTGACCGTCGAGGCCACCCTGAGGGGTCGCGTGGCCAGCAGACGGACGATCGTCGTTACCCGCGAAAAGACTCCCACGGAAGTCGAAGCAGAAACGCCGGCCGTCGCCCCAACGACTGAAGCGCAAGAACGAGAAGGCAGCCCGCCGCAGTCAACGCCGACAACCTCCCCCGGGCCGCCAGCGGCGGAAACCTGTACCAACGGCACCTACGTGAACTCTGCCGGAAACACGGTCTGTCGTCCCGAGCAGAGTCCTACGGCTCCCGCCGGCGCAACAGCAGAATGCGTAGACGGCACCTACAGCTTCAGCCAGTCCAGGAGCGGCACCTGCTCCCACCACGGTGGCGTGGCGAAGTGGCTCTAATCGCGCTCGCGCGCAAGTCTGGCGGCCGCCAGGGCTCGGCTCAGTCGATCAAGCGCTTGCCAAGCCGCGAGATCGCAAGGCGCCACATAATCAGCGCGAACGCGACCAGCACCGCCGCGTGCCCGAGATCGGCCGTCCCGATGTGGCCGAGCGAGGCGTCGCGCACGAGCTGAACGCAGTGATACAGCGGGTTGAACTCGGCGATCGTGCGCAGCCCGGCGGGGAGCGTTGAGATCGGGAAGAAGGTGCCGGCGACGAGGAACAACGGCGTCAGCACCGCGCTCGTTATGTAGTTGAAGTTATCGATCGTCTTTGCCACCGCGGCGACAGTCACGCCGAAGGCGGCGAAGCCGAAGCCGGTGACGAACCCGATGAACGGCACGAGCAGCATCCCCACGTCTGCTTTCAGACCGAACGCGATCCCCACGAGCAGCGGCGCCATGCCGTAGACGCCCGCACGTATCGAGATCCACAGGACCTCGGCCGTGATCAGCTCCTCCACGTCCACGGGAGCCGCAAGAATCGCGTCGTAGGTGCGCTGGAACTGCCAGCGGATGAACGTGTTGAACATGCCCGGAAACGCCGAGGAGAACAGCACCGCTGTGGCAACGACGCCTGTTGCCACGTACTGCACGTACTTCACGCCCGCCACGTGTGGGAGAAGCGAGCCGAAGCCGAGCCCGAACGCGAGCAGGTAGATCGTGGGCTGGACGATCGAGGAGAACGTGGTCGCCTTCCAGTAGCGCCCGAAGATCGCGATGTCCCGGCTCATAACGCCCGCGAGCGCGGCCGGTTCAAGACGGCGTATGCGGCGAGGCGCGCCTACGGGCGCCTGCGCGGGGTTGGTTTGTGTGCTCATAGGGCATCCCTCCGCGGGCCGCGCGCGCCTGCGCCCGCGCGCGTGGGACACGCCTTTGCGTATTGCATATGCCCGCTCAACATGGCCGTCCTCCGCGCGGCGCGCGCGCCTGCGCCCGCGCGCGTGGGGCACGCCTTTGCGTATTGCATATGCCCGCTCAACATGGCCGCCCTCCGCGCGGCGCCAGCGTCTGCGCCCGCGCGCGTGAGGCAGCCTTTTTTGTACAAACGCACATGCTCCTTCACTCGATCTCCTCGCCGGTCAACGCCACGAACGCGTCCTCGAGGTTGGCGGGACGGCGCACGCCCTCTGGCGCCATCCCGTCGAGCGTCTCCGCTCGCATGATCGCCACGGCGGGCCCGCTGCGGCGCGACGACCAGCCGTTGGCCGTGGCCAGCTCGCTCACCTCGGCCAGGCGCTCGGGTGGCCCGTACACCTCGATGACCTGCTCTCCCGCGTGCTGCTTGACCAGCTCGGCGGGTGTGCCCTGGGCGATGATCTGGCCTTGGTTCATGACCGCCACGGTGTCCGCGAGCCGCTCGGCCTCCTCGATGTAGTGGGTGCTCATCAGCGCCGTCACGCCTTCGGCGCGCAGTCCGTCGATCAAGGACCACAGCTCCTGGCGAATCTGGGGGTCGAGCCCGACAGTCGGCTCGTCGAGCAGCACCAGCCGCGGGCCGTGGATCAGCCCTCGTGCCACGAGCAGGCGTCGGCGCATCCCACCGGAGAGCTCCCGCACGATCGTGTCCGCGCGCGGCACGAGGTTCGCGATCTCAAGCGCCCGCTGGACCGCCGCCGGGCGCTCTGCGCGCGGCACGCGATACAGGCGTGCGAACACCGCGAGGATCTGGCGCGCGGTCAGCTCGACGTCGAGGTTGTCGAGCTGTGGCACGACTCCCATCTCAAGGCGCGACTGCTTGGATTCGCGCGGGAGCTCGTAGCCGAGCACCGACAGCTCGCCCTCGTCGGCAATGGTTTGCGCGGTAAGCATCCGCATCGTCGTCGACTTCCCCGCGCCATTGGGACCGAGCAGCCCGAAGCACACCCCAGGCGGGACCTCGAGGTCAAGGCCGTTGACGGCCACGATCGGGCCGTAGCGCTTGACCACGCCGTGGAGTGAGATCGGCAGCAACTTATTCGCTGGCCGGCAGGGCGCGGTGGCCGGCGAGCCGCGTGTCGGGCGAGCCCGTGAGCGTCAGGGCCGCGCTGGACCGCGAGGCGGGTGAGCGAGGGATGGATCGCGTCTTTGACACGTCGGTGATCGTAGTACTTGGCTCCCCACACCGCATGGGGTGAGTGAGACTTGGACAATGGTTCGTTCCCGTGGTCGACCTGCACTCGCACATACTCCCCGAGCTCGACGACGGCGCTCGTAGCATGGAGGACAGCGTGGCGATGGCAAGGCAGGCGTGGGAGGACGGAATCGAGGCTGTGTGCGCGACACCGCACATTCGTCACGACCACGATGTGCGCATCCCCGAGATCGCCTCGCGCGTGACAAGCCTGCAGCGCGTGCTGGACCGGGAGGGCATCCCGGTTCGCATACTGCCCGGCGGCGAGCTCGCTCAGAGCGCGGCCAAGGCGCTCACACGCGAGGAGCTCGATTGCGTGTCGCTCGGTGGGGCAGGCGGCTGGATCTTGCTCGAGCCGCCGCCAGGGCCGCTCGGGGACGAGCTGTCGAGAACCGTCGAGGACCTGGCGCGACTGGGAGCCCGCGTGATCGTCGCCCACCCCGAGCGTCACGCGGGCGCGGATCTCGAGCAGCGCCTGACGGAGCTCGTCGAACAGGGCTGCCTGATCCAGTGGACCGCCGACTTCGTCGTGCAGGCGGTTCCCGGCGACCTGGTGCTGCGGTACGCAAGCGACGGCCTCGTGCACCTACTGGCAAGCGACGCCCACTCCTCGCTCGTCGGGCGTCCGCTGCGGCTCTCGGCCGGCTTCGCGCGCCTAGGAGAGGTGTGCCCTCCAGAGTGGGTTCATTGGATGGCCGAGCAGGCCCCGCTCGCGATCGTGGCCGGAAAGCCTGTCACCCCTCCGTGGTGAGTCGCTCCGCGGTGCGACCGGCAACGCGGTCACTTGCATAAGGCAAGCGACATGGTAAGCATCCCGTACATGAGTGCCATAAGAGCCTTGGAACCGCGTCGCCCGCCTATGTAGGGCGCCGCGTGGCTTGTCTACGGAGAGCGCCACGGCTCCAGCGTGACGCTGGCTACGAGCCGATCCACCACCTCGCGCGAGGCGCTGCCGAGGCCATGACGCAGGAAGTTGGCGGCGCCCGCCGCCGCTCCGACCGCGAGCGCTCGCTCAAAGCTCTCCCCGAGCGCCCACGCAGCCGTCATGGCGCCCATCATCGAGTCGCCGCAACCCTCGCGGTAGCCGTGCTCGAAGCGCGGCGAGGTCAGCCACTGTGGGCCGTCGTCCCCCAGCACGAGCGCCGGCTGCTCTCCGCGCGTGACGATCGCCATGCCGGCTCCCATCTCGCGCAGGCGCTCCGCCGCCGCCAGCAGCTGGTCCGGCTCGGACACCGGCCCGCGCACCATCTCGGCGAGCTCCCAGTCGTTGAGCTTGGCCACGTCTGGTCCTCCACGCAGCGCGCTGTCCATGCGCGGCGAGGACAGGTCCACGAGCGTGCGGCACCCGTTGGCTTTCGCGTCGGCCACCAGATCGCCGTAGATCTCCAGCGGTAGCGCGTCGCCCGGCATCGGGTTTGTGACGATCAGCCATCCGCACGCGACCGCTTCCGCGCACGTCAGCGAGAACAGCTCGTCGAGCTCGTGGCGCGTGGGCGGGTCGCTGAGGGTCATCGCCAGCACCTTGCGCTCGCCCTCGCGCCGGTCGGTCACGTAGCAGCCGCTTGCCGAAGCGCTCTTAACGATGCGCATTTCCCCCGGGCTGATCGTCTGCTGGAGCAACCCTTCGAGCAGTTGGCCGCTCTCGCCTCCGAGGAACCCGCACAGGACCGGTGTGGCGCCCATGTGGGCCACCATGCGCGCCGCCCACGCCCCCTGACCGCCTGCATGGAAGTGGATCGATTGACGCTCATCGCCCTCCCTCTCGATCGTCACCGTGAGCAGCGGATGGGGGGCGAACAGCGCCACCTTGGGAGGTGCGTGGCGGCCTTGGCGGGTAGCCTGAAGCGCTGACATGTCAATCATCGTGACACTCCCCGACGGCAAGGCCCTTGAGCTTATGGACGGCGCAACCGGGGCAGACGCCGCGGCCGCGATCGGGCCCGGGCTCGCCAAAGCGGCGCTGGCGGTGCAGGTGAGCGTTGATTGGGAGGCCCACCCACCCGAGGCCCACCCACCCGAGGCCCACCCCGCCGACGTCCGCTCCCCCGAGACCCAGGCCGCCGACGTCCGCTCCCCCGAGGCCCAGGCCGCCGACGTCCGCTCCCCCGAGGCCCAGGCCGAGGTTCGCGATCTGGCGATGCCGCTCCCCGATGGCGCCCGTGTCGCGATCGTGACCGCCAAGAGCGCCGAGTCGCTTGCCCTCATCCGCCACGACGCCGCGCACGTGCTCGCCAGCGCGGTCACGGAGATGTGGCCGGGCGTGAAGATCTCGATCGGACCCGCGATCGAGGGTGGCTTCTACTACGACTTCGAGTTCCCCGCTGGGGTGTCCATTTCCCAAGAGGACTTCCCCGCCATCGAACAGCGCATGGCCGAGCATGTGAAGGCGGGGGAGCCCTTCATGCGTGAGAACGTGTCCGTTCAAACGGCACGAGAGCGCTTCGCCGGCGAACAACAGGACTACAAGGTGGAGTTGATCGACGATCTCGTGGCGGGCGCTCCCGCCGAGCGGCCGCTGGAAATGGTGTCCCTCTATACAAACGGCCCATTCACAGACCTGTGCCGCGGCCCGCACGCCCCCACTACCAAGACGGTTGGCGCGTTCAAGCTACAGTCGGTCGCGGGGGCCTACTGGCGCGGGGACTCGACGCGCACGATGCTCACGCGCATCTACGGCACCGCGTTTCATACCAAGGCCCAACTGGCGGAGCACCTCGAGCGCCTCGAGCAGGCAGCCCTGCGCGACCACCGCAAGCTGGGACGCGAGCTTTCGCTGTTTCACTTCTCAGACGTCTCCCCGGGCGCCGCCTTCTGGCTGCCAGCGGGCACGAGCATGTACAACGCGCTCGTCTCGCTCTCGCGTGAGATGGGCTCCGAGCGCGGGTACTCGGAGGTCAAGACGCCGCTCATCTACGACGCCGAGTTGTGGAAGACCTCGGGGCACTGGGGCAAGTACAAGGAGAACATGTTCACCGTGCGGGTCGAGGAGCGCGAGATGGGGGTTAAGCCCATGAACTGCCCCGGTCACGCCCACCTCTTCGACAGCACACGCCACTCCTACCGGGACCTTCCGGTGCGCTACTCAGAGCCTGGGCTGCTGCACCGCAACGAGGCCTCCGGAGTGCTCCACGGCCTGCTGCGCGTAAGGCACTTTGCCCAGGATGACGCTCACATCTTCTGCACCGAGGAGCAGGTTCAGGAGGAGGTGGCCGGGTGCCTCGAGTTCGCGTTCGCCACCTATCGCCTGTTCGACTTCGATGTGCGCCTGGAGCTCTCCACGCGCCCTCAGCAGCGCGTCGGCTCGGAGGAGATGTGGGACCGCGCCGAGGAGAAGCTCGAGAACGCGCTCGACACACAGAAGCTCGCCTACGAGCTCAACCCCGGCGACGGCGCGTTCTACGGTCCCAAGATCGACATGCACATGACTGACTCGCTCGGGCGCTCCTGGCAGTTGGGCACGGTCCAACTGGACTACTCGATGCCAGAGCGCTTCGGGCTCTCATACACCGGCGCCGACAACGCAGAGCACCGCCCGGTGATGATCCACCGTGCTCTGTTCGGCTCCTACGAGCGCTTCATCGGCATCATGATCGAGCACTACGCGGGCGAGTTCCCGCTGTGGCTTGCCCCGGTGCAGGCGATCGTCTTGCCGATCTCCGACCGCCTCAACGAGTACGCCCGGAGCGTGCGCGAGCGCATGCGCGTCCCGGGCCTGCGCGTCGAGCTCGACGATCGCGGCGAGTCGGTGGGCCGCAAGATCCGCGAGGCCGAGTTGCGCAAGATCCCCAACATGCTGATCGTGGGCGACCGCGAGGCCGACGCCGATAGCGTCTCGCTGCGTCGCCACCACGAGGGAGATGTTGGGAGCGTCTCCATGACGGACCTGATCGAGCGGCTCGTCGGCGAGATCGAGGCGCATGGGAAGCGGGAGCGGGTCGCCTGGGAGATACGGGCCTGAGCGGCGCCCTACGCGTGTGCGGGGCAACATCGTGAGCGGTTCGGTCAGGAACACTCGAATGCCGTGCGGTCCAATGTCCTTGCGTGCCGCAAGCGGGCCGCTATACTCGGCCCTCTTGAAGCTCGGCATCTATTCACGGCGCAGCGCATAGTCTCAGACTTGACGCGCACCCCCCCAAGCTAGTGGCCGTTCCACGCAGGTTCGACCGTCGGCCTCCCGAGCGGGATCTCACGCGGATCAACGACCGCATCCGGGTGCCGGAGGTGCGCGTGATCGACGACGAGGGCAACCAGGTCGGGATGATGAAGACGCCCGACGCGGTCAAGTTCGCCCAGGAACGCGACCTCGACCTCGTGGAGGTGGCCCCCGAGGCCAAACCGCCCGTGTGCCGGGTGCTCGACTACTCCAAGTACAAGTACGAGCAGGCCCAGAAGGTCAAGCAGGCGCGCAAGCATCAGCAGCAGATCACCATCCGCGAGATCAAGTTCCGTCCGAAGATCGCCCAGCACGACTACGACACCAAGAAGCACCACGTCGAACGGTTCCTGCGCCACAAGGACAAGGTCAAGATCACGATCATGTTCCGCGGTCGCGAGGTCACCCACCCGGAGCGCGGCGTGATGATCCTCGATCGTCTCGCCGAGGAGCTCGCGGAGCTTGGCGTGGTCGAGCAGCGCCCGACCCAGGATGGGCGCAACATGACGATGATGCTCGGCCCGTCCAAGTCGGTGCTTGCGGGCAAGGCCGACGAGGCGGACGACGCCTCCGACACCGTCCAAGCCGACGGGGCTCAAGCCGACACCGCTCAAGCCGACACCGCTCAAGCCGACACCGTTCAAGCCGACGGGGCCCAGCCCGAGGGCTCACCCGATGGCGTGGCGGCGGCTGCTCAGCCGGCCTCCTCCGATGGCGTGGTCAACGCTGTTCAGGCAGACGTCTCGGTCGATGGCGCCGCCAACGGCACTCGGCCGGGTAGCTCGCTTGACGGTGGCGCCGGGGCTTCTGGGGGCGACGCGTCGCCCGAGGACTCCGCCGATTCGCCCGACGCCGATGTCTCGCCCGAGGGCGCCGAGCAGAGCGCCGAGGGCGAGGACGGCGTGCCGGGCAGCGTCGTGTCATAATCATCGCTTCGAGGGTGGCGCAGGCGACCGCAGGTCGGCTGGCCGAACCGGGGATTCGTCCCGAAGGGACGTGTCTCCCGGCTTCGGTGGGACCCTCGATCTTCGATACCTATGCCCAAGATGAAGACCCACAGCGGCGCGAAGAAGCGCTTCAAGGTGACCGGCACCGGAAAGGTGCGGGCCAGGCACGCCTTCTCGAGCCACATTCTCGAGAAGAAGTCGCCCAAACGCAAGCGCACGCTCGCCCAGCCCGTGATGCTCTCCGACCACGACATGCCACGTGTGAAGAAGCTCTTGGGAGTTGGCAAATGACCCGTGTCAAGCGGTCTGTGGCCGCCCGCAAGAAGCGCAAGGCCACACTCGAGTTGACCAAGGGCTTCCGCGGGGAGGCGCACTCGAACTACAGACGCGCCAAGGAGGCGCTGATGAAGGCGGACGCCTACGCCTACAGGGACCGGCGCAACCGCAAGCGCGACTTCCGCAGGCTGTGGATCACTCGCATCAACGCCGCCGCACGCCAGAACGGGATGAGCTACTCGCGGTTCATGCACGGCCTCACGCTCGCCGGCGTGGAGCTTGACCGCAAGGTATTGGCCGACATCGCGGTCCGCGATGCCGACACCTTCCGACGTTTTGCCGAGACCGCCCGCGAGGCGTCGGCTGCCTGACCCGGCACCGGCACTGTGAACCTCTCGGGCGCTGCTCCTTCGGGACCGGCGCCCTTTTTTGTGCATCAACAGGGTCAACCATTCGAGAACCGTCCCAAGCGAGCGCCACAATCAACGGTTGGCACACAATCCGCACTGACACAGAACCAACGACTTGGAAGACCGTGATCACCTCTACCCACAACTCACGATTGAAGGAGCTGCGCAAGCTACAGCGCAGGCGCGAGCGCGATCGCAGCGGCCTGTTCGTCGCCGAGGGCGAGGACCTGATCGCGGCGGCGATCGCGGCAGGCAGGCCCGCGGTGGAGGGATATCGGGCGGCCGGCACCGCGATCGGCGGGGGCGCCTTCGACGATGTCGATCCGAGTGTGCTGTTGAGCGTCTCCACGCTCGGCTCCGGCACACGCGCGATCGGGGTGTATGAGCAGCGGTGGGAGAAGCCCGCGGGCCCGCTGTGCGTGTACCTGCATGGGGTGGGCGATCCAGGGAATGTCGGCGCGGTCATGCGCAGCGCCGTCGCGTTCGGCGCGTCGTGTGTGGCGCTCGGCCCTGGCTGCGCCGACCCGCACTCCCCGAAGGCGGTGCGGGGGAGCATGGGCGCCATCTTTGCGGTGGCGCTCGTCAGGATCGGCGATGTGAGCGAGTTGCCCGGGGAGCGCTGCGCGCTCGTGGCCGGCGCCGGCGAGCCGATCTGGAGGGTGGGGGAGAACGTTGTCAAGAGGGCGTCCCTCACGCGCGCGTGGGGCGCCCCTTCGGGGGAACATCGGACCCATGGGCCGCCCCCCAAGCGGGGGCACCCGCTTGGGGGGCGGCCAAACGAACACCAGACCCCGGCGCTCACGCTGCTTGTGGGCGCCGAGCGCGAGGGTCTCCCCGAGGAGATGGTAAAGGCGTGCGAGCGGGTCGCCCATATTCCGATCGCATCGGAGTCGCTGAACGCGGCGATGGCCGCGACGGTGGCTCTGTACGAGATGACACGCCCCTCGACTAGGGTGCCAGCGTCATGATCGAGCGGATCGAGGAGTTGCGGGCGCAGGCCCAGGAGGAGATCGCAAACGCCGCTACCGGAGGCGCGGTGGAGGAGCTGCGAGTGCGCTACCTCGGGCGCAAGGCCGAGCTTCCGCGGATGCTGCGCTCGGTCGCGACGCTCGAGCCCGAGCAACGCGGGGCGGTCGGCAAAGCTGCCAATGAGGCACGCCGCGCGCTCGAGCGGTCGATCGAGGCACGCGCGGCGCAGCTGGACGCGAGCGAGCTCGACGAGCGTCTGCGGGCCGACACACTCGACGTGACGCTCCCGGGCACACCCCCGCAGCCGGTCGGAAGGCTGCACGTGCTGAGCGCCACCATGCGCGAACTGGAAGACATCTTCCTGGGGCTCGGGTTCACAGTGCTCGAGGGCCAGGAGATCGAGACCGTTCACTACAACTTCGACGCGCTCAACCACTCCCCGACGCATCCCGCGCGGGCGAGGACGGACACGTTCTACGTTCGAGGTCAGGCAGTGCAAGAGGCGGGCGATACGAGCGCGCATGCGCACGCTGGGACACGTCTCGGGGCGCCGACGGACCTCGTGCTGCGCACACACACCTCTCCCATGCAGATCCGCGCGATGGAGGCCCACGCGCCGCCGCTGTACGTGGTTATTCCGGGGCGCGTGTACAGGCCCGACAGCGACGCCACCCATACTCCCCAGTTCCACCAGGTGGAGGGCTTGGCGGTGGACGAGGACATCACGCTCGCCGACCTGAAGGGCACGCTGCTGGCGTTCGCGAAGACCGTGTTCGGCGATACCCCTGAGGGCACAAGCGAGCGCGACGTGCGACTGCGCCCTCACTTTTTCCCGTTCACCGAGCCGAGCGTCGAGGTCGACGTCTCCTGTTTTCACTGCTCTGGGAAGGGGTTCATGGGGGACGGGTCGCGCTGCCCGTTGTGCAAGGGCGAGGGTTGGCTCGAGGTGCTCGGCGCGGGGGAGGTCGACCCGAACGTGTACTCCTACGTTCCCACCACCGAGCGCAACGCCCCCGGCTATGACCCCGAGAAGGTGCAGGGGTATGCATGGGGGATGGGGGTGGAGCGGATCGCGATGCTCAAGCACGGCATCCCCGATCTGCGGCTCTACTACGAAAACGACCTCCGCTTCCTGGAGCAGTTCGGCTGATGAGGGAGGACTGGTGACATGCGCGTTCCGCTGAACTGGCTGCGGGAATATTGCTCGCCCGAGCTCGACACCGCCGCGATCGAGGAGCGCCTCACGATGACCGGCACGAAGGTCGAGACGATCTTCCACCACGGTGTGCCCTCGCCTGAGCATTTCGTGGTGGGACGGGTACTCACGGTCGAGCCCCATCCGGACGCTGACCGCTTGCGCGTCTGTGAGGTGGACACGGGTGAGGACAGTCCCGCCGGGATCGTGTGCGGGGCGCCGAACGTGGCGGCCGGCCAGACCGTCGCCGTCGCACTTCCCGGCGCCACCATGCCGGACGGGAGCAGGATCAAGGCGGCCAAGCTGCGGGGGGTGCCTTCGAGCGGCATGATCCTCGCCGCGGACGAGCTCCAGATCGACTCCGATCACGGTGGCATCATGGTGCTCGACGAGTCGATCGTGGATGCCGAGCTCGCTCCGGGCACACCGCTTCAGGACGTGCTGGCGATCTGCGTCGATGTGCTCGAACTCGAGATCACGCCCAACCGGCCCGACTGCCTCGGAGTGTATGGAGTGGCACGCGAGTTGCATGCCGCCACTGGCGCGGCGCTCGCTCCCGAGCCGTGGGCGGAGGATTCCGGTAGCGAGGGGCCGCTGCTCAGCGCGGGTGCCGGCCAGGGCGGGGAGGGGTCGGTTGTCTCTGAAGGGGGTGCCCCACGCGCGCGCGTGGGGCAGGCGTCCGCGGAGGTGACCGTCGAGTGCCCCGACCTGTGCAAGCGCTTCACCGCGAGGGTGTTTGAGGACGTGAGGATCGCCCCCTCGCCGTTGTGGCTGAAGGGGCGGCTGAGCGCGGCAGGGCAGCGCCCTATCAACAACGTGGTGGACATCGCCAACTATGCGATGCTGCTCACGGGCCAGCCCCTGCACGCCTTCGACCTCGACCGTGTAGCGGGCGCCAAGCTCACGGTCAGGCGAGCCCGCGAGGGGGAGCAGGTGAGAACACTCGACGGGCAGGCGCGCGTGCTCGACGGCGAGATGGTGGTGATCGAGGACGAACAGGGCCCCACCTCGATCGCGGGCATCATGGGAGGAGAGCGCTCGGAGGTGGGGGCCGATACGACACGGGTGCTGATGGAGGTTGCCAACTGGAGCGGGCCCAACATCCACCGCACGTCGTGGGCGCTCGGCCTGCGCAGCGAGGCGTCGGGGCGCTTTGAGAAGGGACTCGCCCCCGAGCAGTGCATGCACGCGCAGGCGCTCGCGACGCGCCTGATGATCGAGTTGTGTGGCGCGAAGGTCCTGGCGGGGACCATCGATGTGGCCTGGGAGCGGGCGCCGGCGCAGAGAATTCGTCTGCGTGAGCAGCGCGTGCATGCGATCCTCGGGATGCCCGTCCCACAGGCGCGCCAGGCGGCGATCCTGGGGGCGCTCGACTTCGAGGTCGCCGCGGTCAACGATTCGCCTGGCCACGAGGGCATCTCGGACGCGGTCGCGCCTGGGAGCGGTGCGGCCCTGGAAGTGACCGTGCCGGCGGTGCGCCGCAACGACGTCACACGCGAGGCCGACCTGATCGAGGAGGTGGCGCGCATTTACGGCTTGGGAGAGTTGCCGGCGAGCCTGCCCGCGCGCAGGGGCGCCTACGGCCGCCTGTCGCCGACACAGAGCCTGCGACGTCGTGCTGTCGACGCGCTCGTCGGCAGGGGCCTGTACGAGGCCGTGGGCTGGACGTTCACAGCGCCCACGCTTTATGACCGGCTGGGACTCCCCGATGACGATCCGCGGCGGCGGGCGCCCGTGCTCGAAAACCCGCTGTCGGAGGACCAGTCGCTGCTGCGCACCACACTGCTCGGCTCGCTGCTGGACGTGGCCGCCCACAACTCCGCGCGCGGCATGGTCGACCTGCGCCTGTTTGAGATGGGAACGCTGTTCGTTCTGGATGGCGAGGCGGTCTCCCCTGACTGCGGCGTGGGCGCCGCCGAGCAGGCCAAGACGCCGGACGAAACCGGCGTGCGCGAGCAGCGCGCGCTTGGAGTGTTGCTCAGCGGGAGGGTGGCGCCCGCGACGTGGGGCGCGCCCGACCCGCCGAGGGCTGACCTGTTCGCGGCGAAGGGTGTGCTCGAAGCGCTCGGGGCAGCCCTACGGGTGAAGCTCGAGTGTCGCCCCGAGGTTCAGCCGTTTTTGCACCCCGGCCGCTCCGCCGCGGTGATCTGCGAGGGCAAGCGACTCGGCTGGCTCGGCGAGCTGCATCCCCTCGTGGCGCGCGAGTGGGACATCGATGGCGCGGCCGTGATGGAGCTCGAGCTCGACCGGCTGCTCGCGCTCGCCGCGGCAGGGAGCTCCTATCGTGACGTGATCTCCTACCCGGCGCTGAGCCAAGACCTGGCGGTGGTGCTGCCCGAGGAGGTACCGGCGGCTCGAGTCCTGGAGGTAGTGCGCTCCGCCGCGCGCGAGCTACTCCACGAGGTGAGTGTGTTCGACGTGTACAGCGGTCCCCAGGTCGGCGAGGGCAGGCGCTCGCTCGCGCTGTCGCTCGCATTCAGGGCGCCCGACCGCACGCTCACCGACGGGGACATCGTGCCGGTGCGTGAGCGAATAGTCGCCGCGCTGGGTGAAATCGGGGGTGAGTTGCGTGCCTAGGGCGCTGGTCGCGGGCGCAAGTGGCTTCGCGGGAGCGCTCGCCGCGCAGCTGTTGTGGCGTCATCCCGGATTCGAGCTACAGACGGTGACGGCGCGTGCCGACGTCGGGCAGCGGCTCGAGGAGCTGTACCCGCGCTATCGCGTGCCGCTGGAGCTGGAAGAGCTCGATCTCGACCGCCATGGCGACGTGGACGCGGCGATCGTCGCTTACCCGCACGCCGCCTCGGCGCCGGTCGTGGCCGCGTTGCGTGCCCGGGGCGTGCGTGTGTGCGACCTCAGCGCCGACTTTCGCTTGCGCGAGTTGTCCACCTATGAACACTGGTACGGCGCCCACCCGCACCCGGAGTTGCTCGGGAAGGCCGCCTACGGGTTGCCCGAGTTGCACCGCGAGACGATCGCCGCCGCCGAGTTGGTGGCCACGCCCGGCTGCTATCCCACGGCCTCGCTGCTCGCGCTCGCGCCGCTTGCCGGTGCGGGCCTGATCGCCGATCTCGTAATCGATGCCAAGCAGGGGCTGTCGGGCGCCGGCCGTTCGGCCACCTGGCAGACACACTTCTCAAACAGCGGCGAGAACATCCTGCCCTACAACATCGTCCGCCATCGCCACACCCCCGAGATCGAGGAGCAGCTCGACGATCTGGACCCCACCCACCCCGGATTGCGTGTGCAGTTCACTCCGCACCTGGTCCCGCTCGACCAGGGCGAGCTCGTCAACTGCTACGTGACGCCCACCCGGCCTGTCGAGCAGGACGAGCTCGACGTCATGTACGAGGACGCATATGCGGGGGAGCCGTTCGTAGAGCTCACGCCCAAGCCGGCCGAGGTGCGCGACGTGCGCGAGACGAACATCTGTCGGTTGCATGTTGTGCTCAGCGAGCACACGGGCAAGATCGTGGTGCTCTCGGCGATCGACAACCTGTGGAAGGGCACCTGCTCGCAAGCCGTCCAATGCCTGAACCTGATGTTCGGCTTCCCCGAGACCGAAGGCCTGGCATGAGCACGCATGGCGGCGCTGGACGGCGTCCTCAGTCGCTCGCGTGCCAGGCACGCCACGCGTGGTGGGTGGGCCTCCTATTTCTTGTCCAGCTTGCCCTGCGCACTCATGCACGCTTGAGCGGATTCGGAGGACTGCTATGAGCGCCGGCAAGGACGTGTGGGGCGATCGGTCGGCGGCGGCCCCCCCGCAGCCGTTCTTTTACTCGCGCTGGGTGCCTGCGCCGGTGCATGTGAGCGATCTCGGGCCCGACGCGGGGTTGCCCACGGGCTTCCGCGCCGCGGGCGTGGCGTGCGGGATCAAGCCCTCGGGCAACCCCGACCTCGGCCTGCTCGTATGTGACGCCGAGAGCCCGGTGAGCGCCGCGCGCTTTGCCGACACCGGTACTCCCGCCGCGCCGGTCTTGCTCAGCCAGGAGCGCTGCACGCTGTCCGCTCTGCGAGTAATCCTGGCCAACTCCGGCTGTGCCAATGCGGCCACTGGACGGCGCGGCCTGGACGATGCCGCCAAGACCCAGGGGGCCGCCGCGATCGCCACGCGCGTGGAGCCCCACGAGGTGCTGCTCGGCTCAACCGGCGGGATCTCCCAGCACCTGCCCGTCGAGAACATGCTGCGTGGCATCCTCGACGCACGCGGTCGCCTTGCGCGCGAGGGCGACACCGCCTTCCAGCAGGCCATCCAAACCACCGACGCGTTTGAGAAGCGTGCCAACCTTGAAGTCGAGCTGCCCTCCGGCGCCGTGCGCCTAAGCGCGCAGTGCAAGGGCGCCGGGATGATCTCCCCTCGCTTTGCCACCATGTTCTGCTTCGTAGAGACCGACGCCGCGCTCGCCCCAGAGACCGCCGAGTTGTTGCTGGGCGTGTGTCTCAAGCGCTCGTTCGATCGCTGCACGGTCGACGGCCAGCTCTCGACCAACGACACGGCCGTGCTGATGTGCTCGGGCGAGAGCGGCGTTCGCATCGCCCCTGAGAGCGAGGACGAGTTGCGCTTCGGCGAGGCGCTCGACGCGCTCATGCGCCAGCTCGCGATCCTCATGGTCGCTGACGGCGAGGGCGCGCGGCGGATCGGACGCGTCGTCGTAAGCGGCGGCCATCGCCAGTCAGTTGAGCTCGCCGCCCGCGCCGTGGCCAACTCGCCGCTCGTCAAGACGGCGCTGCACGGCGGCGACCCCAACTGGGGGCGGATCGTGCAAGCGGTCGGTGGGGTGTTGTCGGGGACCGCGCCGCTGGCGATGGACATCTCGCTCGAGAACACTCAGGTCTGCTCGGCGAGCGTCGCCGTCGACTATGACGAGGACGCCCTCACCGCGGCCCTCCAGGCAAAGGAGATCGAGTATGAGATCACACTGCCGGGCGAGGGCTCCGAAGCAGAGCTGTTTTTCTCGGACCTATCGACGCGGTACGTGACCATCAACGCCGACTACACCACATGACCACGGGCTCAAGACGATCGGAGGCGTCATGCGCGACGTAGCCACGCTCCTAGAGGCGCTCCCCTATATACGGGAGTTTCACGGCAAGACGGTCGTCATCAAGTATGGCGGCGCCGCGATGGAAGACGACGCGTTGCGCGAGGAGTTCGCACGCGATGTGGTCTTGCTCAAGTACGTTGGGCTCAACCCGATCGTGGTGCACGGCGGCGGCCCCGAGATCACCTCCTACATGGAGCGTCTCGGCCTGCCCGTGCGGTTCGTCGGGGGCCTGCGCGTGTCCGACCCTCAGACGGTCGAGATCGCGAAGATGGTGCTCGTCGGCAAGGTCAACAAGGAAATCGTGCTGCGCCTCGGCCGCCACGGACAGCCGGCCGTCGGCCTGTGCGGCGACGATGGGTCGCTGTTTCGGGTCGTGCGCCGCGCCGGCCCCGGTGGCGAGGACATCGGCCTGGTCGGTAGCATCGAGCGCGTCAACGTCGACGTGCTCCGCCACGTCGCGCTCGACTACATCCCGGTGATCGCCTCGGTGGGGGCCGACCGCGAGGGCAATTCCTACAACGTCAACGCCGACGAGGCTGCCGGTGCGGTGGCGGGCGCGCTGGGCGCCCACAAGATCGTGTTCCTCACCGATGTGGCCGGTTGGCTCGCCGACGCCACTCGCCCCGACAGCCTGATCGGACAGGCCAGCGCGACCGAGGTCGAGGCGCGACTGTCAACGCTCGAGGGCGGCATGCGCCCGAAGCTTGCCGCATGCGTCGAGGCGATCAACAGCGGCGCAGGCTCGGCGCACATCATCGACGGGCGTATTCCACACTCGCTGCTGCTCGAGCTTTTCACCGATGCGGGGATCGGTACCAAGATCCAAGCGTCCACGTCATGAGCCTCGCCGAGTTGCAAGAGCTGGAGCGGGAACATGTGGTGCCCTCATATGCGCGCCTGCCGGTCGAGCTCGTGCGCGGCGAGGGCTCGCGCCTGTGGGACGGCGACGGGGTCGAGTACTTGGACTTCCTGTGCGGCATTTCGGTCACGAGCCTCGGCCACTGCCATCCGCGCGTCGTGGCTGCCATACGCGAGCAGGTCGGCACGCTGATGCACACGAGCAACCTCTTTTACACCGAGCCCGCCATGCGACTGGCCGAGCGGCTTGCCTCCTCGAGCCTCGGCGGCAAGGTCTACTTCTGCAACTCGGGCGCGGAGGCCAACGAGGCCGCGATCAAGCTCGCGCGCAAGGCCAAGCCGCGCGGGGACATAGTGGTTGTGCTGGGCGCCTTCCACGGGCGCACCTACGGCGCCCTGTCCGCCACACCGCAAGAGTCAAAGCAGGCGCCGTTCGCGCCGCTCGTGCCCGGCTTCAGGGCTGTCCCCGCCGAACCCCGGGCGCTCGCGGCCGCGGTCGACGAGCACACCGCCGCGGTTCTGCTGGAGCCGATCCAGGGCGAGACGGGAGTGCACGTGCTCTCCGAAGAGTTGCTTGCGCGCGCGCGCAAGGCATGCGACAAGCATGGGGCCGCGCTCATCTTCGACGAGATCCAAACCGGCATGGGCCGCACGGGCACGCTGTGGGCCTACGAGCAGGCCGGCGTCGTCCCGGACGCCTTCACGAGCGCGAAGGCGCTCGGCGGCGGGCTGCCGATCGGCGCGCTCGTCGTCGGCCCGCGTCTCGCGGATGTCCTGCAACCGGGCGATCACGGCTCGACATTCGCCGGCGGCCCCGTCGTGGCGGCTGCCGCGCTCGCCGCGCTCGATGTGTCCTGCGATTCGGCCTTCCTCACGCGCGTGCGGGAGGCAGGCATTTTTCTCAGTGACAGGCTCGCCGAGCTGCCCCACGTCCTGGCCGTACGCGGACGTGGCCTGATGATTGCGTGCGAGCTCGACGTGTCCGCGCCTGAGGTCGTGCGGCGGGCCCTGCTGCGGGAGCATTTGATCGTCAACGCGACCGGCCCGACGACGATCCGACTGCTCCCGCCGCTCAACGTCTCACCCGAGGAGCTCGCCGAGGGCCTTGCGCGGCTCGGCAGAGCGCTCGCCGGATAAGGTTGCGCGCCCGTGACCGACTCGCCGCACGACCTCCCCCCGCCGACCGCCTCATATGAGGCGGACCCCGAGAACGTGTCTCGTGTCCTGCTCCTCTACTCCGGGGGACTCGACACGAGCGTGATGCTCAAGTGGATCCAGGACTCCTACGAGGCCGAGGTCGTCTGCCTGACCGTCAACCTCGGCCAGCCCGGCGAGGACTATGAGGCGATCGCCGAGAAGGCGCGGCGCCTGGGCGCGCTCGAGTGCCACGTGGTGGACGCTCGAGAGGAGTTCGCCCGCGAGTACGTGCTTCCGGCGATCAAGGCCAACGCGCTGTACGGCGGCGGCTATCCGCTGTTCACAGCGCTTGGGCGGCCCCTGATCGCGAAGCTCGCGGTCGAGTATGCGCGACGCTCGGGCTGCGACACGATTGCCCACGGGTGTACCGGCAAGGGCAACGATCAGGTGCGCATCGAGGCGACGGTCGCCACGCTTGCCCCCGAGCTGAAGACGATCGCCCCGGTGCGCTCGTGGCAGATGGGTCGCGAGGAGGAGATCGCCTACGCGCGCGAGCACGGCATCCCGATTAAGACCCACCAGGCGGGTGGGACTGGATCGGAGATCGCTCCCTACTCGATCGACGACAACCTCTGGGGGCGCTCCTCGGAGGGGCGCTGGATCGAGGAGCTCGACCACGCCCCGGAGGACGACGTCTTCCAACTCGTATGTAGGCCCGAGCAGGCGCCCGATGAGCCGGAGACCGTCACGATCGAGTTCGAGCGAGGCGTGCCCATTGGATTGAATGGACAGCGACACGATCTGGTGGAGCTACTGGAGCGAGCCGCCACCATCGCGGCACGCCACGGCGTGGGGATCGTCGATCACATCGAGGATCGGATTGTCGGCCTGAAGGTGCGCGACATCTACGAGGCGCCCGCCGCGGCGATCCTCTTGCCCGCCCACCAGGAGCTCGAGAAGCTCGTGTGCACGATCCACCAGAACCAGTTCAAGGGCCAACTCGACCGCCAGTGGGCTTATCTCGTCTATGCGGGCCTGTGGTGGGAGCCACTGCGCGGAGACCTCGACGCCTACATGGAGTCGGTCAACGCTCAGGTGACGGGCACGATCGGCATGAAGCTGTACAAGGGCCACGCACGCGTCGTCACACGCTCCTCGCCTTGTGCGATCTACGACCAGGCGCTCGCCTCGTTTGGGGAGTCTGGCGGGCTGTTCTCGCAGAGCGCCTCGCCCGGTTTCATCGAGTTGTGGTCGCTTCAGTCGCGCATGGCCTGGCGGCTGCGCAACAAGTAGCCCGGTAAGCCGTCCGGCCCCCTCTCTAGGGTGGTGACCGATGATGATCGAGGAGAGCGAGACGCCTGACGTGGGCTCCCCGTCGGACGCTGCCGCGGACGTGTTGGCTGAGCGTCGCGCACGTCACGCCGATCCCGCGGTCATACGCAGGGCGGAGGCCGCCGAGGCGGTTGCACGCAACCTCGAGACCCATCTTGCCGCACTCGAGCAGCGCATCGAAGAGATCGGTCGCGAGCGCGAGCGAGTGGCCCAGCAGCTGACCGAGCGCGAATCCGACGTGCGCAGCGTCAAGCAGCGCGAGTACGCCGAGCAGCAGTTGCGCGTGGAGGCGGAGGAGCGCGGCGAACGCCTTCAGCGCGAGATGCGCATCCAGATCCAGGAGTTGAGCAGCCGCCTCGAGGAGACTGAGCGCCACGTGCGCGAGCTCAGCGCGGAGTTGATCCAGCTGCGCGAGCGCGACGCCCGGCTCACTCCGATCGTACGCGAGTTGATGGATGTCGCGGCGGGGTTGCGCGCAGGCTTCGAGCGCGAGCTCACGACGCTGCGCGAGGAGCTCCAGCAGCAGGTTGTGTGGGAGCGCGAGACCTACGTGCGAGAGCTCACCGCGATGGGCGCTCGCATGGAGGACCTCCGCTTCGAGTTGACGCGCACCGCGGCCGACCTGCGCGCGCAACTCAACGAGCCGCTGGACGCGTCGCTGCTGAAGCACACAAGCGAGCCGGAATCCGAGCGCGAGGCGGCCCATCGACGCGAGATGGCCGACGCGCTCGTCGCGGCCGTCGAACGCCTGCGGGCACGCGTTGCCGAGGTCAAGGAGGCTGAGGTAGCCGAGACCGAGGACATCGCTTCAGCCCACGAGGAGGCCGAGGGCACTCCTTCGGCGGCGGAGCCCGGGGCCGAGATGCCCACGTTCGTCGAGGAGCTCCCGGTCGAGCAGCCGCCGGCCGTCGAGGAACCGGCGACGGAGCAGCCCGTCGAGGAGACGGCTGCGCTCGACGATCAAGTTGCGGCCGAGGAGCCTGTGGCGGTCGAGGAGCCTGTTGCTATCGAGGAGCCTGTCGTCGTCGAGGAGCCTGTCGTCGTCGAGGAGCCGGTCGCTCTCGAGGAGCCGGCCTCCGTCGAGGAGGAGCCAGTCGCGATTGAGGAGCCCGCTGCGGTCGAGGAGCCCGCTGCGGTCGAGGAGGCGGCCTCTGTCGAGGAGGAGGCAGTCCCGATTGAGGAGCCCGTGGCCGTCGAGGAGTCTGTGGAGGATTCGGTCGCTGCCGAGGAGGAGCCTGTCGCGATCGAGGACGCGCGTTTGGGCGGCCTGGCAGCGCCGATCGCCGCCGCCGAGCGGCTTGCCCCGCCAGAGCCGCTCGTGGCCGGTCTCGGTCCGGGTGCCACGGTCAGCGCCAAAACGGTCGCCTCCGCGCCGATCGCGCTGCAATCGCGTCTACTGTCGGTGCCCGAGAAGCGGATCTCCTGGCTTGCCCCGGCGATCCGCCGGCTGGCGGCTCAGCGCGACGCGAAGCTCGCGGCGGAACTCGTGATCGAGTTGATCCCCGCCCAGCGCCAGATCGTCGAGGGCGCGGTCAACTACGAGATCAAGATCGGCGAGCTCGGCACGTTCTTCGTGACGCTCGAACCGGGCCAGGCGACGATCTCCCGGGAACCCCGCGGGTCGGTCGACTTCTCGCTGGAGGGGCCGGTCGCCGCATTCGGCGAGCTCGCCGCCGGTGGCGCCTCGCGCCGGCATCCGGGCTTGCGCATACGCAAAGGCAAACGTCTCGCCAGGCGCTTCCTGAAGATGCGCCGTCAGCCGATCGCGCTGGCCGATCTCGCCGGCGCCGGCGTGGACGTGTGGCCGGGCCTACTGCTGCTGGCGATGGCAGAGGCGATCGATCCCACCTGGACCACGGGGCGTCGCTTCGAGCTCGCCTTCGAGATCGAGGACACCTCGGGAATCGTGATCTACGTGCGCGTGTGTGACGGAGAGCCGGTCCTCGTGAGCCGCACAGCCGTGGGACAGCCGGTCGCCACGATCTCACTCAGCGGGCACGCTCTCGTGTGCCTGCTCGCGGGCACCCAGCCTCCGCTCGAGCACAGGACGCTTGTGAGCGGCGACGTGACCTCGGTGGACATGTTCTTGCAGTGGACGGCTCGGGCCCAGGGCCTGACCGTCGCGGACGCCTGAGAGCGTGTTTCAAGATAGGCGGTGCGTTCGGTGCGTTCATGGACCAAGCTGGGCGCCGCGGGGCGTCGAAGCGCGTGCTGGTGGCACGTGCGAGACGTCACGTGGCGATCCAGCGCCGAGGATGAATAGCCCACCCACCCGCATTCCGGGCGTGCCGATCTTCTTGAAACACGTTCTAAGCGCTCCTCGCCCCGCATTCCGCACAGCTAAGCGCACCTCGCGCTCCGCCGGGCGAGCGCTTACCATCCACCCTCGGTGACCCACCCGTCCTGCGCCCACCTGCATGTCCACTCCGAGTACTCACTGCTCGACGGCGCATGCAGTATCGAGGCGCTCGCCAAGCGCGCCGCCGAGTTTGGACAGCCTGCGCTCGGGCTAACCGACCACGGCGTGATGAACGGCATGGTCGAGCTACACCGCGCGTGCGCAAAGCACGACGTCAAGCCGATCTTCGGCTGTGAGATCTACCTCGTCGAGGACCACGCCGCACGGATTAAGTCTCCACCCACCCGCGTCGAGCGCAACCACCTCACATTGCTCGCGGCCGACGACACCGGCTATCGCAACCTCGTGCAACTCTCCTCCGCCGGCTTCCTGGAAGGCCTGCACAGAGGCAAGCCGACGCTGGATCTCGCGCAGATAGAGCAGCGCTCCGAGGGCATCATCGCGCTCACCGGATGCCTCGCCTCGCGCTTCTGCCAGCGCCTGCTCGACGACCGTCCCGCGGACGCACGGGCTCACGCCGACGAGTTGATGCGCGTCTTCGGCGAGGAGGACGTCTACTTCGAGGTGCAGAAGAACGGGCTCGCCGCGCAGGAGAAGTGCAACGAGGGAATCGTGCGGATCGCGAAGGAAATGGGGGGCAGCCTGGTGGGGACGGGCGACGTTCACTACCTGCGCCGCGAGGACTACGACCACCATACGGCGCTTCTGTGCGTGCAGACCAAGAGCACGCTCGCGGCCCCGAAGATGACCTTCGAGACCAACGAGTTCTACCTGCGCGACAGCGCCGAGATGGTGGACGCGTTCGCGGAGTGGCCCGAGGCGATCGCCTCCACCCTCGAGATCGCCGAGCGGTGCTCTGTCGAGCTCGAGCTCGGCAAGCAGTTGATCCCCAAATACGACACTCCCGATGGCAGCACCGAGCGCGAGCACCTGCGCGCGCGGGTGCAGGAGGGCCTGCGCGTGCGCTACGGCGATCCGCCGCCCGCCGAGGCGATCGCGCGTATGGAGATGGAGCTCGGGGTGATCGACGGGATGGGCTTCAACGCCTACTTCCTGATCGTGTGGGACTTCGTCAAGTTCGCCAAGGAGAACGGCATCGCCGTCGGACCGGGACGCGGCTCGGCTGCCGGTTCGATCGTCTCCTACTGCCTGTCGATCACAGACGTCGATCCGCTGCGCTACGACCTGCTGTTCGAGCGCTTTCTGAACCCCGAGCGCGTGTCGATGCCGGACATCGACATCGACTTCTCGGTGCGAGGTCGCGAGCGCGTGATGCGCTACGTCACCGAAAAGTACGGGCGCGAGTCTGTCGCCCAGATCGTCACGTTCGGCAAGATGTTCCCGCGCGCGGCCACCCGCGACGCGGCCCGCGTGCTCGGCCGCGATTACGGCGCGGGCGACCGTCTGGCGAAGCTGATCCCCGACCCGATCATGGGTCGCGCACCGTCCTTCGAGGACTGCCTGAAACCCGGCGAAGCGCTGCGCAAGGCCTACGACGAGGAGCCCGAGGCGCGCAACATCATCGACGTGGCAAAGGGCTTGGAGGGGATCGTGCGCAACTCCTCGATCCACGCCGCCGCCGTGGTGATCGCCGACCGGCCGCTCACAGACATAGTGCCTCTACAACTCGCCGACGCGGGCACCGATGGGGACGGAGAGCGCTCCTACCGCACGGTCACTCAGTTCTCGATGAAGCCGATCGAGGAAATCGGCCTGCTGAAGATGGACTTCCTCGGCCTGCGCAACCTCGACGTGATCGAGGACGCCCTTGACATCATCGAGCGCTCCTCGGGCGTGCGTCCCGATATGTCGTGCCTTCCGCTCGACGATGGGGGCACATACGAGATGCTCACGCGCGGCGACTCGATCGGCGTGTTCCAGTTCGAGTCCGAGGGCATGCGCGAGGCGCTGAAGCGGGTTCGTCCAGACGAGTTCAACGACCTCGTGGCGCTCGTGGCGCTCTATCGACCCGGGGCAATGGACCAGATACCGGTGTACGCCAAGGGCAAGCGCAGTCCCGAAGACATCTCCTACCCCGATGAGCGCCTTCGCTCGATCCTCCAATCCTCCAAGGGCGTGATTCTCTATCAGGAGCAGGCGATGCAGATCTCCAAGGAGATCGCCGGCTTCTCCGGGGCCAAGGCCGACGATCTGCGCAAGGCGATCGGTAAGAAGAACCGCCAGGCGATGGCTGCGCTGAAGCCCGAGTTCGTCGAAGGGTGCCGCGCGTCGGGCACCCGCGCGGAGGTGATAGACCTCCTGTGGCAGACCAACGAAAAATCGGCCGACTACTCGTTCAACAAGTCCCACGCCGCCTGTTACGCCCTGATCGCCTACCGAACGGCGTGGCTGAAGGCCAACCACACCGCTGAGTACATGGCGGCGCTGATCTCCTCGGTCATGTCAACCAAGGACAAGGTCCCGTTCTTCGTGGCTCGTTGCGAGGAGATGGGCATCGAGATCCTGCCCCCCGACGTGAACCTCTCAGACCACGAGTTCACGGTCGGTGTGCCTGCCCACTCGCCGGCCCAGTCCTCCGAGCACGCCGGTCAGGAAGGGGGCGGCAATATCCGCTTCGGGCTGGACGCGGTCAAGGGCGTCGGCTATCAGGCGGTCGAGGCGATCAAGCGCGCTCGCGAGGAGGGCGGCTCCTTCACTTCGCTGTGGGACTTTTGCGAGCGCGTGGACAGCCGCGCGGTCAACAAGAAGGCGATCGAGGCGCTGATCAAGTGCGGCGCGCTCGGCTCCACCGGGGCGACCCGCAAGGGGATGCTGCAGGTGCTCGAAACCGCCCAAGCGGCCGGTCAGAAGGCCCAGCAGGACGCGCTCGTCGGGCAGGGCTCGATCTTCGACCTCGACCCGGCCCCGCCGTCGGCCGTCGGTGGCGCCGGGGGGGTGGATGGGCGGGTGGGACTTGGTAGGAGCCTGCTCAGGCCAAGCTATCCGCCGATCCCATCCGAGGAGTTCGACCAGCCCCAGCTGCTCGCGGTCGAGAAGGAGGCGATTGGCCTGTTCATCTCCGCTCACCCACTCAAGCCGGTGCGCGAGGCGCTCAGGGCACGCGCGGACTGTTCGCTCGCGGCGCTCGCCGGGCGCCGCGATAAGGACTGGGTGACCGTTGGCGGGATCGTCACCGAGTCAAAGCGCATCCGTACTCGCAATGGCGACCACATGATGTTCGCGACACTCGACGACCTCGAGGGCTCTGTTGAGATCCTCGTGTTCGGCAAGGCGCTCGCCGAGCACGAGGCGGCGCTCGCGCTCGACCAGGTGGTGCTCATCAGGGGCAGGGTCGATCACAAGGAGGCCGGCAAGACGTGCGTGGTCGTCCAGTCGGTCGACAAGTTTGCCCCCAGCGAGCAGGAGATCGAGCAAGCCAACAGTCAGGCGAGGGCGATCTCCATCGCACAGGACGCGGCAGCGCAACCGGTGCGACTACAGGTCGACGCGGCGCGTCTGCCTGCCAGCGCGATCGAGGACGTCAAGGACATCATCGAGACCAACCGCGGCTCGGCCGAGGTGGTGCTCGAGATGTTCACGAGCGCCGGCACCCGCATACTGCGCCTCGGCGAGGCCTATCGGGTCGAGCACACAGCGGGAGTGCGCGCCGAGCTCGAACAGGCATTGGCGCCCTCGCCGGCACTCGCCGCCACCGGTTAGCTCCTCCTCTTGCGTTCGCGCAGGCCCCGCTCGCGCAAGCTGACGGCGAGATGGACGTCCTTCCGCGTAGCTCCAGAGCGGTTCTCGCCAGGGGTCTCGAGCACGCACGGTAGGTGCTGGAGCGCGGGCGCCGAGAGGAACGCCGCGCAGCCGTCCTCGCCGATCTCCCCCTCGCCGACGTTTGCGTGACGGTCGCGGTTGGATCCCAGCGGGGTCTGGGAATCGTTGAGGTGCAGCGAGCCGACGCGCTCGATGCCGATCTTCTCGGCGACCTCCCGCGTGAGCGCATCCATCCCCGCGTAGGTACGGATGTCATAGCCGGAGGCAAACAGGTGACACGAGTCGAGACACAGCCCGAGCCGCTGACCGCCGCCGCCCGCCTCCAGCAGTCCCGCCAACTCGTCGATCGACCTTCCGAGAGTCCCGCCGGCGCCCGCCGTGTTCTCCAAGTGAAGCGGGCATACCTCGCTCTCGGCCAACGCCTCACGGATCAGCTCGCCGGCGCGAGCCACCGCTGCTGCCGGGTCGCCGGTCTTGGCCGAGCCCGGATGCAATACCACGCCCAAGGCCCCGATATCGTGTCCCACCCGCAGCGAGTGGGTCAGCGACAGGAGCGACTTCTCGCGGATGTCGGGATCCTCGCTTGCGCAGTTGAGCAGGTACACCGCATGGATCAAGACCGCTTCGATCTGGCTGGCGTCCATAGCCTCGCGAAATGCGTGCACGTCCTGCTCTCGAAACACGGTCGGTCGCCACATGCGCGGCGACTGGTTGAAGATCTGGATCGAACGGCAGTCGCGCTCAACGCCACGCTCGATCGCGCGCGGCAATCCGCCGGCGGGCGATACGTGAGCCCCGATCAGCATCGTTTCGCATAATGCTCAGCGCCGACTAGCATGGCGGCGATCCTATGAGAGTTCGCTTCGCGCCATCGCCCACAGGGGCGCTGCACATCGGCGGCGCCCGCACCGCACTGTTCAACTGGCTCCTGGCCAGAGGCCATGGCGGCACGTTTCTGCTGCGCATCGAGGACACCGACCGGGAGCGCTCTACCCCCGAGAACGTCGAGCAGATTCTCGACGCGCTCAGATGGCTCGAGCTCGACTGGGACGAGGGACCGATCTTCCAGGGCGAGCGGGCCGAGCGCCACCAGGAGGCGCTCCAGGCGCTGCTTGAGGGCGGACATGCCTATCGCAGCAGCGCGACCGCCGCGGACGTCGCGGCCTACAAGCAGCTACACGGCGCCGAGCGCGGGTTTCGTGGCGAGGAGTGGGGGGGAAATCAGTCAGAGGGCGCGGTGCGGCTGCGCGTGCCCGCCGGTGGCGCAACCGTCGTGCATGACGCGATCCGCGGCGACACCGCTTTCGAACACGTGCACCTCGACGATCCCGTGATCGCGCGTGCCGACGGTTCGGTGCTCTACAATTTCGCGGTCGCCATCGACGATCTCGACGCGCGCATCACACACGTGGTGCGCGGCGAGGATCATCTCTCCAACACGCCCAAGCAGCTGCTCGTGCTGCAGGCGGCGAGGGCCGTCGGCTTCGGCGCGGACACCCCAGAGCCGGTGTATGCGCATCTGCCGCTGCTGCACGGTCCCGACGGTAAGAAGCTCTCCAAGCGCCACGGGGCGGCATCGGTCCAGGAGTTGCGCGACGCGGGCTACCTGCCGGCCGCTGTTCGCAACTACCTGGCCTTGCTCGGCTGGGGCTCGGGGGACGACGCCACTGTCATCTCGACCGAGGAGCTCGTCAAGCGCTTCGAGTTGGAGCGTGTCAGCCGCAACCCCGCGCGCTTTGACGAGACCAAGCTGCGCTGGCTCGACGGGATCTACATACGTGAGCTGTCGGTCTCAGATCTCGCCGCCCGAGTGCTCGAGCTCTTGCGGGTCGCCGACCCCGCGGCGGCCGCGGCCGCCGCGGCCGACCGCGAGTTGCTGGAGGGCGCTGTGGCGATCAGCCGGGAGAAGATCCAAACGCTCGCGGATTTCTGGCCGCTGGCCGGCTTCTTTTTCTTGGGAACCGCCGAGGACGCATCGGCGCGCGAGCGGTGGTTGGGGGAGGAGGGCGTCTCGGTCTTGGCCGACGCCCGGAGCGAGCTATCGGCCGCGACTGGCTTTGACGTTCCCTCGGTGCGGGCGGCGCTCGAGAGCGTGATCGAGCGTCACGCGGCCAAGCCGCGCGAGGTCTACCAGCCGCTGCGCGTGGCGATCGCGGGCACCACGATCTCGCCCGGCATATTCGAGAGCGTTGCGCTGCTTGGGCGCGAGGAGACCCTGCGCCGCATCGACGTGGCGCTCGCCGGCTGAGGGCCTATCCCGGAAGGGATGGAGAGCGGGGCCCCAACACTGGGAAGACCGTCCCGCCGGCGCCGGTCGCTCAACAATCGGGCGGGGGCTGCCGATAGGACACCTGACGACCACTTGGGCGGCTCGGATGCCGACCACGTCAAGACAGGTGTCATGCGCACGCAAGCAACAGTGACAAAGCCCACGCACGGAAGCGACATGAGCGACTCGCCCGCGGTCGCGGTCCGCTCGAGCGAATCCGCCAAGTCTGGCGAGCGCCATCAAAACGAGGGTCACGGGCGCCGCCTGATGCGCGCGTTCGAGGCACTCGACGCGTTCCCGGCGCTGTCGGAGTCGCGCTCTCGATTGCTCTCGGTGGTCTCCAAGGACAATGTCGCAAGCGCCGACATCGTCACCGCGGTCGAGTCCGACGTCGCGCTGATCATCGCCGTTATGCGCCTCGCCAACGAGGCGCAGGGTCCAGGAGAACGGGTCGAGACGGTCGTTGGGGCCGTCGAGCGGCTCACGCCAGAGGCGGTGCAGTCAATCGCAAGCAGAGTGCGCACCTTCGACTTCTTCGAGCGCGCCAACGGGTGGGACACCGCGCCCGAGCGCTTCCGCCTGCACGCGCTCGCCACCCAGCACACCGCGGATCGTCTCGCCGCCGAGGTCGGATATGAGCATCGCGACCGCCTGACCGTCACGAGCCTCCTGCACGACGTCGGCAAGCTCGTCCTGATGCATGCCTATCCGGGCTACATCGCTCAGGTCAAGAAGGATGGACAGACACCCGAGAAGCGCATTCACCACGAACGGCGCGAGCTCGGCGTCGACCATGCGCTCGTCGGCGGCGTACTGGCTCGTCGCTGGGGCCTCCCGCCGGCAATCGCGACAGTAATCGAGCGCCACCACAATGCCGACGCCACCGGCGAGGCGGCGTTCGTGCGCCTCGCGGACATGCTCGCCCACTATGCCCACGGAGCGCCCGTCTCTCCCGCGGAGATGCTCGCCTGCGCCCGCGCGCTGGGGCTTGGGCCTGAGGAACTGCGGCGTGTGATGTACGAGTTGCCCAGTTCGCGCGGACAGCGCCAGCGCGTGATCGACCCATGCCCACTTTCCGCGCGCGAGCTCGGGGTGTTGCAGCGACTTGCCGAAGGCAAGGTGTACAAGCAGATCGCCCACGAGCTCACGCTCTCCACGAGCACGGTGCGAACGCACCTGCACAACATCTACGGCAAGCTCGGCGCGGTCGACCGCGCTCAGGCGGTCTTGATCGCCACCGAGCGTGGTTGGCTGTAGGCGGCTCCCGGCCCCATGTTGCGTCTTCTCTCGCCACTGCGCCAAGCCCGCTTTGCCCGGCTCATGCTGATCTGGCTCGTGGAGCGACCACCGGACGGGCGGGTTGCGTAGCATCGCCGGTGCGCGATGATCTCGATCACAAGCAAGTCTCCCTATGCCGTTGCCGCGCTCGCCGAGCTCGGCCGCTCGAGCGGCACCAGTCCGGTGCCGATCGGCGAGCTTGCCCGGCGACGCGAGATGCCGGTGCAGTTCCTCGAGCAGCTCTTCGCGGTGCTCCGCCGTGCGGGTGTCGTCGTCTCACAGCGTGGAGTCAAGGGCGGCTATCGCTTCGCTCGCGAGCCCGCCGAGGTGACCGTGCTCGAGATCGTCGAGTTGCTTGACGGTCCGTTGGGACGGGATGCCGAGGGCGTCTTCGGGGACGCCTCGAGGGCGGCCCGCGACGTGCTCGAACAGACCACCATCGCCGATGTGATCGAGCGCGACGCTCGCGACGCGGGCGCGAGCATGTACCACATATAGGGGAACCCCAGCGCCAGAGCCATATCCCGCGTCGTTACTGGACCTTCAACCGCTGGGGAACCGCTGAGACCGCCGGGTGGGGCACCCGACTGTCGCGCAACTTCGCGTGCTTGGCTCGCAAGTTAGTTCTCGCTCGCGGCGCGGTGGAGACGGTCACACGAGCCGCGCGTCGACGCCGGGTAGCGCGGCCTGGCGCTCATCGGCGGTGAGCAGCACGAGCTCGTGCGCGACCGCCGTCGCGGCGATCCATAGATCGTTGCTCGGTCGCCGCCCGCTCGCGGCTCTCAGCTGCGCGTAACTGGCGGCGACGTGATGCTCGAGCGGGATCACCGGCGCCCGCTCGATCGCATCGGCAAGCAGCGCGAGGCGGTGTCCTCGCGTCGCGTCGTCACGGGCGAGAAGCACCCCGGCATGCAGCTCGCCGATGGTGACGACGCTCAGCACCCATGGCTCATCGATTCCCTCGAGCGCGTTCCCGCCGCCGGCGAGCACGCTCGTGTCCACGAGCGCGGTCAACGCCAGGGGTTCTCGGCCGCGTCCTCATCCTCCGCGCGCATCGCCCGCAGCTCCGCTGCCCAGGCCACATCAGGCGGATGACGCTTCAGCAGCTCCCGCAGGGACTGTGCCGGTGCCGGCGCTCGCGCGCCTGCGAGCGGTCCGAGCTCCGCAACGGGTCGCCCATCGACCGTGATCGTAAACCGCTCGCCTCGCTCGGCTCGACGCAGCACATCGCCCGCCTGGTTACGGAGCTCGCGTTGGGGGATTGTCGTGGCCATAGCATCTATTGTAGCGCGGCTGCTACACTGGTTGGACACAATCCGTCCGGGTGATGTACCCCATCTGAGGTACCACATCTGAGCATCCTCAGGCGTCTGCGACTATTGTCGTGGGCCATGGCGTCAATCCCGATCAACATTGCCGAGCTTGTCGGTGATACACCGATGATAAGGCTCACGCGGATGCTCGAGGGGACGCCGGGGCAGGCTGGCGGGGTCGAGCTATACGCGAAGCTCGAGGCGGCCAACCCGGGGGGAAGCGTCAAGGACAGGATCGGCGTCGCGATGATCGAGGCCGCCGAGGCCGAAGGTCGGATCGAGCCGGGGCGCACCACGATCGTCGAGGCCACGAGCGGCAACACCGGGATCGCGCTCGCGTTCGTGTGCGCGGCGAAGGGCTATGACCTCGTGCTGACCCTCCCTCAGGGGATGAGCCGCGAGCGCGAGATCCTCTTGAAGCTGTACGGCGCGCGCGTCCAGATCACCGAGTCGCTCGGCGGCATGAGCGAGGCGGTGCAGGCGGCGCGCGAGATGGCTCGCGACGCTGACGTGTTCCTGCCCGACCAGTTCTCCAATCCTGCCAATCCCGAGGCACACCGCCGTGCCACGGGACCGGAGATCGACCGTGCCTTGGAGGGCCGCGTGGACGTGCTCGTCGCGGGCGTGGGCACGGGAGGCACGATCACGGGGGTCGGCGAGTACCTGCGCGAGCGCAACCCGGGCCTTCGGATCGTGGCGGTGGAGCCGCGGGGCTCGGCGGTCCTATCGGGTGAGCCCGCCGGGGCCCATCGCATCCAGGGGATCGGCGCGGGGTTCGTCCCGCCGGTACTCAATCGCGAGTTGATCGACGAGGTGATCGCGGTCTCCGACGACGACGCGATCCAGACGGCGTGGACGTGCGCTCGGCGCGAGGGGGTGCTCGCCGGGATCTCCTGTGGCGCCGCCCTGTGGGCGAGCCTACAGGTGGCGATGCGCCCGCAGTCCAAGGGCAAGCGAATCGTGACGATCATGCCCGACTCGGGCGAGCGCTACGTGTCGCAGGCTTTCTTCGCTCCATCGTAGGTCCTCGCCGCCGCCGCCAGAGCCCTTGGCGCTTCGCTCTCGCCTCATGCGCGCTGGCACGTCGGCGCCGGTGCGAGCTCGAGCCCCGCTACGCTTTCCATATGCTCGGCATCGGGACCGTCGCGCGGGTGGCAAGGGAGCTTCGCCGCGATGTGGCGGTGGCTCGCGACCGCGATCCCGCCGCGTGCGGCGTGCAGACGTTCGAGATCGTGGCCACCTGGCCGGGCATCCAGGCGCTGCTCGCCCACCGGGTGGCCCATGCGCTGCGCGCCTCTGAGGTGCCGTTGCTGCCGCGCGCGATCGCGCTCGTATCGAGGGCTCTCACGGGGATCGAGATCCATCCGGCCGCCAGCATCGGCAGGGGCCTGTTCATCGATCACGGCTCAGGCGTGGTGATCGGCGAGACGGCCGAGATCGGCGACGACGTGACGCTCTACCAGGGCGTCACGCTCGGGGGCACGGGCTTTGCCACCGGCAAGCGCCACCCAACGGTGCAGGACAACGTGACGATAGGCTCCGGCGCGAAGCTGCTCGGGCCGATCACGATCGGCCACGGGGCGAAGATCGGCGCCAACAGCGTCGTGATCACCGACGTGCCTCCCAACTCCACGGTCGTCGGCAACCCGGGTCATCCGGTGCGCGTGGACGGGCGTCGCCCGGAGGGTCCCGACGCCGACTGGATCCACCTCCCCGACCCGATCGCCGAGGCGATCCAGGGGCTGGCCAGTCGGATCGGCACGCTGGAACGGACGCTCAGCGAGCTCTCCGACGGCGAGTCCCAGCC
>JBARJU010000006.1:0-3118 GCA_049800435.1 Solirubrobacteraceae bacterium
AACTCGATCCGATACGGGCTATGCCTCGGCATCAGCGTCCCTTCACGAGAGGACAGGATGCCAGACACGCTACGGCCGATGTCGGACGCTAATACGTAGCCTTACTTACGAAAATGAGCACTAAGGCCTCACGACTCAATATCTGCCGGGATTGAGGCGGCCGTTCCGCGGCGTGCTGCGCCACCCACGATGCTCGACGTGCCACCAGCACGCCTCCGCATCGCGTGCGGCGCATCCCATCCACGGCCCGACCACCTCAACCCACCATCTATTGAGTCGTGAGCCCTTACCATGCGCACATGGAGTTGGGCGAGGCATCTGAGCGCGTGAAGAGCATCCTCGACGCCGCCGAGCGAGCGGCGCGAGAAATGCGCGAGCAGGCTGAGGGGCGCGCGATCGAGCGGATCGCCGAGGCCGATCGCGCCGCCGCCAACCGCGTGCACGCCGCCGAGGCCGAGGCGCAGGAGATCCTCACTCAGGCGAGGGCTCAATCGGAGCAGACGAGAAACGACGCGCTCGCCTCGGTCGGAGCGATCCACGCGGATGCGGACGAGCGGATACGCGAGGCGGAGCTTGTGCGCACTGAGGCCCATAGCCAAGCCGAGAGCATCCTCGTTCAAGCCCGGGGCCAGGCCAAGCAGGAGCATGATGGCGCCATGCAGGAGACGGGCCGGCTGCTGGGGGAGGCGCAACAGCAGGTGGAGACAGTCCTAGCCGCCGCCCGCGAGGAGTCGGAGCGAATGCTCGCGAGCGCTCAGGAACAAGTGGGACAGACACTATCCGCGGGAGACGAGCGGCTCGCTTCGCAGCGCGCCGAGGCCGAGGAGAAGGCAGGCCAGATGCGCGCACGGGCACGCACCGAAGCACGCGAGATTGTCAGCGAAGCGCACGCGATCGCGCGCGAAGTGATGCAGGACGGCGATGAGGTCTCGCGCAACCTGCGCGACCTGTCGTCCTCGATGCGAAGCAACGCCGAGCGATTGCTGCGCGACGTGCGTCTCACGCACGGCAGCATGACCGCCCGCTTGGACCAGGCGGCGCCCGGAGCCGCCTCCTCAGGCGCGACCCGCCGAGACAACACACTCCCCCACTCGCGCCGCAGCGCCCACGACGATCCCGACAGCGATCTGGACGTGCCGGAGTTCATGCCTCGTGGGTGAGAGACAGCCCGGAACGCCAAGCGTTATACGATTGACCTCAGACTTGGGGCTATAGCTCAGCTGGAAGAGCGCTTCCATGGCATGGAAGAGGTCGTCGGTTCGAGCCCGACTAGCTCCATATAGCCGTAGTCAACGCGAACCGCTGGTATGCGGAAGGTTGGCTCGATGTTGTCGCGGGCGTGTACGCGTATGCCGTCGATCATGGCTTGGAGCGTCGTCTTGGCGCGAGTGGGGGTGCTGTCCTTGAGCGCGGCCCGCAGGCTGTGACGCAGCGCGTCGAGGTCGCTGCTGCTTGCGCGCTCGGGCTGCTCGTCGTCTTGGTGGGCGAGTTCACTGGCGCGTGCTTCGAGTGCTTTGGCCTCCTCAGCGAGGGCAGCGATGCGGGGTGCGCAGGTCTCCTCGGGCATGGTGCCTGTCTCGAACGCGCGGAAGTATCGGTCCATCGCCGCGCGGGTTTCAACGAGCTTGGTCTGTGCGGCGGCAAGCTCGTTCTGGTGCTCCTCGTCGCGTTGGGCTGTCCGCTCGTATGTCTCCGTGATCGCTTGGTCGATCAGGTCGCGGTCGTTGAGCACCTTCCACAGGCGGCGAGTGACAGCTTGCTCTAGCTGTTCGGCTGGTAGCCGGTCGTTCGGGCACTGCTTCGTGCCGTAGCGCATACGGGTGAAACACGTGTAGTAGGTGTAACGGCCGTTGCGCCCGTGTGAGGCGGTTCCGATGTATGCCTGCCCGCAGCGCGCGCAACGTATCCGGCCGCTCAGCAGATACTCGGTGGGGTTTGACCGTCGCCGCGCACGGTCCTCGTTGCGTTCGGTGAGTATCGCCTGCGCCCGGTCGAACAGCTCGGTCGGGATCAGCGGGTCGTGCGGTGCTGGATACCAGTTGCCTCGGTAGTAAATCTCGCCAAGGTAGACACGGTTGCGTAGCACGGTGATCACGCTCGCGGAACTCCACAACCTGCCGTTCTTGGTGCGATACCCCTGCTCGTTCAGCCACGTGGCGAGCGCGGACGATCCAGCCTGCCGGTTGGCGTAATGGTCGAAGATCACCGGCACCAACGGCGCCTCGGTTGTGTTGCGCTCCAGGCTGTCGCGGTCGGCGGCGATGTTCAGCCCGTAGGGGCGCTGTCCGCCGCACCAGCCACCACGGGCGGCCTTGCGCTCAAGGCCGGCTGTGATGCGCTCCACGATCAGTGCACGCTCGAACTCGGCGAACACGCCGAGCATCTGCACCATCATCCGACCGGCAGGGGTGCCGGTGTCGAACGGCTCTGTTGCGGAGCGGAAGATCACGCCGGCTTGGTCAAGCTCGTCGATGATCTGCGCGAGCCCACGGATCGACCGGGCGAGCCTGTCTACGCGGTAGACGAGCAGCACATCGAATCGGCCGAGCCTGGCGTCCTTCAAGAGTCGGGTGAGCGCGGGCCGGTCGATCACGGTTCCGGTGAACTGGTCTTCGTAGCGTTTGGCGATTCCCCACTCTGGCTGGCTGTTCACGAACGCGTCCAGCCGCACGCGCTGCGCTTCAAGGGAGTTGGGCTGGCGCTCCTCGTCGGTCGAGATGCGGGTGTACGTCGCGACACGCACCGGGTCGGCGGCCTCGCCGCTGTTGGGCGAGATCGCGCGGGCTGCTCGTGTGCTCATCGTTGCTCCTTGGCTTGGGTTCCGTCAACCAGACCAGATCTCGGCCGTGATCTCAAGCCCGCCGGGAGCCGGTCTGGATGCGCGGCCAGCCAGTCTGTCAACAGCTCCGCCAGCGCGCTCACGAGCTCCCGTTCCTCCGCGTTGGTCATCGTGCGGGTGTGCCCTGCGCCTAGCCGAAGCGGACGATCCTCGACCTTGACGCACGCCGGGCGGCGCTGCCTACGCGCAGCACTCGTACTTGCGTGTGGTGTGCGGGCGCGGCCGCTCACGCCGCCCGCCTCCCCGCCGTGGCGGATTCGCGCCAGCGACGGCCGAGAC
>JBARJU010000007.1:0-5506 GCA_049800435.1 Solirubrobacteraceae bacterium
ACCGTCGGCTCCGGCGGAGCGTCGGCACTCGCCGGTGAGCTGTCGGCAGGGGATGCGGCGGCCATCGGCGCCTTGGTCGCTGTGGCCGTCGCGGATGCTCCGTTTCCACCCAGCGCGCGCAGCGCGTCGGCCTCCTCGACCGAGGACGCGGCGGCCTTCGCCGCGACGCCGGCCGCTTCGAGCTTCTCGAGTAGCTCCTTGCTGGAGATACCCTGCTCCTTGGCTATTTCGTGAACTCGCTTCTTGCTCATCGGGTCTCCGATTCTAGGGGCCCCACGAGCTCGGCGGGGACGTCAACGGCACAGCGAAACGCGCGTCCGAGCCCTCCTCGTCTTGTGGCAAGCTTCATGCAGTCCAGGTTGGGACCGTCTTGGCTCGAGCTCTCGCACACGTAGGCGCCACGGCCGGGCAGTGTGCCTCGCCGGTCCAGCACCGCGGTAAGACGGTTCTCGCGTCCAACCGCGACCGCCGCCACACGCACAAGCTCGGGCTTTGGCGCTATGCGCCCACACCCGACGCAGAGGCGACGAGGGACGTGCCCCCCCGAGGCCCCTATGACGCTTGCCCCTCGGCGATTTCGCCCATGTCGTGACCGTCCTCGACGGGCGGCTCGCCGGTATGGCCGGACTCTGACTCGGGCGCGCCATCGCCAGTCGAGGATGCGTCGGCGCCGTTCTCGACGTCGACCTTCTCGGCCGGTTGCCCCTCGGACTGCAGGTCGGCGACGTTGTCGCTGTCGATCGATGAGAGCGCCTGATGAGTGTCAAGGCCGCAGTAGCGCGAGCCGGGCAGCGACGCATTGGGGCAGCGCCGTCCGTTGGAGAGAACCGCGGCGCAGCGGCCCTGGGCCTCCTCCTCCTCATAACCGTGCTCAGCCTCCTCGGCCGCGAACTCGGTCTCCGAGCGGATGTCCACGCGCCAGCCGGTGAGGCGCGCCGCGAGACGGGCGTTCTGGCCCTCGCGGCCGATCGCGAGCGAAAGCTGGTCGTCGGGGACGATCACCGTGGCCTGCTTGGCCTCGTCGTCGACCAAGACCTCGCGCACCCTGGCGGGCGAGAGCGCCTTGGCCACGAAGCGAGCGGGCTCTTCGTTGAACGGGATGATGTCGATCTTCTCGCCGCGCAGCTCCGATACGACCATGCGCACGCGCGAACCGCGCGGTCCGACGCAGGCGCCGACCGGGTCGACGCCATCGGCGTGCGAGATCACGGCGATCTTCGAGCGGTAGCCCGGCTCACGCGCCACATTGGCAATCTCTACGAGACCGTCGGCGATCTCCGGGACCTCGAGCTCGAACAGCTTCTTGATCAACTCAGGGTCGCGCCGGGAGACGATGATCGAGGGGCCCTTCGTGGAGGGCGAGACCTCCTTGATCACGGCCTTGATGCGCTGCGAGTGGTCGTAGCGCTCGCCGTCGACCTGCTCTGACTTCGGCAACAGCGCCTCCACGCGCTCGCGCAGTTGTACGAGCGTGTAGCGCGAGTCCGACTGCTGCACGATCCCCGTTATGAGCTCGCCGACGCGGTCGCGGTACTCCTCGAACATCATGTCGCGCTCGGCCTCGCGAATGCGTTGCAGGATCACCTGCTTGGCGGTCTGAGCGGCGATCCTCCCGAAGTCCTCGGGGGTGACGTCGCGTTCGTCGATCTGGTCGCGGTACTCCTCGAACTTGGCCGGGTCGATTTCCGGCTCCTCCGGTTCGCGAAGCTCGCCGGTCTCCGGATCGACTGTGGTGCCCTCGTCGATCGTCTCGACGATCAGGTGGGCCTCCAGGCGCTCGGGGACGATCAGTTCGATGACACGAAAGTCAGCGGTCTCGCGATCCATTTCCACGCGCGCGTACTTCGCCGATCCCGGCTGCTTCTTATAGGCCGACAGCAGCGCGTCCTCGAGCGCGATCATCAGCTTCTCTGGCTCGATGCCCTTCTCGCGCGCCAGCGCATGCATTGCTTCCAGGATCTCGCGTGACATGGCTGCTTCACTCCTCCACGAGGTTCGAACGACGGATCTCCGAGTAGGGGATCGCGATGACGCCCCCGTCGGCGGCCAGTGTGATCTCGCTGTCGGTGACTCCGACGAGCTCTCCGGTGAAGCTCTTGGCACGCCGCTCCGCCGCGCTCCCCGCGGCCGGGATCGGACGAGGCTCGCGTGTACGTACGCGGGCGCGGCTACCGACGTAGCGGCGGAAGTGGGTGGGTGTGGTCAATGGGCGTTCCGTGCCCGGAGAGGAGACCTCGAGCGAGTAGCGCTCGCGCAGCTCGCCGAGCGATGCGGTGACGCGCTCGCACAGTGCGAGCGTGACTCCGTCGGGATGGTCAATGAACACACGCAGGGTGCCGACGGGAACAACCTCGGCAAGCAGCACCTCGACGTCAGGCTCGCCCGCGGCAAGTAGCTCCTCTATCTCCGACTGCAGTGCTGACATCGACTATTTGACTCTCTTCCCAGGAACCAGGCGTAAAAAAAAGCGGGCGTGCGCCCACTTTCGGTGCTGCCAGTCGTCGCTCCAGCGACGACTCGAAAGTTGTCCCCCGAGAATAGCATCGGGGCTCGGAGCGGGCCCTTGGGAGGCCGCTCGTCAAGGATCGGATGTTCCGCTCACGAGCGCTCGGCATCGCGTCGGGCGCGTTCACGGTATAGGCGGTAGTCGGCTCTGGTGGGACGCATCGAGCAGGCGACCGCCAGCGGATGACACGCCTCGCTGTGGCGCCCGAGCATCTGCATCGAGCGACCCAGGCAGAAGAGCGCGTAGTCGTCGGTGGGCGAGGCTGTGGCGACCGCCTCAAACTCCTTGGCCGCGTGCTCGTAGTGCTGGGCGTGGAACAGGGCGCGTCCCAGCGCCTCGCGGATCGAGGTCTTGCTCGGCTCGAGCTCGCGCGCGCGCCTGAGCGGCACGATCGCCGCCATGTGATCGCCGTGGTCGAGCAGATCGCATCCACGCCGATAGAGCTCGTAGACGTTGTCCATGCATCCATTTTAACCGCGAGCGCGACACGTTCAAGCGCTCGTGCGCAGGCGATCTACGGCGTCGAGGATCGTGGCGGCGACGCTCTCCTTGCGAGCGCGCGAGACCTGCTCGTCGCCCCCGCTCGTGATGATCGTGACCTCATTGGCGGCCGACTCGAAGCCGATGTCGGAGCGGGAGATATCGTTGAAGACGACCGCGTCGACCTGCTTGGCGGAGAGCTTCGCGCGAGCGTGCTCCAGTGCACCCGGACCGTGCTCGGCGGCGAAGGCTACGAGCGTCTGCCCGGGCTTGCGCCGGCTCGAGAGTCCGCAGAGCACGTCCGGGGTCGGTTCGAGCTCGATCGTGAGCCTGTCGCGACCCCCCTTCTTGATCTTGCCGTCCACCTGGGTGGCAGGGCGAAAGTCGGCGACGGCCGCCGCCATCAGCAGGACGTCGCAGGTAGGGAACTCGGCCTCGCAGGCCTGCTCGAGCTCGGCGGCGGTGCTAACGCGCCGGACCGTCACGCCCGCGGGCGGCTCGAGCGGCACATTGGCCGCCACGAGGGTCACCTCGGCGCCACGCCCATGGGCCACCTCGGCGAGCGCCAGCCCCATGCGTCCGGATGAGCTGTTCCCCAGAAAGCGCACGCTGTCGAGGGGCTCGCGGGTGCCGCCGGCGGTGACGAGCACGCGCAGGCCGCTCCAGGGCCCCTCCGTGAGGATCTCCTCGCATGCGCCGAGCAGCCGCTCGGGCTCGGGGAGGCGACCGACGCCGTGCTCGCCGCGTGAGGCTAGGCGCCCGACACCGGGCTCGAGGACGCGCACGCCGCGGGCGCGGAGCACCTCGAGGTTGGCCTGGGTCGAGGGGTGCTCGTACATATGGTTGTTCATCGCGGGCGCCACCACGATGGGACACGTGGCCGCAAGCGCGCAGCTGGTGAGCAGGTTGTCGGCGAGCCCGGCGGCGAGCTTTGCCAGCGTGTTGGCCGAGGCGGGCGCGATCAGATAGACGTCTGCGTTCGCGACAAGCTCCAGGTGGCTGAGCGGCTGGTGAGCGGGAATCTCCTGCCCGGGGAACGCTCCGCGTGCAGGGTCGTGCTCGAACTCGTCGATTAGCACCGGGGCGCCGCTGAGAGCGGCGAACGAGGCCTCCCCCACGAAGCGTCTGCTCGTAGGCGTCTGCACTACGCGGACGGAGTGCTCGGCCGCCGTCGCCAAGCGTATGAACTCGAGCGCCTTATAGGCAGCAATGCCGCCACTGACGCCGAGCAGGATCCTGGGCATGGCGTTGTTCTACAGCCGTTTGCAGACGCTGACAAGCGATGCGGGAAAGCTTGCGGTGGATGCGACAATGCCGTCAGGAGGGGCTAGGAGCAAGTCAGGCAAGGACGCACCGACCGCTGTGTGCTACGCACATAAGGGAGGGAGGACGTAGCATGACGCCGCTCATAGCCCCTCCTGGCCTACCTGTAGTGGTACTTGATCTTTCCCGCTGCCACTTCCTCGAGCGCGATCGTGAGGTAGTTCTTGGAGGAGGTCTCGATCATCGGCGGCGGGAATTCCTCGAAGGCTCCCTCGCCGAGATTGTGGTAGTAGCTGTTGATCTGGCGGGCGCGCTTGGCGGCCACGAGGACGCTCGCGTAGTTGGAGTCGACGTTGTCGAGCAGGCGGTCGATGCGGGGTGAGGTCATCATCAGTCGGGGAGTGCCTTTCCTTGTGGAGCTTGCAGTGTAGTAGCTGAGCGTCGCTCGCCCCTGGAGGCCGCGCGCGTCGCTCATCTCCGCTCAGGAGTCGCCCAACTCGGCGAGGACGATCGCGACGAGCTCCGCGAGGGCATCCTCGAGCCGGTCGTTGACGACGACGTGCGCGAACTCCTCGCGCGCTTGCATCTCGTGCTCGGCGACGGCGAGCCGACGCTCGACCTCCTCGCTGCTGTCGGTGCCGCGTCCCACGAGGCGGGTGCGCAGCGCGGACAGCGACGGTGGGGCGATGAAAACCTGCACCGCCTCGGGCATCGCGGCGCGCACCTGTCGGGCGCCCTGCACCTCGATCTCAAGGACGACGGGCGAGCCCGCGGCGACGCGCTGCTCGAGCTCGCTGCGCAGCGTGCCATAGCACCGGGCGGCGTAGTCGGCGTGCTCTACAAACTCGCCGGCCTGCACGCGCCGCTCGAACTCGGCGCTCGAGAGGAAGTGGTAGTCCACCCCGTCGCGCTCGCCTGGGCGGGGCGCGCGCGTGGTGGCCGAAACCGAC
Organism: Solirubrobacteraceae bacterium; assembly: GCA_049800435.1. GTDB lineage: Bacteria > Actinomycetota > Thermoleophilia > Solirubrobacterales > Solirubrobacteraceae > Palsa-744. Next base: position 5,200 of record JBARJU010000007.1, read on the forward strand.
AGCTCGAGCCGCGGGACGCGCTCCATCAGCCCACGGATCAGGGTCCCCTTGCCGACACCCGAGGGGCCGGTAATCACAAAAACGCACGCCACGCGCGAGACCCTAATGTTGGGGGCGGCGGGACTCTGTATGCCGGCCGCATAATGCATCTTGCTTCTGCTGCGTCGTTGACCAAGCGATACAAGACCGTATGGGTTGTGTCGACCGGTGTGCGCGGTAGTGATGGTCGGCACCCCGCGCATGAGTGTGCGGGGACTGGGCTGGAGGGTGGCCTCCGGCCGACACCCTGAGTCATGGGAGGTGCCGA
>JBARJU010000008.1:0-15168 GCA_049800435.1 Solirubrobacteraceae bacterium
GCTGTAGTCCAGGAAGCCCAGCGCGAGGGGCTTCTTGACCTTATACGCGCGGTCGCCCGCCACGAACACCCACGAGGCGTGCGTCTCGTGCACCGCGACCGGCAGGCGCCCTCGATACATCGCGGGCTCGGCGAGCGCCCGCAGCAGAGCGGGATCACCGCGCTGCCCCCGGCGGCTATCGATCCGAGCCGTGGGCAATGCGGGCATTGCCTTCTCCAGCACAGGTTGGCCGCGATCCCTTCGAGATCACACTCATGCGAGAGCGGGCTACGCTTGACGCAATGGGTAGAGAAGCCTCGAAAGGAGTGCTGAGATGCCGCGAGCGGTGAGGTTCGATCATTACGGTGGGGTGGACGTCCTGAAGGTGGTGGAGGTCGAGCGGCCCGTACCCGGATCGGGAGAGGTGCTCGTGAGGGTGAAGGCTGCTGGGATCAACCCGGGTGAGGCCTCGATCCGCGAGGGTCGGATGCACGAGCGCTTCCCCGCCACATTCCCCTCCGGGCAGGGCAGTGACCTTGCCGGCGTGGTGGAGGATCTCGCCGGCGATGTCGAGGGCTTTCAGGCGGGAGACGAGGTGATCGGCTTCACCAACCGGCGCGCGAGCCATGCCGAGCTCGTGCTCGTGGAAGCCGAGAATCTCATTCCGCGTCCGCCGGGCGTCTCCTGGGAGGCAGCCGGCGGCCTGTGCATCGCGGGCACGACCGCCTACGCAGCCGTTCGCGCGGTCGCTCTCGCTCGGGGGGACACGGTGGTGGTCTCCGGTGCGGCCGGCGGCGTCGGCTCGCTGGCGGTGCAGCTCGCTCGGCACGCGGGTGCGCGGGCGATCGGTCTCGCCGGCGAGCACAACCACCGGTGGCTGCGCGAGCACGGCGTGACACCCGTCAGCTACGGCGACGGTATGGCCGAGCATATCCGCGAGGTCGCCGGGGAGGGAGTCGACGCGTTCATCGACACCTTCGGCCAGGGTTACGTCGAGCTCGCTTTGGCGCTCGGCGTGAGGCCGGAGCGGATCGAGACGATCATCGACTTCCAGGCCGCCCAAAAGTACGGCGTCAAGACGGAGGGCAGCGCGACCGCCGCAAACGCCCAAGTGCTCGCCGAGCTCGCCGGGCTCATCGCCGAGGGCGAGCTCGAAGTGCCGATCGCGCACGTTTACCCGCTCGAGCAGGTCCAGGACGCCTACCGAGAGCTCGAACATCGCCACACCCACGGCAAGATAGTCCTCACACCCTGACCCAGCCGACTTACAAGCCAGAGAGCTCAAGCCTCGATAACGGGCGGGTCGAAGAGACGGATCAACGTCCGGGCGCCGCTCGCGTCTGTCACGAGGATCGCCCGTGGATTGAGCGGGCCGGACTCCTCGACGCTGATCGCCTGTGGGCTTGCGATGAAGTGGTGCAGCAGGACCGGGTAGCGCACGCCGCATCCACCGACATAACCAAGCAGGGACCAGCGGCGGCTGGAGACGAATCGTTCACGTTCCCGATCCGGCGGGTTGGGTCTGTCGGCGGGTCGGATCGTCGTGGTCTGGCGCGCCGGCTTTGCTGGTGGTGATCGTGCCGCTCGTCGCGTTCTCTTTGTCGAGCTCATCGAGGTATGGAGCGAGGTAGCGTGCGGCGATCTTGCTTGGTGGCGACCAGCTGGGTGTATCGGTGATCTCGGAGCTGAACCCGTGACCGCCTGTGATGGATGCTGTGAGGTAGCGCGGCTTACCGGCGGTGAGCAGCATTCCACGGATCACTGGATGAAACGGCTCGGGTGTGACCGGGGCGCCGGCCAGCGCGGCGATCGATTGCGCGACAGCGTCGGCCTGCTGCGAGCCGAGGCCACCGTGCTTGATGGAAAAGTCGGTCGCGTCACCGGCTGCATAGATGTGTCGTTGGCCATGTACGAGCCCGTGAGGGTTGACGCTGATGAAGCCGTGTTCGCCGATGGGTATACCGCGTACACAGGGACCATAGAGCTCGGGCAATGCGACTACCCGGTCGACGTGAAGGCGACGGCCGCCGGGTTTGATGACGATCTCTCCGGTAGAGGGTATCTCGGCGTAGGCGGAGGTGATCGTGTCGATGTTGGCCTGGGCGAGTAGTTCGCTAACTCCGCGGCTGGCGGTGGAGCCGAAGATCGCGAGCGGACTGTCCTCGGGTGTGATGATCGTCGTTGAGAGCTCGATACCCATGTCATATGCGCGTCCCGCGGTCATCAACGCGAGCTCGTATAGCGGCATCGGCCAGGCCATCCGTCCGGGTGATACGAACGCGACGCTGTGAACGTAGTCGCCCTCGATGTCTTGGATCAGCCCGTGCAGAGTCTCATCCATGTGACGGTCGTCGATCGTCAGCGCGTGCGTATAGCGTGGACAGATATGGGCGCCGACAGCTAGCACGAGCACGTCGTACTCGATTGCTTGATCAGCCTTGGTGTGAAGCGTGCGGGCGTCGGGATCGATCCAGCTCAGCTCGTCGGCTACCAGCTTCGCGCCGGCGTCCCCTACGATCCGCGCCAGCGGGTAGCGCTGGGCTTGCCCGTAGGCGAATGGCTCGCGAACGGTCATCGGGCGGTAGACGAACTCGGGGTCGGGCGCGATGACGGTCATGCTGGTTTGCTCGCCAGCGAGCTGTGCGATCGCCAGGACGCTCTCGAGGGCGACCACTCCGCCACCAGCGACGATCACTCGCAGCCTCTCGCTATGCGGGTTGTCCGGAGTCATGGGCCGTATCGTCGTCGTTGTGCGACCGCGGTTCATCCGTGCGGGCAGCGGATTCCGTGTCCGTGCTTTTCGGCATACGCGCCACCGCATCGTCGCTTGGTATAGCAACGAGTGGGCGTTACGCCCACCGGCTCGTCGATCTGCCCAGCGAGTGCTGGTCCCCGTTCCCCAGATGACATAGCGGAGGGAAGCGGCGACAAGAACGGGTGACGGGCACAGGCGCGGGAGGCGGTGAATACGGGCGAATCCCCGCCCTATTCACCGCCTCCACCACCGCTCAGCGTGCAGCCAGCTCCTTGGCTCGGCGCTCGGGCGCGGTGCGGCTCTCGGCGCCCTGTAGCACGACCTTCAGTGCGCCGGTGTTGGCAGCGTCGGCGAACGTGTCGTAGGCGCTCATCGTGTCATCGAGCGCGTAGCGATGCGTCGCAAACAATGAGGGGTCCAAGCGTCCGCTTGATATCAGTCGCATCAATCGGGGGATGCTGAACGTGTCGACCAGGCCGGTCGTGATCGTGACGTCGCGGATCCATAGCTTCTCCAAGTGAAGCGTGGCGGACTGGCCGTGCACGCCAATGTTGGCCACACGCCCCCCCGGCCTGATCAGCTCCGCGGCCAGCTCGAAGGTCTGAGGCACGCCAACAGCCTCGAAGGCGACATCGGCCCCGAGGCCTTCGGTTAGCTCCATCACTGCTGCGATTGGATCTTCGCTCGAGTTGTTGATCGTGGTGTCCGCACCGAAGCCCCGTGCGCTCTCAAGCCGAGAGTCGGCGAGGTCGATCGCGACGATCCGCCCGGGCGTGTACAGGCGGGCGGTCAGGATTGCCGCGAGGCCGATCGGTCCGGCGCCGACGATCGCGACCGTGTCGCCGGGGGAGACCATGCCGTTGAGCACGCCGACCTCATAGGAGGTGGGCAGGATGTCGGCGAGGAACAGCACCTGCTCGTCGCTGAGTTGCTCGGGGACCTTGTAGACGGAATTGTCGGCAAACGGCACACGTGCGTATTCGGCCTGCAGGCCGTTGATCAGGTGCCCGAAGATCCAGCCACCGCCACCGAGGCATTGTCCGTAGTGCCCTTCCTTGCAGTAGCGGCAGCGACCGCAGGAGCTGACGCAGCTCATCAGCACACGGTCACCAGGTACGACCGTCGTGACGCTCGCACCGACCTCCATGACTGTGCCCACGGCCTCGTGGCCTAGGATCGTCCCGGCGGTCGTCTCGGGAACGTCACCCTTGAGGATGTGCAGGTCGGTGCCACAGATAGTCGTGGTGTCGATTCGCACGATCGTGTCTGTCGGGTCGATGATCGTGGGGTCATCCACGCTGTCCCATCCGCGCTCTCCGGGACCGTGGTAAACGAGGGCCTTCATGTGATTCTCCTATCTCTTGTCTTCTCGGCGAGGCGTTCAAGGCTCGATGGCTGTGGGCGGCTGTGTTGGTCGGTGTGAAAACTTCATGCGCGAGGAGTCCCGGCTATGGTGCTCCTCGAGCATGGGTGTGAGTGGGGGCTGGCTACTCCAGCTCCGCGGCCCGTCGTCGCGGATGCCCGACAGCAACTCCTTTTCGAGGGGCGATCGCCCGTGTTGGGGACGCTAAGCGCACGCAGCGCCTGTGGCATCGGTGGCCAGCAGCAGGCTGGTTGCGCTTTCCTACGTATCGCGACTGGGAATTCGCCGCCGCCGCATGCATGGCAGAGTCGATATCGCACCAATCCGAGCAGCGGCTCGTGTCTTGGCTGAGTTACCAGTATGTTCGCTTACCCACTCTCTCAGGCTTGGAGCCGATGATGGCGTCGATGATCGAAGTGCATGCGGTGGGCAAGCGATTCGGTGCGACGCAAGCGCTTGCCGGCGTGGATCTCCTCGCCGAGGAGGGCAAGGTGCTTGCGCTGCTGGGACCCAATGGCGCGGGCAAGACGACGCTGGTGCGGATTCTCGCGACTTTGCTGAAGCCCGACAGTGGGCAAGCCACCGTCGCGGGCTGTGACGTTGTCGCGGATGCCGCACGATTGCGTTCGCTGATCGGCTTGACCGGACAGTTCGCTGCCGTGGATGAGCTGCTGACAGGTCGGGAGAACCTCGAGCTCGTCGGTCTCTTCTACCGCTTGGGCAAGGCCGAGCGCCGCCGTCAAGCACTCGATGTGCTGGAGCGCTTCTCGCTTATTGATGCTGCCGACAAACTTGTCAAGACCTATTCGGGCGGGATGCGTCGGCGCCTCGACGTCGGCGCCAGTCTGATTGGTCGCCCGCATGTCTTGTTCCTGGACGAGCCGACCACCGGTCTCGATCCGCGCACGCGCAACGACGTGTGGAGCTTTGTCGAGGAGCTGGTCGCGGCCGGCACGACCGTCTTGCTGACCACGCAGTACATGGAGGAGGCCGAGCACCTCGCGCAGCACATCGTGGTGATCGACAGCGGCGCGGTTGTCGCGCGAGGGACATCCGCGGAGCTGAAGGACCGGATGGGCGGAGACGTGCTGGAAGCCCGGGTTGCTCACGTCGGCGACCTCGACCGGGCCGCCGCGCTGATCGGGGAGGTGGGCCAGGGCGCTCCCCGCATCGATCCCGACCAGCGCCGTGTGAGCCTGCCGACCAAGGGCGCCACACAGGTGCTGATAGCGGCCGGAAGGCGACTCGAAGAAGACGGTGTCGCGCTGGAGGACCTCGGTATCCGCCACCCCTCGCTCGACGACGTATTTCTGTCGCTCACCGGCAACGCGCCCGGCACGCGGGTCGATGGCGTACCGCTCGATGGCCGGCAGGCCGACGGCGCGCAGGCCGACGGCGCGGAACTCGACGGCGGGTTGGGGAAGCGTCCGCAGCTCGGCGGCGGATCGATTGGAATGTCGCGTGCCACAACCACGCCACGGCAGTCAAGCGAGCGGGATGCGCCGCGTACACCGCGACTGAGTACCGCGGCCGTTCGCGATACCGCCGGCGTCGCCAAGCGCAACCTGTTGCGCATCGTGCGCAATCCGCGCTTGCTCGTGATCTCGGCGATTCAGCCCGCGATGTTGCTTGTCCTCTTTCGCTACGTGCTGGGTGGCGCGATCCACATTCCCGGGCGCAGCTATGTCGACTACATCGTCCCCGCCGTGTTCATCGAGGCGGTGATGATCGGGGGCATGGCTACAGCGATCGGCTTGGCCGACGACCTGCGCAGCGGGATCATCGACCGCTTCCGCAGCCTGCCGATGGCCCGTTCGGCCGTGCTCGCGGGTCGCACGCTCGCCGATTTGGCGCGCAGCGTGTTCTCGCTCGCCCTGATGGTGGGCCTCGGGTTGCTCGTCGGATTCAGCTTCCACGCCAGTGCCGGGTCGATCGTCGCGGGCCTGGCGCTCGTGATCGTCTTCGGCTACTGCTTCTCCTGGATCTACGCGACCATCGGCCTGATCACAAAGGATCCCGAAACGGCCCAGGTCGCCGGCATCCTGCCGTTCTTCATACTCGTGTTCGCAAGCTCGGCGATCGTGCCGGTGGCCACGATGCCCGGCTGGCTGCAACCCTTTGCCAACCACCAGCCGGTGAGCATCACGATCAACGCCGTGCGCGCACTGCTGCAGGGCGAACCGACGCACAACTGGGTGTGGCAGTCGCTTGCCTGGTCGGCAGGGATCCTACTCGTGTTCTTCACGATCGCCGTGCGCCTCTACCGCAACGTGACCGCCTGAGCGACGCTCATCTCTCGACCGCCGCGCTCCGCTCCGAGCCCGAGCGATGCTGCCTGCTCGCGTAGCTGCTCGCGCGCGTCGGGGTGCGCGGCATGCTCGACGATCAGCTCGGCCTGTGCGCGCTGGCTACGTCCAAATATGGACGCGCACCCTTGCTCGGTGACGATCGCCGAGTGCTGAAACGAGGTCACCGGCTCGGTCAGTCGCGGCACGATCGTCGAGCTGTCGCTGGGCTCGTGCCAGGAGCGCAGCGCGATCACCGCGTGGCCGCCGGGGGAGTGCAGGGCGCCTGAGACGAAGTCGGGCTGCCCCCCGAAGCCCGAGTACAGGCGTCCGTCGATGTGGCTGGCTCCAGCCTGGTCTGAGAGATCGACTTGCAGCGCAGTGTTCACGGAGACCATCGCGGGCTTCGCGGCGATGCGGGCCGGGTCGTTCGTGATCTCGGTCCGTGCCATCCTCAGCCTGTGGTTGCGATCGACCCAGCTATAGAGCTCAGGCGAGCCGAACAGGAATGAGCACACGATCGGATGGCGCTGGTCGAGTGCTCCGTCGCGATCGAGTGTCATCACACCGTCGCTGATCATCTCCGACCAGATCGCGAGGTCGTGCTTGCCCGATAGTGACCGTAGAGTCGCGTCTGGAACCTGGCCGATCCCGAGCTGCAGCGTAGAGCTGTCCTCGACGAGGCTTGCGACGATCTCGGCGATGCGGTCGGTGTCCTCGTGCGATGGGCTGACCGTTGGCGAGGACAGCGGTTCGTCCACCTCGATCGCCACATCGATCAGGTCCTGCGCCAGCTCGCTGTCGCCGAGTGTGTACGGCATGAGCGGGTTTAGCTGCGCGATCACCAGGCCGCCGCGTGCCCGCACGGCTTCCACGGCCGCGACGAGGATGTTCACCTCGATCCCGAGTGAGACCTTCCCTCCTTGGGGAGTCGAGGTGTGCAGCAGCACGACGTCTGGGGGACGGATCGTCGCGAACAGCCTCGGCACGAGCGATAGGCGCATAGGCAGGTAGTCCAGCTGCTCGCCGGCGCCGCGCATCCCGGGTCCGACGAACGGCGTCTCGTAGATCACGCCCTCCCGCCCGGGCAGCGGAGCCTGTGCCGCGAGCATGAACAACCGGTAGCGCTCGACTGCACGATCGAGCACTTTCAGCAGAGTTTTCGGGGTGGCGAGGTTGCCACTTGCCACGACCCGCGGCTCGAGCACCGGCAGCACCGTGAGCGCCCGCTCCAGCTCTTGTTCGTTGATTATTCGCACAAGTGGCCACGCTACGCGCGCGCGCCGTGTGCGTCATGGGTGGTAACTACGGACGCTGTCCAGTGGGGACTGCGGTGGCCACACACGGTGCCCGAGCGTTGACTGTAAGGCGTGAGCGCTCCCACCACAGCACCCGTCGAGCCGACGCTCGACACCCTGCGCCCGTTCAGCGGCTTGGGCAAGGGCGATGTCGCCTACGCCGGTGGCAAGGGCGCGAACCTGGGCGAGCTGACCCGCGCCGGGCTGCCGGTCCCGGACGGCTTTGTGATCGGCGCTCCCGCATATGCCGCGTTCTGTGCGCAAACGAGCCTGCGCGAGCGACTGGCCGACCTGCTTGACGGAGTTGACGTCGACGACGACGCGGCGCTTCAGAGCGCCAGCGCCGCCGCGCGCGACCTTTTTGACGCCACCCCGATCCCCGAGCGCCTGCGAGGTGAAATCAGCACGGCCTACACACAGCTGGTCGGCGAGGAGCATGACGCGCCGGTGGCGGTGCGCTCATCGGCCACCGCCGAGGACACCGCCGAGGTGTCGTTTGCGGGCATGAACGAGACGTTCCTCAACATGCGCGGTGCCGAGGCCGTGGTCGATGCGGTCAGGTGTTGCTGGCGCTCGCTGTTTGGCGCGCGCACCGTGTACTACCGCGGTGTCAACGATTTCGCACAGGCCGCGATGGACATCGCCGTGGTGGTGCAGCGCCAGGTGCGCTCTACCCGTGCGGGTGTGATGTTTACCGTTAATCCCGCCACCGGCCAGCGCGACGAGCTGGTGATAGAGGGCTCCTTTGGCCTCGGCGAGGCGGTCGTCTCCGGCTCGGTCTCACCCGACCGCTACGTGGTCGAGAAGGCCACGCTCGCGATCCGCCGTCGTGAGGTTCACCACAAGGATCTGATCGTCGAGTACGCTCCCGAGGGTGGCACCCTGCAGCGCGCCCTGTCAGAGCAGGAGGCGCTTGCGCCGGTGCTATCCGATGCAGAGGTGCTCGCCGTGGCCGAGCTGGGGCGGCGCATCGAGGTGCACTACGACTTCCCGCAGGACACCGAGTGGGCGTTTGATCCCGATGGACGGCTATGGATGTTGCAAAGCCGCCCGATTACCACTTTGCACGCCCCACAAATCCAAAAAAACGACTCCCCGAATACCACTGCCAACGGATCCAACGGACCCGCGCCCGTCGGCAAGCAGTCGCAAACCGTGTTGCTGCACGGCCTGGGAGGCGCGCCCGGCAGTGCGGTCGGCCCAGCGCGCATCCTCGCCTCGCCGGCGGATGGCACGCGGCTGGGCGATGGAGACGTGCTTGTCACACATATGACTGCCCCGGACTGGCTGCCCTTGCTGCGTCGCGCGGCCGGTGTGGTGACCGATTCCGGCGGCATGACCTGTCACGCGGCGATCGTCTCACGCGAGCTTGGCATCCCCTGCGTGGTCGGCACCGGCGAGGCGACGCGCAAGCTGCGCGACGGGGAGATCGTCACCGTCGATGCCACCAACGGACTCGTGCTCGAGGGCTCGGCTGCTTCCACTGAGCCAGTCACGGATGTGCACCACGCTGGGACCGCGATCTCCACTGGCACACCCGCAGCAGGGACACCGGCGAGTGTGGCGGCGCCCGTTACCGCCACGCAGATTTTGGTTAATTTGTCAGAGCCCTCGCAGGTCGCGCGCGTGGCACCGTTGCCGGTCGACGGCGTCGGATTGCTGCGCGCGGAGATGATGGTGCTGGAGGCCCTTGCCGGCGACCACCCGCGTGTGCTGTTGGAGGAGAAACGCGGCGATGAGTTCCTCGCGCGCATGGTCGAGGGCCTGACGACGTTTGCCGCCGGTTTCGCGCCGCGCCCGATCACCTATCGCACCATCGACTTTCGCACCAACGAGTTCTCAGGCTTGCGCGGCGGCGATCGCTTCGAGCCGCACGAGTCAAACCCGATGATCGGCTATCGCGGCGCGCTGCGCTACACGCGCGAGCCCGACGTGTTCGCGCTGGAGCTTGCCGCCGTGCGCCAGGTGTGGGATGCCGGCCACCACAACCTGCACGTAATGCTGCCGTTCGTGCGCACCACGCGCGAGCTGGCCCGCTGCCGCGAGCTGATCGCCGACTCCGGGCTGCTCGATCGGTCCGGCTTTCAACTGTGGGTGATGGCCGAGGTGCCCTCCGTGTTGTTCAACTTGAACGATTACGCGGCCCTTGGCATCAGTGGCATCTCGATCGGCTCCAACGACCTCACACAGCTGTTGCTTGGCGCCGACCGCGACAACGAGGTGCTGGCCGAGACCTTCGACGAGCGCGACCCCGCCGTGACCGCCTACCTGCGCGAGCTGATTCCCCGCGCGCGTGAGCTCGGCCTGCGCACCTCGATCTGCGGCCAGGCTCCCTCGGTGCACCCCGAGTACGCTGAGCTCTTGGTGCGTGCCGGCATCGACGCGATCTCCGTCAGCGTCGACGTGATCGAGCGCACCCGCACGCTGGTGGCTGCTGCCGAGCAGCGCGTATTGCTGGATGCCGCCCGCGCGGGCGGGCAGGACGGACAGCGCAGGCACCGGCGGAGTGGACGCGGACGGATGGAGCGCGGACGCGGCGAGCCTGCGACGGACACGGCGCGCACCCCGGAGTAGGGCGATGTTCGACCTCGACTATTGCAAGGGCTGCGGCATCTGCGTGCAAGAGTGCCCGTGCGGAGCTATCGAAATGATCCCCGAGGTCATTTGAGAGCAGGCACAGGTAGAGCGATCGGATTCTGCCCGTCACGCCGCATAGCAAGAATAGTCTTACAAGCAGCCGCTATCCGGCCTAGGACCGTGAGCAACTTTGACCACGGCTCGGTCGGCTCCCGGAGCGCCGATGGGGTGGACGCAGCGACGCTATTGCCGCGCGGACGTGTGCCGGTCATGTTGCGCTCGCAGTCGGCGCACCTCCTCCAGTAGCCTGCGGTTCTCCACGCGCAGCGCAGCCGCCTGACGGCGGGCATTCGCGAGCTCTTGAGCGAAGACCGGCAGGATGCCCCGCAGGCGATGTAGGCGGTCGAGCAGGTGCTCGCGGTCGACAGGGCCGGCTGTGGGATGCGGCTCGGTGAGCGATTCGGTGCCGTCTGGCAGTACGGGCAAACCGTACGGCAGGGATGGTGCGATCTTCGTCGATGACATTGCTAGCTCTCCCGGCTCGCCTCTCATGGGACACACATCCTTGCGTTTGCGGTCGGGTCGGTCATCCGAGGGATTCCCCGAGATGACCCAGTGGTCTCTACGGAGAAATACCGTGGTGGGCACCGATGACCCGCGCCCTTGCGGCCCGTAGCGTGGAATTATGCCGGGTCGTAGTTACCGCATAAGGGCGCGTCGCGGGACGGGGCGTGGTCGTCGACGAGGATGGCAGGCCCACCGGCATGGTCTTAATCACCGACGTGCAGCGAGCGCTTCGCGCCGCCCGACTCGCAAGTCCAGCCGCTAATGGAGGTAGGGCACAGGCGGCCGCGAGATGAGCCCGGTGGGCAAAACACACACAAATCCATTTTTCATCGATGCATTCAAGGAGGCTGTGATGTTCAAGAACGTGCTCGTCGGAGTTGACGGTAGGCCTACCGGTCGCGACGCGATCGCGCTTGCCGCCGCGCTCACCGACCCAGACGGCAAGTTGACGCTTGCCTACGTGCGCAACGATGCGCTGAGCCCCCTGCATGCTGCGGTTCCCGGAGCTATACCAAGCGAAAGCGAAGTGTCACACAAACTGCTCGAGCGTGAACGCGACCACGCCCAGGTCAACGCGGAGCTCCTCAGCATCGTGTCGTTCAGCCCAGGCGCCAGCCTGCACAAGCAGGCCGGGGAGCAGAACGCGGACCTGCTGGTGGTCGGCTCTTGCAGTCGTGGTGCGATCGGGCGCGCGATGCTGGGCAACGACACGCGTGCTGCCCTCAACGGCGCTCCGTGTGCTGTCGCGATCGCCGCTCGCGGCTACGCGGAGCACCCGATGCCCCTCGCTAACGTTGGCGTGGGCTACAACGACTCGCCGGAGAGCAAGGCGGCAGTGACGGTCGCGCGGATGGTGGCGGCGCCCACCAAAGCGCAGGTGCACGCCCTGGAAGTCCTTCCGATCACGGTCTATTCCGGTTTTGGGGTTGCGCCCGCCGTCGTGGGGGAGGATATGGACGAGTTGCTGGCCGACGCCAATGCCCGTCTGAAAGAGCTACCCGAAGTCGACGGTCGTGCGATCTTTGGTCTTGCCGGCGAGGAGCTCGCCGCTTTCGGCGACGGGCTGGACCTGCTGGTGGTCGGCTCACGCGGCTACGGTCCGATGCGACGACTGGTGCTAGGCAGCACCTCCACATATCTGGAGCGTCACGCACGCAGCTCACTACTCGTACTGCCACGACTCGCCACGAATCCAACCGTCAAGGACGCAACAGCTACAGACGTTCGAGCCGAGACGCCAACAGAGCCGATCGCTGAGACGGTCGGCTGCTAGATCGGGACAAGCGGGTCTCCGGTGGTGGTCGCTCAGCCGAGGCGGGCTGAGCAGCGCGGGCTGAGCAGCGGCTTGATCGAATAGCGCTAGGCTGCTGCCAATGGATTCAGAGCGCGCACGCCAACTAATCGCACAAGAGCGCACACGGATCGAGCGAGCCATCGCTGAGCTACGCGATCAGGACGAGCAGGCGGTAGCCGAGCAGGGCGAACCGGGCGAACTGGGCTCTGAGGAGCTATATGAAAAGGAGTTCGACACGGGTCTAGCTGAGGATCTCGCAGAACAACTCGCCGCGGTCGAGCGCGCCGAGGCCAGGCTCGCCGCTGGCACCTACGGGATTTCGATCGACAGCGGAGAGCCGATTCCCGACGAGCGTCTCCAAGCGCTGCCCACGGCCGAGCGCACCGTCGAGGAGCAGCGGACACACGGCATCTAAGGCTCGCACGCGTACAGAGCCTGCCAAACTGCACACGTGCGTAGCTCGCCGCTTGAGGGTGCGGGTGTCACCTATCTCGTCCCCACCTATGACGCGCACGCCTTGCAGATCTTCTGGCACTGCTCGTCGGCCTTCGGCGGGGCTTTGCCACGTCAGGGCCTGGTGCTTTACACGGATGGCGGGCGCCGTGGCTGGCCTTAGCTTGCTTGGATGGCTTCGCATTTGCGTTTGGCGCCGGCTCTCGGCGACGCGGATCTCGTTTCCTCGGCTCCGTTGCCGATCCGGGTTGTACTTGGCGATTATCACGCGTCTATGCGTCGCAGTCTGCGCAGGTTGCTGGATGGCGAGGAGGATGTCGAGGTTGTCGGCGAAGCGGACGATCTCGCCTTCGTCGAACGTGAGGTGCGTTCGAGCCAGCCGCATGTGCTCGTGCTTGACCTCGGTATGAACGGCGGTTCCACTGACATCAAGTCGGTAACCAGGCTGCGCGAGCTTGCTCCGAGGACGATGATCGTGGGCTTGACGATGCAGGACGACCCGGTATTCGCCCAGCACGCGCTGGAGGCGGGAGCGGTGGGTTTCGTTTCCAAGGAGTTGGCCGACGAGGAGCTTGGCCCTGCGATACGTGCAGCCGTGCGCGGCGAGCAGTTCGTCAGTCCTCGGGTTGCCGCGCGGCTGGACGCTCGTCACGCCAGGACCCAACGCGGCCGCTACGAGACGACCTCACGGGAGCCCGAAAACTCGGTTTGACCGCCAGCCTCTCGTTTAAGCGACGCTGGTGCGGGGAACTCCTGAGTCGTTGGCGCAGTTTTCCTCGATGACTGCCCCGCACTCGATCGTCAGGATCTCGGCTGTGAGCGTGGGTGTCATCGAACGGAACGACCGCCAAACAGGCCAGCGGCTCAAGGCCGCACCCTCGACGGCACCCACGCTCCTCAACAATCCTGAACGGGCCGAGCTTTTTGAGCGGTTGATGGGGCCCCAAGGCATCCTCACCGTCTACGGTCAGGAACTCGCGCGTATCAGGCACGAGGCAGGCGCACTGCGGCGCGAGAATCGCTCGCTGTTCGATCAGGTACGAGAGTTACAGACACGCCCAACGTCACAGACGAAGGGCACGCAGCGATGAGACTCCTTGGTCTCCTTGACAGAGCGTCCGGATCACGAGAAGCTCAGCGCGCCGCGATGGGCTGGCGAACGATGGTCTTCATCTTGCGTAAAGACTGTGCTGGTCGCGTAGCCCACGCTGGGCTCAGGTGCCGGCGAGCGCCTTCAGCGGGGTCATGCGGGTGACCCGCCAGGCGGGGTAGATCCCACCGAGCACGCCGATCGCGACGCCCACCAGCAGCGCGCGTCCGAGCCCCCAGGCGGTGACGGATGGCGAGACGTAGGCGCTCACGCCCAGCGCGTGCACGAGCAGGCCGCCGCCGATCACCCCGATGAGCAGGCCGAGCGCGGCGCCGAGCATGCTGACGGCGATCCCTTCGCCGAAGATCAGCGAGGCGACGCGCGTGGGGGACCAGCCGACGGTGCTGAGCAGCGCGAGCTCGCCCTGGCGCTCCATGATCGACATCGCCATCGTGTTGGCGACGCTGATCGCGCCGACGATCAGCGCGATCACGACGATCACGAGGATGGCGTTCGATATGAGCGCGCCGTCGGCGCCGGCGCGCAATGCCTGCTGGGGGTCGCTGATCGCCTGGGTGCCAGGGAAGCTGTGTTCGATCGCCTGCCCGGTGCTCGACGCGCGGGCGCCAGGGGCGAGCTGTACGACCACGTTGGTCTCCTCGCCCGAGCGCCCGCTGAGGGCGCGCGCCTGGTCGATAGCGAGCACGGCGCCGGAGTCCTCGAACAGCACGCCGGAGTGGTAGACGCCGGCGACAGTAAACGCGTGGCCGCTTACGTGCAGGACGCCGCCAGGCGCCAGGTGCAGCTGTTCGGCGAGGCGATCGCCGATCAGGATTTCGTGGGCTGCGGTGGGCGGCGGCGCGCCGGCGACCAGCACCAGGTTGTGGGTGAAGAAGCCATCGGGATCGGCGCCGAACACGACCGCGGCGGGATCTGATTTGATCGTTTCGACCATCAACAGCAGCGGCGTGGCGCGTGCGACGTCGGGGCGTTTGGATATCTGTGCAACGAGCGAGCTGGGCAGGATTGAGGCAGTGGGGTCTGAGACGTTGGCCTGGAAAATCCCGAGCTCCGAGCCGCCGAGATGGATGAATTCGTCGGCGGTGTCGCGCAACCCCTGGGTGAAGGACAGCAGGGCGACGATCGTGGCCACGCCGACGGCGATGCCGCCGGCGGTGAAGATCGTGCGCGCGCGGCTGCGCAGCAGGTTCACGGCGATGATCGCGAGCACGCGTGGGCCGTCCTCAGCTCAGGGCTCGCACAGCGCCGGCTCGTCGGATGCCTGGATTCGCCCGTCGATCAGCTTGACGGTGCGGTCTGCGCGCACGCCGACGGCACGGTCGTAGCTGACCAGGATCATCGTCATCCCGAGCGCGTCGCGCAGGCTGAACATCAGATCGAGCACCCGCTCTGAGGTCTGGGAGTCGAGCGCGCCGGTGGGCTCGTCGGCGAGCAGCAGGCGCGGGCGGTTGGCGAGCGCGCGCGCGACGGCCACGCGCTGGCGCTC
>JBARJU010000009.1:0-9869 GCA_049800435.1 Solirubrobacteraceae bacterium
GCTGTAGTCCAGGAAGCCCAGCGCGAGGGGCTTCTTGACCTTATACGCGCGGTCGCCCGCCACGAACACCCACGAGGCGTGCGTCTCGTGCACCGCGACCGGCAGGCGCCCTCGATACATCGCGGGCCGGGCGAGCGCCCGCAGCAGAGCGGGATCGCCGCGCTGCCCCCGGCGGCTATCGATCCGAGCCGTGGGCAATGTGGGCATCGCCTTCTCCAGCCTAGGCTGTGGCCGCGCATGCGCGGCCACAGGACCCGCCGCACGCGGCGGGTCCACCGTTGGCGCATGCGCCAACGGCAGGGTCGTGCATGCACGACCCTGAAGCAGGGCCGCATGCGGCCCTGCTGGCCGTGCCGTATACGGCACGGCCCTCACCTTCGAGCCTCACTCGTACGAGGGGCCACGCTTAGACCCTGGGCAGCCGCTTGATCTCGATGTGGTGGCTGAGCTGCTGGATCTGCTGGCGTGTCCCGGTGCCGAGTCCGTGCCGGGTGGGAGGGTCCACTCCCGTCAGCAGCACGACACCGGCGTCCAGTGCGGCGCTGAGCGCCAGGCCGTAGAGCTCGGGTGCAACAGCTCGTTGGCGTCGCTCTCAGCGAGTCCCGTGGAAAGGTCAGGGGTGGCGCGGTGAAGCGGCTCGGTCATCGCACACCATCCTCCCATCCCGGCGGCCATTCTCGGCATCCGGGTCTCCTACGGGCAGACATCCGTGGTTCGCCAGGTCGCGCAAAGCGGGCGGGCCGGCACACGCTCAGGGTCACTTGCTCACATTGATGGCATTTCATGTGGGCAGGCAGCTGGCGGTGCAGGTCGATTTCTGGGAGGCTGCCTACCGGACCGTGGCCATGCTCGGCAGCTCCAGCTCTCGCGCCCTCGCCACCGCGCTCGCGGGCGTGGTGGGTTACGACCTGCTCCAGCGCCGGCGCGCGATCCTGCGCAACTTTCCGGTCCTCGGGCACCTCCGCTACGCGCTCGAGGCGTTCGGCCCCGAGCTGCGTCAGTACATCGTCACCTCCAACAACGAGGAGCGCCCGTTCTCGCGCGATCAGCGGCGCTGGATCTACGCCTCCTCGGAGGGCAAGCCGAACGTGTTCGGGTTCGGAACCGACGATGAGATGGAGGCCGTTGAGAGCCTGCTCATCATCAAGCACTCGCCGTTCCCCGCGCCCGCCCCGCCAGCCGGGAAGCCTGGCGGTGGGCCCCGCTACGACGTCCCGGCCGGCAAGGTGCTGGGAGCCGGCCACCGCCGCAGCCACGCCTTTCGCCCGGCGTCGGTGGTGAACCTGTCCGGCATGAGCTACGGCTCGCTCTCGCCGGTCGCCGTGGAGGCTCTCAACCGTGGCGCGCAGCTCGCCGGCTGCCTGCACAACACCGGCGAGGGCGGCCTCGCCGATGCGCATCGCCACGGCGGCGAGCTCGTCCTGCAGATCGGCACGGGGTACTTCGGCTGCCGTGACGCGCACGGCCGCTTCAGCCTGCAGCGGCTACGTGAGCTGGTGGCGCAGGCGCCGGTGCGTGCGATCGAGATCAAGCTCTCCCAGGGCGCCAAGCCCGGGCTTGGGGGCCTGCTTCCTGGCGTGAAGGTGACACCGGAGATAGCGGCGATTCGCTGCGTGCCCGCCGGTGAGGACTGTGTCAGCCCGCCCGCGCACTCGGCGTTCTCCGACGTCGATGGGCTGATCGAGCTCGTGGAGCTGATCGCACAGGACACGGGCCTGCCGGTGGGCATCAAGTCCGCCGTCGGGGAGAGCGGCTTCTGGCAGAGGCTCGCCGAGCGCATGGCGGCCACCGGCGGCGGACCCGACTTCATTACCGTCGACGGCGGCGAGGGCGGAACCGGCGCCGCGCCGCTCTCGTTCGCCGACCACGTGGCGCTGCCCTTCAAGCTGGGCTTCGCCCGCGTCTACGGCACCTTCGCGCGCGCGGGCCTGGCCGAGGAGGTGGTGTTCATCGGCTCGGGTCGCCTCGGGTTCCCGGACTCCGCGCTGTTCGCGTTCGCCCTGGGCTGCGACATGGTCAACGTGGGTCGTGAGGCGATGCTCGCGATCGGCTGCATCCAGGCCCAGCGCTGTCACACCGGTCGCTGCCCGACCGGCGTCGCGACCCAGTCGCGCTGGCTCATGCACGGCCTCGACCCGCAGCTCAAGTCAAGCCGTGCCGCCAACTACCTCGTCGCATTGCGCGCGGAGCTCCTCGCGCTGGCGCGCTCATGCGGCGTGGAGCACCCCGCGCTCGTGGCACCAGAGCACATCGAAATCGTTACCGAGCGCTACGGCTCCGCACCGCTCATCGACGTGTTCGGGTACGAGCCCGGCTGGCCGGTGCTCTCGACCGACCGACGTGAGGACGTCGAGCGTCTTGTGGCCCAGCATTGAGGCCTGGGGTTATCTGACCGACGAGCATCTGCTTACACAACGCTCGCCGGCGGGTCCGAGCTTGGGCTATCCACGGATGCCCTCGAGATGTGCCCGTGTGTGTCGGGAATGCGCACGCCGCCGGTGTTGTGGGCGCGCCGACGGTGAGAGGGGTCACCGTACAGGGCGCGCACGACATCGGCCTCAATCGCGATGTCGTCGCGTCTTGGTGGGGTGGCATGCCTGCCGGTGCGCTGCCAGCCCGCGAGTAGCGTGCCGATCGCGCCCGTGTTGGAAGTGTCGCTCTTTGCGGCCATCGCCGCTCACGGGACCGGCTGGAGGGTCGAGCGATGCTGTGCGCCGTTGGCCTGAGCGTCCCCGTCGGGAAGGGCGTGACGGTGGCGAGTGAAGCGCGTAGTGCGGCTCTCCGCCGCTCGGATCGCGCGGTGGTAGACAGCTTCATAGCCTTCGGCGACGATCGCCGCGTCGTAGCGTGAGGCGACGCTCTCGCGGCAGCGCGCAGGGTCGATCTCCCGCAGCCGGCGGGTCGCTTCGGCCATTGACCGCTCGTCGGCGACGTGGAAGCCGTTCTCGCCGTCGATCACGATCTCGCCGGCGGCGCCTTCGGGGAAGGCGATCACAGGTGTGCCGCACGCGAGCGCCTCGACCATCACCATCCCGAACGGCTCGGCCCAGCGGATCGGCATCAAGAACGCCTTCGCGCGCGCGAACAGCTCCGTGCGGCGCTTGCCGCCGACCTCGCCCGCGTACACGACCCGACGGCCATCGATGTGCGGCTCGATCTCGCGGCGGAAGTAGTCCTCCTGCCCGGGCTGCACAGGTCCCGCGAGCACGAGCGGGATGCCGGCCCGCCGCGCCGCGGTGATCGCGCGATGCGCGCCCTTGGCCGGGTCCATCCGGCCCATCCACAGCAGGTAGTCGTCCTTGTCGGTGCGAAACGGCCAGTCCTCGACGCGGATCGGGTTGGGCACGACCTCAGCGACGCGTACGCCGTCCGGCGCGTGCTCTAGCTGGAAGCGGCTGATCGCGACAAGCCTGGCCTTGTGACCGTGGCGCGTGTAGAACGGTCGCGTCTCATCGTCGAACGGCGCGTGGAGCGTGTGCACGACCGGCGCCGACACGCGGTGTGCCATCGCGACCGCGGTGAAACCGGAATTGTCGTGCACGATGTCGAACGGCCGGCCCTCCCCGGCGGCGCGGTCGATCGCGTCGTAGACCGTGCCGACGTGGTCTGACTCGTGCAGCGATGAGCCGATCTGATCGCCGTGCGCCCGCTGCAGCGGGGAGCGCACCTCCGCGGGGGAGTGAGAGCCGGGTGCCGCGAACAGCGTCACCTCGTGTCCGCGCGCGTGGAGCTCTTCACACAGAAGCGCGACGGCTGCCTCGATCCCGCCGTAGGCCGGTGGCGGCACCGGAATCCACGGCGGCGCGAGCACCGCGATGCGAAGCGCGCTGCGCTCCTCATGCGGGATAGAGGCGAGCGTGTGGTTGGCGGAGGGGGCACTCATCGGGAGCGGGATTGCTATGGCACTGCTATGGCGCCAGCTCAGCGATCCGCCGACCGGCGCGTTTAAACTGCACGACGCAATCTAATCTCCGGCGGTCGGGCGGACATCAGCAGGCTGCCGTGGTGAGTTGGGGTGAGGACTACTGACCGACCGCTGGAGATTTCCGTTGGGGATTGCCGCCGCCAGCACGTACGATCGGTGATACCCGATGAGACCAGCCTAACAGTGAGCAAGGAGAAAGCGGTGGAGCCGACGGGCGCTCGCGGGCGATCGAGGGGGAGCGGCGGGTCTGGCACCGCCGCCACGGAGGGGTTGGTCCTCAGCCCGCGCGGGGATCAGTTCGAGGTTCTCGGTCGCGCCGGCCCGGTTGAGCTGCGGGGTGCACCGGCAATCCGAGCCGAGGCGCGCGAGGAGTTGCTCGTGATCAAGGACGGCGAGCTGTTCCTCTGTGCGCGCACGGACGGCGACGTCGCCGCGGGACAGGCATCCGGCGAGGGCTTCTACGCCCACGACACGCGCTACCTCTCGGAGATCCGCTTGCAGGTCGGCGATGTCCCTCCGGTCGCGCTCTCCTACGCGGCGGTGGACGATCGCGCGATCGTGGACTCGACCAACGCGGGCCTGCGACGCGCAGGGCTGCCGGAGGTGCCACAGCAGTCATTGAGCATCAGCCGCGAGCTGATGATCGCCGCGGGCCGGCTGTACTACCGCGTGCGCGTGCTCAATTTCCTGCGCGAGGCGGTGAGCACGAGCTTTTCGCTTGCGGTGGCTGGCGATTTCGCTGACATCTTCGAAGTGCGCGGGGGAGCACGGCGCGACGCGCGCGGGCACGCGCTGGCTCCGAAGCAGATAGAGCGCGGGATGGTGCTGGCCTATCTCGGCGAGGACGAGGTGTTCCGCGAGTCGGTCATCGAGCTCGATCCACCACCCGTCCGGGTCGAGCTTGGCTCAGACCGTGTGCAGGCGCACTGGGAGGCGGTACTCCAGCCGGGTGTCCCGGTGACGGTGCTGATGACGGTCGAGCCCTCGATCGGTGGCCACCGCCGTCCGCGGCGGCGCCTGGAGCGGGCGACCGCGGAACTCGAGCAGGCAAGCTCGGAGTGGGAGTCGCGCTGCACTCAGATCTCGAGTGACAACGAGCTGTTCGAGGGCCTGATCGCGAAGTCCAGGCGTGATCTGCGGGCGCTGACGATGCCGGCGCCGGGTGGGCGGATCGTCTCTGCGGGGATCCCGTGGTACGTCGCGCCGTTTGGGCGCGACGCACTCGTCACGGCCGGTGAGGCCATGCTGCTGAGCCCCGACCTGGCGTGCGACGCGCTGGCTGTCCTGGCAAAGCTCCAGGCGAGCGAGGACAACCCCTGGCGCGACGCCGAGCCGGGCAAGATCATGCACGAGCTGCGCGTCGGCGAGCTCGCCGGCGTGGGGATCGTGCCGCACACGCCGTACTACGGGACGGTGGACGCGACGCCGCTGTTTCTGATGTGCGCGGCGGACTACTACGCCTGGACAGGAGATCTGGAGACATTGCGCACGCTGCGCCCGGCGCTCGATGCGGCGCTTGGCTGGATCGATGAGTTCGGTGACCGCGACGGAGACGGGTTCGTCGAGTACGAGCGCCGCTCTGCCGGCGGCCTGCGTAACCAGGGGTGGAAGGACTCCCACGACTCGATCGTGCACGCCGACGGCTCGCTCGCCGATGGTCCGATCGCGCTTGTCGAGGTACAGGGCTATGTGTATCGCGCCAAGCTGACGATTGCCGACGTCTACGCCGCGCTCGGAGACGAGGACGCCGCCCTGCGTCTGCGCGGCGAGGCGCAGCGTCTGCGCGAGGCGTTCGACGAGGCGTTCTGGAATCCGGCGGAGGGGACGTTCGCGCTCGCGCTCGACGGGCACAAGCGCCAGGTCGCGAGCGTCACCTCCAACCCCGGGCACTGCCTGTACTGCGGGATCGTCGAGCCGCACCGGGCCGGCGCGGTGGCCGAGCGGCTGATGGCGCCGGACATGTTCTGCGGCTGGGGGGTGCGGACGCTCTCAAGCGGCAATCCCGCGTTCAACCCGATGAGCTACCACTGCGGCTCGGTGTGGCCGCACGACAATGCGATCATCGCCGCGGGCCTAAAGCGCTACGGCCACGACGCCGCCGTCCGCCGGATCGCCGGCGCGCTGTTCGACGTCGCCGCCGGCGCGCGCGACTTTCGCCTCCCGGAGCTCTACTGCGGCTTCGATCGCTCTACGCGCGCCGCGGTGGTCGCTTACCCCGTGGCGTGTATCCCCCAGGCGTGGGCCGCGGCGGCGCCGTTCCTGATCATCCAGGCGATGCTCGGCATCTCCGCCGACGCGCCCGCTCAGGGGCTGAGAATCGAGCGTCCGGTGCTGCCCGACTGGCTGGGACAGATCCGGCTCGAGCGCTTGCGGGTGGGCGAGGCCAGCGTGACGCTGGAGTTCAAGCGCGACGGCCGCGTTACGGGCTTCGCGCTGCTCGAGCAGGACGGCGAGCTGAACGTGACGCTGGCCGCCGCCCCATGAGTCCCCCATGACGGCGCGGCCCGCGGACCTCGACAGGCGCTTCGAGGCGCTCATCTTCGACTGGGACGGCACCGCGGTTCCAGACCGCACAGCCGACGCCGGCGCGGTCCGCACCGCCGTGCAGAACGCTTGCGCGCTCGGCCTGGACGTGGCTGTGGTCAGCGGCACCCACGTGGGCAACATCGACGGTCAGCTCGCGGCGCGTCCGCGTGGCCCGGGGGAGCTGCATCTGCTGCTCAACCGCGGCTCGGAGGTATTTCGCGCCGGCACGGAGGGCGTCGAGCTCCTCAATCGGCGCACCGCTTCGGCTGCGCAGGAGGCTGCGCTCGACCGCGCGGCAGCGCTCACCGTGCAGAGACTCGGCGCTCGCGGTCTGGAGGCGAGGATCGTTTCACAGCGGCTCAACCGTCGCAAGATCGACCTGATCCCGACACAGGAGTGGGCCGATCCGCCGAAGGCGCGCATCGCGCAGCTGCTGGCGGCGGTACAGGCGCGGCTGAGCGAGCACGGCCTCGATGGGCTTGGAGCGGCGGTCGAGCTGGGCGAGGCGGCCGCGGCCGAAGCCGGCCTCGCCGACTCCCGGGTGACAAGCGACGCCAAGCACATCGAGATCGGCTTCACCGACAAGTCAGATTCCGCCGGCTGGTACTTCGCGCATCTGTGGGGTCGCGGCGTCATGCCCGAGCAGGTCTTGATCGTCGGCGACGAGCTTGGAGCGCTCGGCGGCCTTCCCGGCAGCGACTCCAAGCTGCTGATCGAAATGGCCGCCGGCGCCACGGTGGCATCGGTCGGGGTCGAGCCCGCCGGCGTTCCGTCTGGGGTGCTCGCGATCGGTGGCGGGCCGGCCGTATTCCAGCGGCTGCTCGACCGGCAACTTGCCTTGCGCCGGCATGGCGCACTGCCGATCGTGCCATCGGACCCCTGCTGGACGTTTCGCGTCGATGCCGTCGACGAGCACGAGCGTGAGCGTGCTCACGAATCGCTGCTGACACTCGCGGATGGCTGCCTCGGAACCCGGGGCAGCGTCCTTACACCGCGCCGCGGCTCGACGCCCGCGGTCCTCATGGCGGGCGTCTATCGCGGTCACGGCGAGCGCTCCGAGCTCCAGCCTGCGCCGTTGTGGAATCGCCTCGCACCGTTTGCGGGCGACCGTCCGGTGAGTCGTGTGCTCGACCTGCACACCGGGCTGCTCTACCAGGAGAAGCCGGGTGCGTTCAGAGCTCTGCAGTTCTGCTCACTCGCCGAGCCCGGACTCGCGGTCCTGCGTGCGCTCGCGCCACGAGATGAGCTGGAGCGCAGCCCACCGCTCGTCCCGCCACCGCACACACATGTAGATGAGCAGCACGACGGCGCGGTGATGCGCCTAGCCGTCGCTCACGGCGCGCTCGAAGCCGCCGCGGTACAGTCGATTGCGGGACGTGGGAGGCAGGCCGCATTGGAGCGCACCGCGGCGTATGCCACGACCACCGCCGAGGATTCGAGCAACCCAGCGCTGCAGCGTGTGCGGCGGGCACGCCAGACCGGGCGCGAGCGGCTGCTGAACGATCACCGCCACGCCTGGGCGCAGCGCTGGGAGGAGGCCGACGTACGAATCGACGGCGACCAGCAACTGCAGCTCGCGGTGCGCCTGGCGCTGTATCACCTGATCGGCTGCGCCGCCGATGGCGGCGAGGCGCCGGTCAGTGCTCGTGGCCTGAGCGGCCAGGGTTATCGTGGCCACGTCTTCTGGGACAGCGATGTGTTCGTGCTGCCGTTCCTCGCCGCCACCCACCCCGCGGCCGCGAGAGCGATCCTTGAGTACCGCATCCGGCGTCTGCCTGTGGCCGAGGCCGCCGCACGCGCCACCGGTCGCCGCGGCGCCCGTTTCGCGTGGGAGTCGGCAGCCACAGGCGATGACGTGACTCCGCGCGCCGCGCGCAACCGCGCCGGGCGCCGCGTCGCTATCTACACCGGCCAGCGCGAGGAGCACATCGTCGCTGACGTCGCCTGGGCCGCGGGGTGTTACATCGACTGGACCGGCGATCGGGCGTTCCGCGAGGGACCCGGCCGGCGACTGCTCATCCAGACGGCGCGCTACTGGGCCTCGCGTGCCGAGCGAGACAGCGACGGGAGCGTGCACATCCGCGGGGTGATCGGCCCCGATGAGTACCACGAGCTCGTCGACGACAACGCCTACACGAATGTGATGGCGCGCTGGAACCTGCGCCGCGCGTTCGCGGAGACCACAGACGCCGACCTCGACCCGGCCGAGCGTGCGGCGTGGCTCGAGTTCGCCGATGCGCTCGTTGACGGCTACAAGCCCAACAGCGGGGTGTATGAGCAGTTCGCCGGCTTCTTCGAGCTGGAGCCGCTGATCATCTCAGAGCTCGCGCCGCAGCGGCCGATCGCCGCCGATCTGCTGATCTCTCCCGAGCGGGTGCACCGGGCGCAGGTCGTCAAGCAGGCCGACGTGCTGATGCTCCACCACCTCGTCCCCGACGAGCTCGCGCCCGGCTCGCTGGCCGCCAACCTCACCTTCTACGAGCCCCGCACCGCGCACGCCAGCTCGCTCTCGCCGGGCATCCACGCCGCGCTGCTCGCCCGCGCCGGCAGGCTTGTCGAGGCGCGGGCGATGCTCGTGCAGGCCGCGCGGATCGACCTCGACGATGTCTCCCGATCGACCTCCGGCGGGGTGCACATCGCCGCTATGGGAAGCGTCTGGCAGGCACTCGTGCTTGGCTTCGGCGGCGCGCGCCCGCGTGGCGAGGTGCTTCAGCTCGATCCTCGGCTCCCGGCCGGCTGGGAACGGCTTGAGCTGCGGCTGCGTTTTCGGGGGGCACGGTTGCGTGTACGAGTGAGCGGGGGTGTAATCGAGGTCTCCAGCGACTCCTCGACACAGGTGAGCGTCGCCAGCGGGGAGCCAGTCACCGTCGGACCGCGCGGACACCGCTGGGAGGGAGTGGCGAGTTCGACCAGTAGTAGCCCACAGCGGTGATCAGCACCCGCTGCTGATGTCGGGAGTGCCGGCTGACGGGAAGATCGGCCTATGGCGCAGAGGACGATCGCGTGACACAGCTACGACATCCGCGGCGTACCGGCGCAGTCAACTCGATCGTCGAGCTGCCGTTCAGACCAGGGGACGGCGATGTGCGCTTCGCCGACCGTCGCGACGCGGGGCGCCGTCTGGCGGCTCTGCTCGGCGATCTCCGCTACGAGAGCCCGGTCGTGGTCGGCATCCCGCGCGGCGGAATGCCGGTGGCAGCCGAGGTGGCGCGTGCACTTGAGGCATCGCTCGATCTCGTCGTCGTGCGCAAGGTCGGGGCGCCCGAGAATCCCGAGTACGCGATCGGCGCGCTCGCCGAGGGCGAGATCAGCGTCATCGACGACGAGGTCGTCCGAGGGCTGCGGCTGGACGCCGCCGCGCTCGACGCGGTTGTCGGGCGTGCGCAGCGCGAGCTGGCCGAGCGCCTGACTCGCTATC
>JBARJU010000010.1:0-46514 GCA_049800435.1 Solirubrobacteraceae bacterium
AGCCAAGATACGCCGACTGTTGCCACAACAATCAGCAACTGTCCAGCAACAAACACCGCACAAACCCCCATCCCACCGGGGAAACCAGAGCCGCTACCCGCACTCAACCGCGGAAAATGGGGCTAGCTCTGTACCAATGCCTCTACCACGATATTCCTTGCGTATCTCCAGTAATGGGATGTAGGCCGAGAGGATGCCGTCTGAAATCGCGTAAATAAATCCGGCAATCGTTGTGTCATCTATGGCGAGGATCGTATGACTACTAGCGCGGAGGATCGCAAGATGAACCTCCGGGCTAGGAGGATTCGCCCAGCCGTCAAAGAAGCCTTGAAGCTGGCTAGGTGTGACTGTCGAGGCATCGGTCAGGTACTTCACGCTCGAATCATGCCCTACCCGCACTAGGTCTCTGCCCGTCGGCTTGACTGGGACTGCTGTCGTCAACTGCCGCTTGTGCGGCGATTCCGACCGCGTACCGACCCGTTAGCAACGTGCATTGCAAAGCGCCTGCGAATGGTCGGCACCCCGTTCCGCCTCATTTGGACTGTAGGGGCTCGGCGATGTCTGGCAAGCGCTCCAATGTGCATGTCCCTGCTCTCGGTGGCACCGAGACCGAGCACACCCAATACGCCCGCCCCGAGCGTCCAAAATGCGCCAACGAGCAACACTTCGTCAGGGGATCTGGCTAGCGCGTCTGATCCCACGAGCGCCCATTCCGCTCCTATCAGGCCGCGACCTACGGCAACGATCCACTCCCATCCCCGGTTTCGCGGCGCCCACCACCAGGCGCAGAGCGTCAATCCCGGCAGGCACCACCAGCTCTGCGTGAGCGATGAGGCCGTGATCGCGAGCGGAATGCCCAACATGCCGAGCCGTGGCCGGGCGGTTCGCGCGGCTGCTCGGCCTGCGAGGAAATTTTGGGTGTCTCTCCACGCGCGCCGCAGTGTGTCGGTCGGGTCGATGGTCAGCGGCGCGTGCCGACGGTGATGATGTAAGAGTGATGCTTTCATCGTCACTGCGGCTACCTCATTCTAAGAGACAGGCGCCGCGACAGGGGCTATTGCGGCACCTGTCAGCCTCAGTAGTAGAGCTTTTTGACAATAATGGCAGCAACATAAAATCCCTTGTAACACAAGGGATATCAAGCCGTTACAACGACTGGTGCATATGGGTCAACGACGTAATATAAGAACACTACGGTTGGCTGCTGCAAGCCGGTATCCGCGCCAATAGTTGCGACAGGGCGATGACACCCAAACTGCTGCACCTTGCCTGGAGTATTCTCTAAGTGACAGGGCTGCATCAAGCATTGGGTACAGCCGTAATGGAATCGCTCGACCAAACTAGGCAGTCTATCGACATGGCGAGAGGCGGCCAATGGGCGTGATTCTGCGCACCGACACCCTCTTGCGCGAGGTTGCTCGTCGCGGTTGGAATCTCGGCGACCTTGCCCGAGCGGCAGGGATAAGTGGCGCGACCGTGACCGCAGCGCGGTCTGGTCGGCCGGTATCCCCTGAATCCGTGCGGCGCATTGCTGATGCGCTCAACGCTACGCCTCCGGTTGCCGGTGTTGACCGCCTGCTTCTAGGCGACTAGGCCGCGCCGCGCCGCCGCTTATCGTTCATCGCATACATCTCCATCATCGCGTCGTAGGCGTCCTCATTCGTCATATGGCTATACACACGCTCAATCATCCGCATCGAGCTATGGCCCACGATCTTGGCGACCAGAATCGGGCTCATGCCGTCGCGCAGACAGTTCGTGATGAAGCTGTGGCGCAACAGATGGGTGTAGACCCGTTTCTCAATGCCAGCTTGGTAAGCAGCGCGCTTCACAAGCTGAAGGACACCGCTTTGCGTTAGCGGCTCGTAATCTCCGGAGCGGCCGCGCCGGAGGCTGACAAAAATATCGTCGCACTGAGCATCTCTTGGACGGCCTGCACGCAGGTAGCGGTCTAGCCTGCGCAGTAAGGATGGCGGAAGCGGAACGAAACGATCCCGTTCGCCCTTGCCGTGAATGTGGAGGTTGGCTTGGCGATCGTGGCGGATGATCTGATCCGGGCGCAGGGAGGCCAGCTCGTAGGAGCGGAGGCCGCAATCTCCAAGGATGCGGAGCATGATGCGATCACGCTCCGTCTCACCAGCCGCCTCCAGCGCGTCGATCTCGTCGCGGTTGAGCACGTCGAGCAGACGACGCGGCAGCCTCGGAAGCGTCGGCTTTGCCGCGTTACCCTCGCCTTCACTTGCACACCACTGGAGAAAGCCACGGATGCCACGGGTATACGAATGCACTGTGGCCTTCGATAGCTGTCTGCCTGATGCACCGGGAGATTCGAGCAGCATCACAGACAAGGCAGTCATTTGGCGCGATGTGACTTGAGACAAGCTTGTCAATCCATTGGCCTTGCACCACGGCAGAAAGACGCTACGAAGCGGATAGCCATAGCTTTGAGTGATTGTCGCCCGAGCCAGTCCACGAGCGCGGCATTCCATCAAGTAGTCGTCCACTAACGACGCCAAGTCAGATTCGGGGTTGGTCGATGTGACCTCTAGGTTTGGCATTGCGCGGTCCTCCGGGGATACACGCATTACGCGTGTCTGGTTTGGGTACGAACCCGCTGCCCCGGAGCGGTTGCCTGTCTACATTGAACCACCATATCGGCGCTCCCGAGGCGAGCGCTTGCTTTTCACGAAAGCGCTCTAGCCAAACTCAAAAACTCTCAAAAGAAGTCAAGAGTGGAGCCAGACGGGATCGAACCGACGACCTCCTGCATGCCATGCAGGCGTTTTCGTGAGTGTCTTTGTTACTCCCAGATGTGAACTTGATTGCAGCGCATGAGCGCCAAACTGTGCACACTATAAGCGCTTGCCTGCATAACGCCAGCGCGTGCTTGCCACATTACTTTCAGCCTCATTGCGTAGTCAATTGTGCCACAGTTTATGGCTGATATGCGCTACCGCGCGGTGCAACTGCGATCACAATGACCACTTGCTCATCTTCGTCTAAGGAATATCGGATGCGCCAATTTCCAACACGCAGACGCCAGGACTGGGCAGCCCCTTTCAGTGGTTTTCTGTCCCCGCGAAGCGGAAGCTCACGAATAGCATTCTGAATCCGTTCCCGATCTTTTCGGCCAAGGCGGCGAAGCGTCTTGGCGGCGTCAGCTAGAACGACGTGCCGCCAGAGGTGTGTCTTCAGGCAGAGGCTATCTCGTCATCCAACTTGTCAAGGGAGACGAAGTTAGCGGTTCCCTGCTTGTAAGCTTCGATGGCCGCTCGATCCTCCTCCTGTTCCTCTTTGGTGTACGGCTCATCGTCGTAGGGCAACTCGTACATAGCTGCCATCTCTGGATCGACGGCGCGTCTTAACCAAGCGGCGGCGGCTTCCACGGATTCCTCCGGCAGAGAATCGACTAGGCGGTGTAAGTCCTGCTTGGTCATTGGTCTATCGTACACGGACTTTTCAGGATCGCTATGACTTCTTCGTGGAAAATGGGTCGTCAACTCTCCTCGCGCCTCGCGGCAGACACGGACATAGGTCAGAGATTCACTCCAAGCGGGGTGGGCCTCTATGAGCTGGCCCCCTTCTGGTCGAGGGATCAGGTCACCTACCGACGCTAGGTCGGTTGGTGAAGCCAGCGAGCAACGAGCGCTATGACGATCGAAGCCAGTGTGCGGGCGATCAGGACAAGTAGCCAGTGAGCCTCGAACTTGCGGTGGATAAGACGGGAGCGCCGTGAGTGACGGTGAGCCTTGGTAGCCATTGTTTTTCCCTCGTGGGATTGATTCGACGCAGCCCCAACGCCAATGCGGTAAGCGGAGTGTCCCGAGCAAAGCGAGTGCATTTAGGACCGAAGCCACAACACCGGCTGGCACAGTGGCCGAGGCGAAGGAAACCTGCGAGGGAGAGTTGGCGATCCAGGCGTACCGTCGCTACGCGCTCTGACAATCGACGCAGTTCGAGGTCGATGGTGTCTCGCACACGCGCGCACGCGGCCGTCCGTCGTCGCTTCGTCTGCTACCGGCGCTTACGGAAGCACTCAGGTGAGTAGCAGTCTTTGGTGGTCAGCAGTTGTTAGCGCTCAAGGCGCGTTGGCAGCCCCGACCCCGCAGGCGATGGCGACTGTCTTCAAGGTGCCTTGACCCGAACTCCGTTTCGCTTCGCCCTAGCCCGCTCCCTTAACGGGTTGAGGCGCCGAAGCGAGCCTTAACACCCGGCAGCCCCAGGAGTGACGGTATCGAGGCTCACACTTTCGTTTTCTTTTTCCGGGGGCAAAAGGACGAGCACGCCGCCAACGAGCTTTATGCCCCATGCGTCTGAGATAGGCCCATTCAGGGAAACCAATCCTTGTGGGTTTCCCTGTGCATCGAATGGCGGGCCGTGTTGTTTGGTTGTGAAGGGATAGCCGCCTGTGACATACCAAGGCCCGTCCGGGACGAGAGTTCCGACCCAGGTGAAGTTGGTACTGCCGTTCGCGCAGAACGCCGCAACGCTGGGCTCCATTGGAGTAGCCGGGTTCGGTTCTGTGATCGTGCTTCCGCTCAGGGCGGCACGCAGCATGGCGACCGCCTTCCTTCCTGCCGGGCTGTAGGTGCCGGTGGGTTGGTCGTCAAACAGCCAACGACCACGCTTGCGAATCCAATGCGACGTGCCCAGCGGGTCGAGCGCCACAGCCACCCAACCGGTCAGCAGGTCCCGGCCGTCTTCACCACCGCAGATGAAGTCGTCCACGAGCCGCACCGTCCCACGATTGCCCCTGACGTGAACGACGGCCTTCCCGATAGCAGGTCGAAACTCCGAGACAGGTGGCAAGTTGCAGAGCCCGAGCGGCCCGAGTTTGTGTTCGGCTTCCGCGCGTTTGGCGAAGGCTTCCGCGCAGGTCGTAGACGGGAGGTAGAGATCTTCGAGGCGAAGTATCTGGATGAGCGCGATCTGTCCTTCTGAGGTCGTCAAAGAACACGCCGCCGCCGGGTTCCCCGTCACGCGCAGGGCGAGAAAGGTTTGCGCAAAGGCATGGCGTAGCTGAGCCGCAGACCGGGACGCTGCCAGCGCGGGCGCGCAGACGACGAGGCCCGCCGTGCAGGTGACGAGGGCGAGGATGCCGATGGATGCTCGGAGGCGTGCTCGCGCCATCCGGCAGATATGCAGTTGATATCCCTGCATCGGCTACCCCTTTCGGGATCATGTCTGTGAACGCGCCGCGTCCTTCGGTTGCGGCTCCGTCCACCCTGATAGTTGTGGCAGGGAGAACGCTATCAGACGCCCACCCTGAAAGTTGGTGGTCGCTTTCTCGTCCGATGCCTTGTCCTCAACTCGTCGTCCTTACACAACGAAGCCGACGCAGCGCCGCAGCGTGCCTCCCAAGCCCGCCTGAGCGCGATACGATGACCGCGCGATGCAGCGTGTTTCGAGCCTACATGCCATTGTGTGCGGTGATTTCGGGAGCTGATGTGCCATAGATGTGCCATTCCGAGCCGCAACGACAATGAGACGTAAGCCAGAAACCGCTTAGCAGAGCCACGTAGGGCGATTAGCTCAGTTGGGAGAGCGCCGCCTCGACAAGGCGGAGGTCACTGGTTCGAGCCCAGTATCGCCCACCTTACAAAATCCCTGCTAACGCGGGGGTTTTGTCGTATCGGGGGAGGTCGTCAGCCGATAGTCGCGGCCCGTGGGTACCACTCGTGGGTACCAAATGGCTCCGCCTCGATACCTTTCGCCGCTTTGACGTCATCGGCCGTGAGCGGATCTGCGTCGGTTGAGTCGACGAACCACTATGGGCCGGTATGGAGCGAGGTCCAACCAGGCTTCGATGCGCCTGTTTGACATGACCGAGATGCCGGCGGCGGCCCATCATCACGCTTGCTTGGTGGCGCAAGCGGGCGTGGCGTGTGCCTGTGCTGGTGCGAGTGCTTTTCGTCCCTTGCGAGCGTGTTGATGACTCCGAACGGGACGCCTCCTCTCGGCGTGAAAGCAGTCGCGAGCCGGTAGACCCCAAGACGATCAAGGCCCTGCCAGCGCAACCCTTCCGCGGTCGCCAGGCATGGCCCGCCCCCGTGCTCGTGGACACGGTGTCCACAAGGCGGGGCACTCCAAGCCTCGTTTAGGTAGCTTTGTGCGCTTGTCGGGCGCGTCTCCGTCATCGCGATCCGAGACCTCAGGCGGGATGTCGGCGTCTGTGATGGCCTCCGGGCCGGGTGTCACACTGGTTGGTCCGATGGAGATTGAAGTTCAGCTCGACCCACACCACCTTGAGGCGCTGACCCATGCCACGCCGCTCACCGCGATCACGGAGTTGATCTGGAACGCGCTGGACGCCGATGCCGACAAGGTTCGGGTCGTTCTCGTAGAGAACGACCTGCAGGGCGTCGTGGAGATCAGGGTCGAGGACGACGGCCACGGAATGACGCACGAGCGTGCCGTGGAGGGATTCCAGAGCCTCGGTGGCTCCTGGAAGCGCCTCGCCGGGCGCTCGCCGGGGGGTCGAGCGCTCCATGGGCGCGAGGGCCATGGGCGCTTCCGCGCCGCCGGACTCGGATCGCACGTGCTGTGGCACACGGTCGCAGTGGACCCAGCAGATGAGTCGCGGAACCTTGCCTTCGATGTCGAGATGAGGATCGCCGACATCTCCCACGTGGAGATCACCGACCCAGAGCCCACTGTCGACCCACCCGGCACGCGCGTCGTGATCGATGAGTTCTCTGCGCCTCCAGCCGGACTTGGCGGTGATAGTCCCATCGAGAAGCTCACGGGCACGTTCGGCCTCTACCTCCAGACGCACAGCGCCCACGTGCGCTTCGGTGATGCCGAGATCGATCCGGCCTCCATACAAGCCCACCGGAACGAGTACCAGATCACGGCGGGCGACTCTGCGCAGCCAGCGAAGCTGACAGCGATCGAGTGGACGCGGCGCGTGGAGCGCGCCATCTTCCTGTGCAACGAGAACGGCCTGCCCCTCGGGGATGTCCAGGCGGGCATCCACGCCCCAGGCTTCGAGTTTACGGCCTACCTGGAATGGTCAGGCTTCGCCGAGGACGAAGCACTGGTGCTCGCTGACCTTGGCTCCGGGGAGACACGCGACCTAGTGGAGGCGGCGCGCGTGAAGCTGCGTGAGCACTTCAAGGAGCGTGCCGATGAGGAGACCAGGAAGCTGATCGAGGACTGGAAGGCCGAGAAGGTCTATCCCTTCGCCGACGAGCCGGCCACCACCAAGGCGGAGAAAGCTTCCCGCGACCTCTTCGACGTGGTGGCCGTGTCGGCATCTACGGCGGTAAACGCCTCCGAGAGCAAATCAGCACGGCGCCTCTCGCTACGGCTCCTGCGCGAGGCGCTGGAGAACGACCCCGGCTCGCTCCACAAGGTGCTGCGGGAGGTGCTCGACCTGAAGCAGGACCGCCTAGACGAGCTGAGCCACCTGCTGGACCGCTCCTCGCTGACATCGTTCATAGCGACCTCCAAGGCCATCACGGACCGGCTGGAGTTCCTGCGCGCTCTCGAATCGCTCGTGCTCGATCCCGATCTCGCCAAGGTCGTCAAGGAGCGCTCCCAGCTCCATCGCATCCTTGCTAACGAAACGTGGGTCTTCGGCGAGGAGTTCGCCCTTGTGGCGGACGACGAGAGCCTGACGACCGTGCTCAAGAGGCACCTTGAGCTCCTCGGGCGCGAGCAGCTCGCGCCCGAGGAGGTACTAGACCAGCACGGGAAGCGGCGCATCGTGGACCTCATGCTCTCGCGCTCGCTCCAACAGAACCGGAACAAGCGTGAGCACCTCGTTATCGAGCTGAAGGCGCCGAGCGTGGCGATCGGCAGCAAGGAGGTGAGCCAGATCGAGAACTACGCCACCGCTGTGGCAGAAGACGCCAGATTCGAGACCGTAGAGGTCGAGTGGGACTTCTTCGTCGTCTCCACCGAGGTCAAGGGGACGGCCGCTGTAAAGCGCGAATCCGAGAACGCGCCCTACGGCCAGATCATGAACGCCAAGGGCATCCGTGTCTGGGTCTACACCTGGGCTGAAATCATCCAGGACGCCGACCACCGGCTGAAGTTCCTTCGGCAGCAGCTCGACTACCAGCCGGACGAGGATCGCGCCTTCGCGTACTTGCGCAAGACGCACGCGAAGTATCTGCCCGAGAAGATCGCCGACGCCGCCTAACCAGCCGCGACAAACCGGGTCCTTACTGGCTTGCAGTTGGTCGCTCGGTCTCCGACGAAAGCGCCAGCTCGAACCAAGCGCCCGTAGCGCCTTTGGCAGCGGCAAGAGCGGGCCCCACCACGAGCCCGTTCCACCGCTTCTCATCAAAGCCGCGCCGGTGCTTGACGACTCCCTCATCTTCGACTTGGTCGCCCTCGATAAGGAGGGTGCCGAGCCCCTCGCCATCGCCGTGCGCTGTCGGTGAGTAGATCGCGTAGAGATTCACGCCCGTCTTGCCTAGGAACCTCGTGATGAGCACATCCACGAGCCGACTGATCGACGGCTTTGGCCCGCCAAGACTGTACTTCGAGCCTCGCTGCTTGCTGGTGCGAAGCTCGAAGCCGATCGCTGCCATCCCTTCGGCGCTGAGCTTCAGTGATTCCCAGCCCTCCGCGATCCCCTCAGCCAGATGGGGAATCGCGGCATCCCCTTCTGGATGGCGCTCTGAGAATTCGACCATCCGGCCAACCAGCGTCTCGTGCTGCCGGAGGTAGACGAGGCACGTCCGTCTCGTGCGCTCCTTGGCATCAATCTCGGCGTCGCTCAACCAGAAGAGATCGGCCGCTGCCTCAATGAGGCCACGCGTGAGCACACTCGCGCTGAAGGGGCTGTCTGAGTCGAGCCCGGCGAGAGCACCAAGGACATCCGCGATGGCCGCCACGAGCATCGTGCAGTGCTTGCAAAGCTCTCCAAGGAAGTGTTGGGCCGTCTCGTCTGTCGATGCCTTGATCTCGTGGGCCAGCCTGCTCGCTGGATCGATCGGACGTTCGATCCTGGCGACGTCGAAAACTCGCTCCATAATCTCGTGGCGCAGCGCCAGCAAGTCGCTGCCTCCGCTGGAGCTCTTAGCGCTGGCCGAGACCGGCGTCACACCCGGCGCGAGCCAAGCGCGTCGCTCAGCATCCGGCCCAGGGCGTCGTGTGCCGAGACCTTCATGAAGGCGTCGAGCCAGCCGGCGATGGCCACAATGGCGAAGAGGGCCTGGCGGCGCCGGTCGCTCTGCTCGCCGTGGCGAACGGGGTGGCCGGTGTCCCCGAAGACCCGGCCGCAGACGAAGATGCGGTAATCCTGCTTGGCGGGGAGCTTGCGCACGACCGGCTCGATGCGCGTCAGGACGCGAGTCTGGGGCTTGCCGGCGAGCTGGCGACGCTCGGCATCCACGATCGTGAGCGCGCGAGCCGTGCTCCAGAGGGCGCCCTCGAAGCCCGTCATCAGAGACGGGACGGCATGGACGAACTCCCCGCGCTGCGCGTGCTCCAAGCCGTGCAGGAGGTCGTCGCGCTGATCGGGCGAGATATAGTCGGCCTTGCGCACGGCGACGTCGAGGACAGCGGTGAAGATGCCCGTGGTGACCACGACCTCCAGCGCATCAAGGAGGACGGCTTCCATCTCGTCGCGCTCCATCTCGGCGAGAGTGACGAGCTGCCCGACGCTGAGGATCGACAAGAGGAACCACAGTGCCGTACTCTCCCAGCGCTTGGCGAAGCGCTCAATGGTCGTGTCCAGGACGCTCTCGCGCTCCAGGATCTCGGCCACATCACCCGGCAGAACGATGCGGGGCAGCGTGATCTCGCCGAGCGAGGCGATCTGCTTGGCGAACGGGGCCAGGGACGCCTCGGCGAACTTGGTGGTAGCGAGGATGCTTGACTTACCGAGGATCGACGCCAGCCTGTCGGATGAGAAGAAGCCTTTGGCCGCGAGTGGCGTGCGCAGGTACCGCTCGGCAGCGGCGGCCTCGGAGGCACCCATGTGGTCGAGCTGGCGCAGTGTCGGCCCCACTGCCTCGGTCGCCAGGGCTGCCACCCGCTCGGTGTCCGCCGCCAGCGCCTTGGCGGCCTTGAGGGCCTCTGAGTGGCCGATGGCCACGAGTCCGGTGGATAGGTTGCCCTCCCACGGTGTCGCCAGCTCGCCGAGTTGCTTGGCGAACTTCTTGCTCATCGCATCGATCTCCCCAAGCTCTACAGGGATGCTCACGTGAGGTTCAGTCCACGCCGCAGCAGCCACCGATCCCTTGATGCTCTCGGCGATGCTGGGGGCGATGCCCGCGCCCTCCCATGCCTTCACGTCTGGGCGTATGTATTCGTGAGCTGCTCCGCCAAGCGCTTGCCGAGTCTTCCGATCTGAGAGTCGCTGACATCAGTGATGTCTTCGGCAAGGCGCGCGGCGGGGAGGAAGCTTTCCAGAGCGCCGGCCAGCACATCCGGCCCAGCGAACCTCTCGGTGGCGACCTGTGCCTCGGTAATCGAGGCCACCGAGCGCCGCACGGCGTCGAGTTCAGCCTGCGGGATGCGCATGACGCTCTCATAGGCACTCCCAGCCTCCGCGAGCCCGAAGGCCCGAAGCCAAGGCTGGAGCTTGCGACCCCCGTCAGGAGGTGTCTTCGTGTCGGTAGGCATGAGCTTTGATTGTACGGGCGGCGCCAGGCGTCTCCTCCCTCTCCACA
Source organism: Solirubrobacteraceae bacterium (assembly GCA_049800435.1). Classification (GTDB taxonomy): domain Bacteria; phylum Actinomycetota; class Thermoleophilia; order Solirubrobacterales; family Solirubrobacteraceae; genus Palsa-744. The sequence goes on from JBARJU010000010.1 coordinate 10,629, forward strand.
GTCAACATGGGCTCCAACATCGCTACGGCTCCGTTCTCGCCCTCAAGGCTCAGTAATCCAACAAAGGAATCTCTCACCTCACCTTGGCAGCGAGGGGCCCCCTTACGCCTGCTTGCCGAGCGATGCGAGCACGAGCCGACCCGGGCGCCGGACTTGCGCAAAGGACGAGCACCGGGTCGGAGGTGCGGCGGGGCGAGCGCTTCCGCTTCGCCCGGCGCAGGCGGGCGGGTGCCGATCCTCGGTCGGTGTGCTCGCAGCTCGTCCGTTGCGCAACTCTGGATCTCGCCCACTGGTACATCTGCTCTCGCCCAAGAGCATGAGTGAGGTGAACGGCGATAATCGCCGCTCCTGCCAGGCCCCGCCTGCATCGTGCGGCCGCTAATCGACGTGAGCGCTCTCTGGGCGACGGGGCAGTCCGTCGTCGGGCATTGGCTCCCAGGCGGCCGCGTAGGCGACGAACTGGCGCACGCTGGGGCGAATGCCCGGATCCGCGTCGAAGGCGCCCATCCTGATGCTCATCCGATCATGGTCCTCCGGATGGCGGCTGAAGACCGCAGAACCGCAGTGTCCACAGAACAACTTTTCCCAACCGCCCTCCGGCCCCCAAGCGCGCAATGTCGCCTCGCCCGAGAGCAGACGAAATGAGCCCGGTTCGGGTCGAGCGTTGGCCGAGGCGGCGGTGCCGCTGCGCCGCTGACAGCGCGTGCAGTGGCAGTAGTTCGCGGCAACCAGAGGAGCTGTCACTTCGAACCGAACGGCTCCGCAGCCACAGCCGCCAGTCAGAGGAAGCTCAGGATCTGCCGTCACTCGGCCCGAGGATAGCGCCGCGACGGCGTAGACAGCCCCATCGCTCGCGGCAGCAGCTACTTTGAGTTGCGAGCGTCTGCTGACGCAGCCACAAGGCACCCGGTCTTGACAATGACCAGTTGGGAACGGCGGTCTGATCTGGCCCTACTGCGGCGGTCCCCGTGGCCTCCTCTACCTCCAAGACGGCCAGCGCTTCAGGTATCCGCATCCGCCTGGTCGCCTGTGTAATCGTTGAATTCGCTGACCCCGCTACATGGCTTAGAGCGCCCGGCTCATCGCTCGACATCAGTGGTCCCCGTCCTTTCACTACCGTACCTCTGGCACGGGTAGGCGTCGCGTCTTAAGGGGCCCCAGGCCCCACGCCCTGGCCTACGCCGCCGCGGTGTAGGGCGGCGGAGGATCGGCGCCCGGCTTGGTGTTGAGCACTGCGGTGAGCTGGTTGGGTGCGCGGAGATCGAGTGCGACCAGCGAGTAGTCGTTGCCGCCGTGGAGCAGGCGTAGGATGTCGGCCACGGCCACGGTGCTGGCGATCGCGCCGACGAACGCCGCGCCGACCGTTACGTGCGCGAAGTCGAGCAGTCCACAGCGCGCCGCGGACTCTTCGATCCCACCCTCGACCTGGCGGGCTATCTCGCTCTCATAGGCGGGCTTCAGCGTGACCCTGGGCGGCGGCGGGTCCTCCTCGAAAGCGGTCGCGGGGGATTCCACTGCCGGGAAGGTGTGCACGAGCATGTCGAGGTATTCATGCGGACCGGCGCCGAGGCCGACGTCGACGACGCGATCGAAGCCGGCGCTCTCCAGCTCGCGGCGCGGGGTGACATCGTCGAACCCTGCCAGTGCGTTGCGCGGCTCGTTGCGCGTGGGGACGGCGTGGGCCTCCGGGTGAAAGCTCGCGTCGAATGGCCGCTCGACGATTCGGGTCCCCAGCCCGACCTGTTCGAGCGCGGCGGAGACGACCCGCGTCTTGCGCGAGCCGATGTCGTCGGGTCCTACGAGCAGTTGGGTGGCCGTGTTGCCTTTGATGACGGTGTCAAAGTCGAGCAGGCCGATCTCGACCTCGCCTGGATTGGCGTACGGCAGCATCCTGAGTGTCCACGCGTAGGCTTGGCCGAGGTGTCCGAGGCCCAGCAGCCAAAGGGTCGCCGGAAGGTATTCCAGCTTCGGGCCTGCCGTCGCGGATCGCCAATCCTGATCGGGGCACCAGAGCGAGATGCCGACCTCGCGCCGGCCGGGCACGGGGTTGCCCAGCGCCTGCTGGAAGATCTCTGAGACCCCGAGAGCGCCGGCCAGGATGCCGGCGGGGATGATCCCGGGACCGTCTAGGCGGCGGTCCGGTGACTCCACGATCCCGCCCGTCCAGCCACCCCACGTGCAGTACAGGACGGGCCACCCCACGGGGTCGTGCGGATCGCCGATCACCACCGTCGGCAGGTCACCTCTGAGCTGGTCGACGACCGTGCCGCCGTACCGGGCCACGACTGCCGACGCCGCGTGCCCATCGGTCCAGCCTGCCTGAAGGGGAGGGTCGGTGTCGAGGCAGACGCGCACGCCGCCGTGGAATGCTCGCCACCCGACGTTCACGGCGGTTGCTAGAGCGGCCTGTGCGGCGCGATTGTGCTCGAGGTCGGGACCGACGGCGATCTGCAGCACGAGTTGGCTGAGGAACCGTTCAGCCTCGCCCGGGTCCGCGGCCTTGCCCTGGTCGATCAGGATCTTGCCAGTGCGGTTGAGGTCGTCGGCGGAGCCCCAGCTCATACCCATCTCCCGATCAGGAGACAGCGATCGGCCTGCCTGCCGGTCCAGGTTTCCCAGCCTTCGCCGTCGTAGCGGTGCACCCCGACCGACCTTGCCTTGGTGGCGCGGGTCGCGAGGTGGGGCACGATCAGGGCGACGTGCCCAGCCTGGGCAAGCATGGGGTTGGCTGCGTCGATCGGGCTCTGGCGCACACTACCGCCCGGATGCGTGTGGACGTCGCCGACCACCCGGCGGTTCTCGGCGTCGCAGATGTCCCACAGCTTGCTGTAGGCGAGACCATCGAAGGTGATGCCGCCGGTCAGGCAGTTGGGGTCGAGGTCATCGAGGTAGATGACTCGCGTCACGGTGGTCGGCGCGCCGTCGCGGTCGGCGAGCAGGAACGCGCCGGACTCGCGTCGTTCCTGTCCGCGGCGCCCAAGCTCGTCGATCATCGCGTCCCACTCGCTGCGCCGCATGCGCAGGAGCGCGTCGTGGCGCCTATGTCCCCAGATAGTCATCGGCGTTCAGGATGTTGTGGACGTTGTTGAGCACGAAGGTGATGTCGCGCATCGGGTTCCACGCGTCGTGGGTGTGCTTCTGGGTCCAGTCGTTATGGGATTCCAGGGCGTTGCGGTCCCACGGGGCGTACATGGCGATTCCGTCGCCCCAGTCGGTGCGGAACACGTGGGCGGCACGCTCGCCCTTGGGCCGACGCGCCGGCTCGAGCGAGCGGCTCGTTTCGTTATCCCATAGGCTGCCGGTCGGAGCCGAGTGGGGGTAGCCGGCGACGTCGAGCCGCAGCACGAATTCCTCGGGGCCGTCCGAGCGCGGCGCGGCCGAGATCGCGAACGTGGCGTAGGGCCAGGTGAGGTTGAGCAGCCGCCAGCGCCCGGCGTGCACTCCGGCCAAAAAGCGCGCCCCCTCAAGGTGGGCGCGCAGCGTCCGCTCGTCCGGCGTCACCTTACCCCTCGAAGCGCGAGCGCGGCAGCAGGTCGAGCTTGACCGAGCACTCCCCCGGCTTGGTCAGTGATCCGATGTGGACGCCGGGATCCAGGAAGTGGTCAGCACCCGGGATGGCGAGGACGTGCTTGGCGGCCTGCTCGGCCGAGAAGTTCGCGACCTCGGGGCCGAAAGCCCACTTCTCGACGGTCTTGATCGTGCGCGACGGCCCGAACCTGTGCGTGTGGTCGTCGTTCCAGCGGACGATCACCTCGACGTGGCGGCAACGGCCACGATGCACGTGGTGGCGGTGATGGATCCCGGCGACCTCGAGCGTGAGATCGAGGTCGATCTCCTCGTCGACCTCCTCGATCCAGACCCCGCCGTCGGGGTCGTTCTCGACGAGCAGCGCACGGACCGAGGTGGCCTCCTCGACCTGGATGATCTCCGGGTCCTCGGTGTTGGTGGTATGCAGAAAAAGCTCCATGGGGGCTCCTTGGCTGAATCCGACGCCGAGGCGTCGGCTACGATGGCTAGCGAAAAGTCTTTACCTGGCGAGTGTATCAGAAGATCTTTACCTACGAGGTAAACAAAAAATATGGAACGAGCATGGATTTGGGCTTCGACAGCGCGGGCTTGGCGGCGTTGTGCAACGCTGAACAGCTGATGGTCGAGCGCTGGGGTCCGGAGATGGGGAGGACCGTCGGGAAGCGACTCCTCGACCTAGCGGCCGCCACGGTCACGACGATTGAGCGCATCCCCACGGCCAGAGCGGCCCGCGACCGCGACGGGCAGATGACGATCACCTTCGACGGCACAATCGTGATTAGCGGTCAGGTCACGACAGACGCTGAGGAGGCTTCCACGGACACTGATCGATTCGTGATCTCGACCATCAGCGTCGACGAGGATGGCCGCCCATGAAGGACGCGAGCACACCCGTAGCGTTCCGCCCGAACTACGCGTTTTCGCCCGGGGAGACGCTGCGTGACGTGCTGGCGGAGCAAAGTCTCTCCCAAGCTGATCTTGCTGCGCGCGCCAGCCTCTCGACCAAGCACGTCAACCAGATCCTGCAGGGCATCGCGCCGATCACGTTGGAGACCTCGATCGTGCTTGAGCGCGTCACCGGGATACCGGCGAGCTTCTGGAACAGGCGCGAGGCCGATTACCGCGAGACACTGCTACGACAGAAGCAGCGAACGCTCTCAGACGCCGACAAGGAGTGGCTGGATTCCCTTCCGGTCAAGGAACTGCAAGCCCGGGGGAGGATTCCCCGCGAGAAGGATCGGGGCCGGCTCTTCGAAGCTGCGCTGTCCTTCTTCGGCGTCGCCGACCGCCAGGCATGGGAGCGCATCTGGCGGCACGGACCGGTCGCGTCATTCCGGCGTTCGCACGCATTCACCAGTCACCCGGGCGCGGTCGCCTCGTGGCTGCGCATCGCGCAGCTCGATGCGCAGAATGCCAAAGTTGAACCGTTCAACACAAGCGCGTTTCGAAGCGTCCTTCGAGAGATTCGCGCGCTCACCACCGACGGCGATCCGAACCTGATCGTTGAGATGTGTGCCGCCGTCGGCGTGGTGGTGGTGTTCGTTCCGGACGTCAAGGGTTGCCGCATCAGCGGAGCGGCATGGTGGGCAACCCCTACTCGCGCTGTGATCGCGCTGAGCGACCGGTACAAGAAGGACGACTTCTTCTGGTTCACCTTCTTTCACGAGGCCGCGCATCTGCTGTTGCATTCCAAGAAGGAGACCTTCGTTGACGACGGCAAGGACAACGACATAACCGAGGATGAAGCAAACAGCTGGGCCCAGGACTTCCTGATCCCGCCAGAGCGTGCCCAAGAGCTCCGCACGCTAAGTACCGAAGCGCACGTCGCGGTGTTCGCAAACGACATCGGCATCGCTCCCGGAATCGTCGTCGGTCGAATGCAGCACGACGAAATCTGGGACTACCGCCAGGGCCACGGTCTCAAGCGCTCGGTGCGCATCGTTGAGACGTAGTTCGATCTCTGAAGGCGGATCTGTCGGGACGTCCTGGACGCGAGGTGAGCCCTCGCCGAGCCAGATGCTCAATGAGTGCGTCGATGGCGCAGGGCCATCCAGGTCAGCATTATTACGTTCTGATCTGAGAGCTGACTGAGCTGTTCGACCAGAGGCCGAACGCCTCGCCGACCAGAACGCGTCAACTGACTAGCTGCGTGCTGGGCGCGCTTTCGTTTCGCGTCGGTAGAGCGGAAGCGTTCGTCAAGCTCCGGCTGGCTTGTGCAATGGACGAGCTTCGGTAGCAGCGACCGCGGTTCGGCGCAATGCCGCTTACGCCGGGCGAAGCGGAAGCGTCCGCCTCATCTGAGCGCAGACCTCGTGTTCGTCCCAAGGGGCATCTGCGGGGGCCTGGATCCGGACGCCCGCTTGCTTGGCGACTCCGGAGCAGCGAATACGGCCACAGGAAAATGACGGCATTTGTCGAACCTGTCGGAATGGACGAGCGCGAGTGCGAGATTCATATCCGCCTGGTTGGTGGCACCGGAGGGTGGGTCGCACAGACGACCGTCGATAGCGGCCGTGATGAATTTCTCGCCAAGTCCGCTCAGGAGGCCATAGAGTTCGCGACACAGTGGGTGCGGTTCATGACCGACGGGTGGGCGTCCGGCGAGCGTCCTTCGCGCGCGCTCACGGACTATTGACCGTTCGCATATGGGGGGTGTACAGCGTGAGACAGAGACTCTTCGTCGGAAGTTCAACGGAGACACTTGCCGTGTGTCGCGCTGTGCAGCTGGAGATGCAGGACGAGTTCGACGTCGTGGTCTGGAACCAGGGTGTCTTCCGACTTTCACGTGATGCGCTCGACTCGCTGCTGGACGTGCTCGATCGCTCAGACGCTGGCATCTTCGTTCTCCGCGGCGACGATCTGACGACCAGTCGCGGGGCGTCCAACCCCTCGGTTCGCGACAATGTGCTTCTCGAGTTGGGCATGTTCATCGGCAGGCTGGGCCGAGACCGGACGTTCATGCTCACGCCCAAGGCGGATCGGCCGGAGCTTCCGAGCGACCTCGACGGCATCACGACCGCCGTGTACAAGGACGATGTGGACGAGAACAATCTGGCTGATATGCGGGTAGCTGTCTCGCCGGCCTGCTCCGAAATTCGCGATCACCTTGCATCTGGTCGGGCGCGCGTCGCCGCGGAGCCGAAGGCGCGCGAACGTCTCGACCGTGCAATGGGGCGATTGAGCCGCGACCTCGAGTCGCTGCTCGGCCCTGCAGAGATTCAACTGAGTGCCTCTGATCGCCAGCAGCTGAGCGTGAGCGCATGCATCGGAGCAACGGCGGTGCATGTGGAGCTGGGACGAATACAGGATTACGCCGCAGACGGTCGCGTTGTCGCGCTCCCGGCAAACGAGTACTTCGATGACGAGTGCGTGACCGACGTGAGAAGCTCGTTGGGAGCCTATGTCCACCATCATTTCGAGGACTCGCGCAAGGAGTTCCTCAAGCAGATCCGTACTCAGCTCAAAGGGGTTCCATCCCAGCGCGTTCCGAGACGGGAGCGACTCGTCGATTACAGCTACGGGATCGGGCAGGCGATCTATCTGGATAGATCCGCCCCGGAGCAACCGGTGATCCTTGTCTCGGCGACGACCGAGCGGGCCGCTGTGGGGCTGCGTGCAGAGCCGCACTTCCTTTATGCGGCGATGCAGGGCATCGTCGAGACGATGAATGAGAAGCGCCGCTACTCACTGGTGACCCCGGTGCTCGGGTCGGGCCATGGCGGTATACCGTTGACCGTGGCGCTCTTGTTTAATCTGCTAGCCCTGCGATCTTGTCTCTCGGGAGAGCCCCGGCTGCGGATGGACGAGGTGCGGATCGTAATATTCGACGGTGAGAAGGTGAAGGTTACCGAATCCGCTGTGAACGAGGTGCTCGCGCGCGTTGGCGCTAAGTGAGCTTACAGGATCATGGACGATCTATACGGCCTCCAGCGATTTGAGATCGCCCAGAGCGGCATGTACAGGATCGCGGTGTCAGAGCTGCGTGCGGGTCGCAAGCTGAGTCACTGGATGTGGTTCATCTTCCCGCAGATCGCTGGCCTGGGCACTAGTGAAACGTCCAAGACCTACGCGATCTCATCGCTGGAGGAGGCCAAGGCTTACCTGGCACATCCGGTACTCGGTCCGCGCTTGGTCGAGTGCGCTCGCATTCTCACGCAGCTAAGAGGGCGAATCGCCCGAGAGATCTTCGGCTGTACGGATGCCCGGAAGCTCTGCTCGTCGATGACGCTCTTCGCCACCGCTGCGCCCGATAATCGCTTGTTTCAGGATGTATTGGATCAGTACTTCGACGGAGTCAGAGATATTCATACCGGCCGGCTGGTCGTTGCGGGAGCCCAGCGCGAGCCTCCGATCGACGATAGTTCGCAGTAGACGCGACTGATCGGCGCACGGTCGCCGCCGACCTGTCACGCGGGCGATGTGTCAAGGTGGACTTGATCGCTTCCGGACTGCCGGAGGATGGCTTCGCCCGGTGACAGTATCTACCCCTGACCTTCGCCTCGTGTCAGCCGTGGGCCGAAGCTGGCACGCGCCTCGTCCAAGAACGCCTGAGTCTGAGCGCCGAGTCTCTCGTCGATCTCCGCAAGCTGCTCATGGTAATTGAAATAGTTCTGCCCGGGCGAGGCATTCATCGTAATCGCCGCTAGCTCATCGAGGGTCTTGCCTGCTGTCTTGTAACGCTGAAGCACCGGATCATCGGGTGGAAGACGCAGGTCGAGCCGATGAGATACGCTCCGGGCATGGGCGACTGCCGCTCGCTGCTCACTAGTTGCCTCGTCGAGCTTGGGCTGCTTGGCGGGCATCCAGTCTCGCCATAGCCTTGCCAGGCGCACCTGTGACGCCTTAGCCGTGCCGAGTGCCTCGGCACCTTCGTCTAGCACCCGACGCAGTGCCTCAAGCTCTCGGACCTCACGATCATAGGCGAGCTGCTTCATCTGACGCCAGAACGCCGTTCCCGCTCCTAGGAGGACGCCCAAGATGGTTCCCCCAACCCCTACCAGCGCAACAAGCAAGCCGCTGCTGCCTTCGTGCACCTGCACTATCACCGGGGCCAATGCATTCACGCCAGTTCGCGATGCTACGCGATCAGGAAGCTCTTCAAGCTCGATCATGCGCGTGCATGCAATCCACGAATTCCCAACCGTGACCGAGTGCAGGGTCGTCGCTGCGAGCGCTCAAGAGATCGGCTTGGCCCAGATCGCGGCGAGCTGACGAAGCTCGGTCTCCTCGCGGGTTGCAGGCCACCGCGAGCGGAGGCTGAAGCGGTCGCGGTTGAGGTCATCGAAGATGAGCAGGCAGCATGCGTCGTCGAGGACGCCGGGTCGGCGTGGATCGTCGAGGTAGTCGCGGTGGATGCGGCGTACCCTCTGCCCGTGGCAGGCGACGAAGGACGACAATCGCGCGCGGAGCGCGCCAGGACCGGCGCGACAGTCTTCGTCGGAGAGCAACTGGGCGAGTAGCGCCCGATCGACGGAGCGTCTAGAGCCCGTGATCTGCGCATGGAACTCTACGATCTCAGGTGCGAGCTCGGCTGCGAGTGTGGCGGTGACATCCGAACGATGCCCGGCCTCGCGTCGGGGGTCGTGTTCGTCTTGGTCGTGTCGATGCGTGTTGCCGCGTGTCATGTTTAGACCGTAGATCTAACGCTTGGGAAGGCCGCGAGTTCCGCACCCGGGCCGCTGGTCAGTCGTAGAGAACACCGCGCGTCCGCGCGAGCGCGAACAGCGCACTCTCGGGTACCGATGGGGGCCATGCCTGACGAAGCCGGTAGCGGTCGCTCGCCAGTCGCTCGAAGATGAGTAGCGCCTCCGGCTGGAATAGCAGCGGGTTCGCGCGGTCGTCGCTCTCGTAGTCGTTGTATAGGGTCTTGAGTTCCGACTCGTGCTCGGCGAGGTATGGAGCCACAAGATCCGAGTGGATGCGGTCGGCGGGCAGGCCGGTGAGCTCCGCTACGCCCGGCAGGATCATTCGCGACAGCCCGAGGTCGGGCTTGCGGCCGGTGAACCGCAGCAACTCTCGCTCCAAGGGCGGTACCAGGGTTTCGAGCAGTGCGAAGTCGGGCAGTGCCAACAGCTCGTCCTGGAAGATTCCGACCTCGCTGTCGAAGACCTCGGCCAGCACGGCGAGCCGATTGATGCGCCGCGCGATCTCATCTGGCACGGGCAGCGGCGCCTTGTAGAGCGTGTCGTGCGTCGCTGTCGACCAGGCATTCTCCGCCTTTGTGTGCAGCTGGAACTCGGCTTGAAGCCCGACGAGGTCCCGTTCGTCCTCAGCGAGTTCGCCTGCGGGGATCTCCGCCTGGAAGTGTAGGCCGAGGTAGCCAACGCGGTCGGCGCCGAGCGCCAAGCGCTTGTCGTCACGGCCGGCGAGGATTAGGAACTCGTCTAGGATGCGCTCGATCTGTGGCTTGTCGCGTGCGAACGGCAGCACAACGCGGACGCCAGCCTTGTCGCCGATTTCGCTGAGCGGGTCGGCGTAGCCCTTGCGGATCGCCTTCTTGCCGAAGCTATCGACGTCCTTGGCGCGATGGGAGACCTCGACAAGATGATGGCCATGCTCATCGAGCCGTCGGCGCACCAGCGCGGCCATGGTCTTGGCGAGCCGGCGGTATGCGGGGTAGAACTCCTCGCTGTAGCGTGCGACGACCTCCTCGTAGCCCCATCCACTCACGAGAACTCCTCTGGCAGGTCTGCGATTACTATGCGCCCCGGTGTCGTCTCGGTCGCTGGCTCGATGGTGACCCGCTGGTTGAGTACATCGGGGGGGCCGCTGATGCGGATGCCATGCCCGGTCTTGACGATGATTCGACGCAGAAGCTGGTCAATCAGATGGGTGTCCTTGTCAACGGCGAGTTCGGCGACTCCACGTTCGCCGAGGTAGTCAAGGTAGCGCTGGCGATCGTCGACGCGCAAATGTCGCTCGGCGAACTCAGTTGGCGAGATCGTCTGGCTAGGCCGCAGCAGCTCGGCGGTCAGCGCGGCTCGGTACTCGAGCTCGAGCGCCGGGTTATCGAGCGTCCTAAAGAACTCACGTGAGACCCTATGTAGACGCTTAGTGGCGACATCGGCCTCCTCCTTAAGCTTGCAGCCGAGAAACCGGGAGAGGAAGAACTGCGACACCTCAACGTGTGCGTCGGCGTGGCGCTGATCGTCCGAGACGAGCCCTTCGATCCCATCGGCGTTTGCCGGCTCGTCAGTCCGGAACACCGACGCCTTGAACACGCGCGTGTCGTCGTTGAGCGTGAGGTCGTCGAAGATTGCCGACGAGTACGTACGCCGGCCCTGATCGTCGGTGATCTGCTGCATCCGCAGACCGGTTTGACGCTGGAGCTTGAGGATGCTGACACATCGTTCCTGGTCAACTCTTCCGGTGATGACCGTGAGCAGGCCCGGATTGTTGATCCTGTTCTGCGCAGCGTATAGAGCGCGAGCGAGATCTTGCGACGCCTCGACGAGATCCTCCGGCCGCTCAAGGATGAACGCGATGAGCTGCGGGACGTCGGATGACTGGTCGGGATCGCGGACGACGTGATGCGCCCTACCGGACGCGAGGCTGATCGCTATCCGCTCGCGGAAATAGTTCCGACGCTGTGCGTCAATGTTGGGGATTGCCGCCTCGCTGAATTTGATTGCCTCGTCTGCGCTCAGGTCGCTGTGCTTGGGCACGTCATGGACGACAATTTCGTCGACCTGGAAGTTCTGTACGTTGACCGGCATCGGATCTCTCGCTCGTTTTGATATTCAAGATTACGCGAGCAGTCGGCGTCCTAGGCATTTCGTTCAGTGTGCCAAGGTGATCTCATACGGGTCTCTGGGATCTCAAGACCACCCTCGCCCAAAGCACGCGCGATCAGCACGTTGGCGCACGGCCGGTGAGCACACCTTCGATGTTCTGGCGGATGTATAGCCTGCGTCGGCCGATCTTGACGCTTGGCAGGATGTTGCGGCGTGCCCAGTCTTCGACGGTTGAGACGGGGGCGTGTAGGAGCGCGGCTACCTCGCGGCCTGTCATCACGTCGGCTGCGGTGAGACGTTCTGGGGGCGCCGCGGCCGGTCTGTCCGCCCGCCGGTGGTGCCTGTCGTCGTCGGGTCTCATGTGGGGCCTCGATCTCGCCCGAGCCAGTCAACGGCGTGGGTGGGGTTCGTGGGTCGCCGCCAGATCGGGGCGTATGGCCCGTGGGCTTGGAGGTCTTCGAGCAGCGCGAGCGAGACCCGGACTTCGGGCGTGCTTTGTAGCCGAGGGTCGTTTTGGCAGAGCGCGAGGACGGTGTGTGCGCGTCGCTGGAGGGCGGGTCGGGGCTTGCCTGCGAGGACGCAGATGATGTCGGGGAAGATCGGGTAGCGGGCTTGCCAGGCGGGCTTGCCGGATGGCTGGCCGTGGTTTGATGGTGCGTGGCGGTAGAGGTAGGCGTAGCGTGCGAGCTTGTTGGCGAGTGTGTCGGTGGGGACGGTCGCGCGGTCGAGCTCCAGGAGCCGGTAGTGGAACGTCATCTCTTGGCCTATGGCGAGATATGTGAGCAGCGCGTCTGCGATCAGTAGCTCGCCGCGAGCGTGTCCTGCGGCGGGTGCGTGGTGGGCGATCTCGTGATGCCAGGCGAAGGGCCCGAAGTCGTCGCCGCGTGCGCGGGCGGCTTGCATGAATGCGATCGCGGTGTCGTTGACGGCGAGTGTGTGTTGCCAGAGTGGGCCGGTTGCTTGCTCGGGGGTGATGAGCTTGCGTCGTGTCTCGACGCGGGTTGGGACCTGCTCGACGGCGTTCGCTCCGGCAGGGGTGAGGTAGTAGAGGCGTTGTCCGCCCTTGCCGGGCCTTACGAACTCGGTCAGCTCGCGTGTGGCGAGCTGGTGCAGGACGCGCTCGGCCCACCGCCGCGAAGAGTCGGGCATGTGCATCGTGTGGATCTGTGTGGTGGTGAGCAGCCGGTGTTGGTAGACGCTGGTCAGCACCTCAGTGGCGACAGCGGGCAGCGGCGGCGCGGCGGCCTTCAGTCCCATTGCTCATCCCCCTCCAGCGAGACCGGGGCGTGGATCGTCCGTCCGCGCGAGACGTACTCGCCTTGGGCTGTCGGTGCTCGGTGGAGCGCTTCGACCGCTTCACGGATGCGCTGGTCGTGATCCTCGTGTGTGGCGAGTGCTTGTGCGATTGACTCGCGTCGTGTCGTGGCCTGGATCGCTGCTTGGAGGGCTTGTAGCTGCTCTGGGTGGTGGTGTTCGGCGTGTAGCTCGCGGGCGGTGACGCCGTGCACGAGGAAGGGCTTTGTGGTCCGCTCGCCGTGTGTGATGGAGGCGAGGTAGGTGTAGCGGGCGAGGCCGGTGATGGTCTTCGCGTCGAGCTGTCCTGCCCACTCGCGGGCGATCATGCCAGCAGCCTTCGCGTTCACCGTCGAGCTGAGCAGATGGGAGCGGTTGGTTGTGACGGCGTTCCATGTCGCTTCGGTTAGCCGCTCGGGGTTTTGGTTGAACAGGAACGCGCGGCCGCCGTACTTCGCGGACTGCTCCAAGAGCGCGGGGAGGTTCGGCCCGTCGTAGGTCTGCAGCTCATCGCAGAACAGCCAGAACGTACGACGATGCTCCGGGGCGATGCTGGCTCTGGCCTTGGCGGCGTGCAGCACGTCGTACACCAAGAGGTTCGCGACGAGCCGGTCGCGTGTCGATCCGGAGCCGGGGCAGGCGAGCACGATTAGCCCGTCGCGCATCGCCCGCCGTGCGTCATAGGTGGAGACAGGCGAGCCAAGGAACGCCGCGACGGGACGCGCAGCACGGAGACGGTCGATCAGGTTCGTGACCGCCGTAACCGCCTCAGCCGGGAGCCGCGGGAAGCGATCCTCGAAGAACCCGCGCGTCCCGGCGGACAGCGCCGGCATGATCGCGGCGCGCCAGTCGTCGTCGGAGAGCAGCGTGGGGACCTGGAAAATCGTCGGCGCGCACTCTGGTGGGAGGGCGAGCGCGAGCTCGACGAGTGCTTGGGCGGCTTGGGTGGCGAGGTTCAGCGCACGGGTGTTGCGCTCGTCCCAGCGCAGGGCGGCGGCGAGCGCGTCCACGAACGCCTCGACCTTTCCGGCGGCCTCTGCCGGAGTGCGCCGCTCGAGTGCGAACAGGTTCCACGCGGGCGCTTGGCTGTCGTGTTCGGTGTCGGCGAGGTTGATCTCCACGACCCGCTCGCGTATCCCGGGATCGGTGAGATAGGGCTTGATGTCCTTGAGCGCGTCTGAGTGCGGGTCAAGGAATAGGCCCCCGTGACCGGAGCGGGCGAGTGCGATGAACTGTCCGATCGCGGTCTCGGTCTTGCCGTAGCGCGAACGGCCGGCCATGTAGGCGAAGAACGTTCCCTTGACGGGCACGCCGACGATCCGCTCTCCGCCACGGTCGGTGATCTTCCCGAGCGGGATCAACCCCTTCTGTCCCGAATAGGTCGGCAGTCCCGGCGGGGGTGGCGGGATCGCGCCACCGGAGCGCGCGACGTTCTCCACATAACAGTGGACGGTCGGCGGCTTGAGCAGTCCCGCGATCTCCGAGGCGCCAAGGATGCTCGTCCTGGCCGGGGCGAACCTGCCGTTTTGCAGTCGCCGGTCGAAGTTGCCGCGTCGCCACGGCGCGTCGGCTCCGAGGAATCCGAGGCCACCGAACCGCAGGCCTGCGGCGCGGAGATGGTTCTCCCCGGCGAACACGTCAAAGCACGACAGCAGCGCATGGGTCAGCGCTCGTACGGGAGCCTGCTCGCGGCCACGAATGCAGAGCAGGATCTGGGTTGCGAACAGTGGGTCTGACGCGTCGAGCTTGTGCTGCAACGCGCGCGTCTGAAACATCCGGTCGACCGCATCCGCCGCCGGCAACCTGCCCGTCCTCGACTGCTGCCCAAGGAGCCCGTCGAGCGGGCCAGTGCTCTGGACGCCTGCCTTGCGCGCGGCGTCCTTGAACATCCGCTTGCGAAGCCGCCGGCTCTGCCCTGGCGTCTTGGGGAGCACGTCGATTGCGACGAGTGCACCCTCGCCTGGGCCGTGCAACCGTCCAAGGACCCCGGCGATCCCCTGCAGAGGGTCGGGATCAAGACCGGGGTCTCCGAGCGGTTGGGCCGGCTCGTGCGCGAGACGCAACTCGACCCGCACCGTGTGTCCCTCGCGCGGGAGCGCGACCCGGTCGCACTCTCTTACTTCGAGCTGGTTGTAGGCCGTCAATGCCGCCGCGAGTGCGGTGCGGGCACGCTCGGGCACCTCCAGCCGGTAGCGCAGCACGCCGTGGCGGTCGGGCGCCATCAGGATCCGCACCGCGGTCCCTGGACGCTCAAGCCAGCCGGCCAAGAATCCCCGTCGCGTGCGCGTGAGCTGAGCCGCGAACCGACGGATCGCATCCAGCGACGGGTCGAACGTATCTGCGGGCAACAGTTCGAACTGCACCCGCGAGCGAAGAGCACGACGGGACAACACAAGACGCAACACGGCGAGCGGGAGGGCGGTGAGCAGGGCGCTAGCGAGCAGCGGTAGTAGATCGGCCCGAATCGCGGTCGGGCTGAACACACCGGGTCCAGGGTGCTCCTTGGTCACCACGTGAAATGCGAGCGCGAGCAACATCAGTGCCACAAGCCCACCGTCGGCGTCGTGGCCCTCACCAGGTCACCTCCGAGATAGAGATGTCGGCAAACCGAAGGTAGAGCGAATCGCAGTGCCAGAGCGGGGATTCGCCCGGTCGCGTCCTCACCGGCCGCGAACCAAAGATCGAACCAGGAAACGAACCAAAGATCGACCTAGGAAACGAACTAGGAAACGAACCGTCCGCCGGTCCTCTCACGATGCACCGTCGGCGTAGATCACGGCTTCGATCACGCGTCGCGCCAACGGTGGCGGGACGGCGTTACCGACCTGTTGGAACTGGCGGCCGCGCGCGCCCTGCCACGGATAGTCGGCCGGGAACCCCTGGAGCACCGCAGCCTGCTCGACGCTAACTCGGACGGCGCCCTCGCTGCGCCCTGGCGCACCGGGACGATTGGCGTTTCGCTTCGCTCCGGGTCGCGCGATCCGCGAGTCGCACGCGACCGTCGTCGCCGGGCTTTGACGGACCCAGCTCTGGTGGCCTCGCGCGATGATCGTCGGCGCGGGCTCCTCAGGACTGCGCAAGCACTCGGGATGCCGTGGCCTGTTGCGGAAAACCCATCGTCCTCCGTGACCGTGGAACGTCCAGGACCCTGAGGCGGTGTCGAGCGTGTGCGCGGGTGCTCGCAGTGGACGACTGAGGCCGCAGGGACGTCGACCGCTGTTGGTCTGGTTGTTGGTCTGCACGACGCCGTCCGTGCGGCATCCCAGGGCTTGGGCCATGCTCACCCACGGCAACAATCTCTGCTCCTTGGCAGGGGTCTCCCTGCGGCGCGCATCGTAGGAACGGTGGGTCGGTGTGGGCAGGCTCACGGGCCCGTCGAGTGAGGCGAGCAGGAACGCGCGCCTGCGGGTCTGCGGCACCCCGTAGCACTCGGCGCGGAGAACCCCGACAGCCGTGTGATAACCGTGCGTGTCGAGGAGCCCCGCGAACAATGTCCACAGCTCAAGGACGCTGGGGACCTGCTCCAACGCGATCCAGCGTGGGCGCAATGCGAGCGCGAACCGCAACGGTTCGACCGTCAACAGCGACCGCGCATCCCGGCATTCCCGTTGCCGTTCGTCGCGAGTGTCGTTCCCGGCGGCGAGCTCGTGCGCGCACGCGATCACAAGCGGCTTGTCAGTCCGGCCGAGGCCCTTCCCAGCGGTCGAATAGGCCTGGCATGGTGGCGAGCCGACCAGTCCCCATACTGGCGCGAAGTCGTGCGGGTCGAGCGTCGAGAGATCGCCTTGCAACCGCGCGTGACCGGCTGCGGCAGCTGTCCTGCACGCCCATGTGTCGAGCTCGATCCCGAGCGCGTTCAGGCCTAGCGGGCGCAGGCCCTCCTCCCATCCGCCGGCACCAGCGAACAGGTCCAGGATCTTCCCCGGCTGCTTGCTGGCGCGGCGGTGCTCACGGGAGGCCGTTGTCTTCCTTGACTGTGACATCGAGATTCCTTTCTCGAACGGGTTGACGCGGACCGAACGCCCGCGCACGATTGACATGAAGATTTGTGCGCCATCCCATCCATCACGTTTTCGAGGGATTGGCGGAAGGTGGTTGCGCATACCCGTACACGGGTCCCGGCTCACCGAACCTGACGGCGCGAGCGGGATCGAACGGGCCGACACGCCTGACCTTGTTGGCGTAGTTCCCGTCAATCGTCGTGATCTGCCCGTCCGCAAGGACCCTCTGGACGATCCCGACGTGCAGGCTGTCCCCGGGTCCGGTGCCGTAGAACACGGCATCGCCCGGGGCTGGCCGGGCTGTGGGCGGGAGGACGTGCCCGTGGTGTTCTGCGACCCACGTGTACAGCGAACCGGAGTAGGCGTAGAGGGCGGTGGGGCCGGGTAGCGGGATGCCGGCGTGTTGCCAGACCCAGGCGACGAACAGGCTGCACCACTCCTCACACGGTCCGTAGACGGTGCAGTTCGATCCCGGTGGATGCTCTGATTGACCGAGCTGACTTTCAGCGACCTGCACAACCCCGCCCTGCCCGCCAGCCGGTGCCGGTGCTGCGGCGCACCCACCCTGGCTTCCAGCTTCAACCGGCTGTGTAAGTTCGGGGCTGGTGGGTGATGGCGTGCCCGTGCCGGTGAACCCGTATTGCACGACGCGGGCCATCACCTCGTCGGCGTAGCTGACGGCGGTGTCCGTGCACGCCCCGTAATACCGGCAGGCTGCTTGGCGGTATTCCGCGTAGGAGCCGCCGATGGGTGGGGCCCCCATGTCCTGGCGCAAGATCCGCGCGGCGGTGTAGACAGCGTCCGCGGGATCGTTTACGGAGGCTGGCTGACCGGGGTGTGCTGAGACCTCGTAGCGTTCCCAGAGCGTCGGGCCGGATCCTGGGCTGCATGGGCTTTCACGCTGGTAGCTGATCTGCATCGGGCCGGCACAGCCCGAACTATTGACGCTGGCGCACCCGTCGTGGTTGCACTCCTGCGCTCCGATCGATGCGAGGAAGGTCCAGTCGATGTCGAACCGCGCACCGGCCTGCTCGTAGATCCGCAACCGTGCAGGCGGAATGTCCTGTAGCGCCGCAGCGGACGGTGCGGGACCGTTCGTTGCTACCGGCCCTGATGGTTCTGCTGCCTTGCAGGAAAGGCTCGCGCCGAGCACGGCAGCGACGAACCCGAGGATCGTCGCGACCGCGAGTAGCGCGCCGGCACCCGCGAACCCGGAAAAGACCCACCACCACACGGCACGTCCAGTGTTTGACGCGTTGCGGCTCATCATGCACCACCGATCCCGGTGACGAGTAGCCGTCCGCCGCCACGGCTAACGAGCAGTTCGACCGTGTAGTTGGCGACGCCACCGTCATTGACGAGCGCACTCACACCCACCGCACCGGGCGGCGCGGCGGAGGGCACGAGCGAGATCACGCGGGGATGACGCGCACGCATGTCGAACGAGACGCGGGGTGGGTGTGCCGCGAGCGACCGCTCGAGGCCGGCGTTCACGTCAGCTATTCGGGCGACGCCAGCGTGCCCGTAGAGGTAGGCGAGATATCCGGTGAGGAACCCGCGGGCGACGCGCGCCACTGGCGGGGAAAGCACTCCAGGTATGGATGGTCCGTCGCCCGGAGCCGATGACGGCGGGACGGGCGACCGTCCGGCCAGCATGTGCGCAGCAGACGCACTGCCGTGGATAGCCGTCGTCGTGCTTGCCGCGGGTGCTGTGAGCGCGAGCAGCGCGACAGTGACGGCGAGTACCGCGGTCGATGCGATGAACGCGCGGCGGCGCTCCTGATCGGCGATCGGCCGGTCGCGCAACCTGATGAGCCACGCGGTCATAGCGACTCACCTCCGGCGGCGGGTGTTTTGGGGGTTGAAGTTGGCGGGGGGGCCCCGGGGGTGTTGCCGGTGCGCCCCGGCGGGGGTGGGGGGGTGGTGGTGGGGCTGTGCCGCCCGGCCGTCATCCGTGTGAGACGGGTGGCGAGATAGAGGGCGGGCAGGAGTCCCTGTCGATCGCCATCGGCGGCACGAGTGCCGGCTGTTGCGGCGAGGAGGTCCCCGGTGAGCTTTTTGCGGTACAGGAACGTCGCCCACAGGAACGCGGCCTGCAAAACAAAGCTGAGAAGCCATCCAAGGTTGCTCGTTGCCTCCGCGAGTGCGCGGCAGACGGCGAGGACGACGGCGAGGATCAGCGAGTAGACGGCCTTTCGCAGGAGGAACCCGGCGAGGCGTGTGAGCCATCCCTTGAAGAACTCGTGTCCACGACCGGGGAACACGCCGACCACGAGCGCGACCGGTGCGAAGGAGAGCAGCAGCAGGAACAGGATCTGGGAGACGATCACTCCGAGGCAGAGCGCGCCGAGCAACAGCATCGCGCCGTCCTCGCAGAACATGATCACGACCGACAGGAGTAGGCGTTGGTATTGGCCGCCCTTGCCCATCGCTTCCGCAGCCGGCTCATCGACGGGACCGAGCGGGTAGCTCCCGCTGCTCTTGGCGGGATCGGTGTTGGGGAGGTCGCTGGTTTTGCCGTGTTCGAGCGCGGCGTGCTCTGCGTTGCGTCCTGGTGACTGGAAGGAATAGGGCAGGAAGTGCGGTGCGTACTTGTGCAGGTCGTTCACGCAGATCTTGTGTTCCGCACCGACTTCCGTGCCGCTTTCGAGCTCTGCAGCGAGCTTGGCGTCCATGCTGGGATTGCTGCTGAGCGGCCGTACGGGCACCGACCGCGGTTTGCTCGTGACGGGCGTTGCGACGCAGTGCTCTATCCCGCCGAACTCGAGCACCGACCAGGGCTGAGCGATCATCAGTTCAAAAAGCTGGTTGCTCGCAGCCTGCTTTGCTTCCCCTTCGCTACCGAGTGTCCCCTTGCTCGTGACCGACAGGAACGCTGTGGATATCTGGTTGGTGAGCTGGCTCGCGGGACCGATCGTCGCCTGGGGTTGTGTGACGATCCCGAGCGCGATCACCAGGTACACGAGTGAGAGTCCGAGCTTCCCGGCGGTCTCGGTGTAGCGGCGTTGGACGAGCGTCTTCCACATCGCCCAACAGCCGGTCGCGAGGATCGCGACTACGAGCCACGGCGCGCCGAACGTGTGCGCGTAAATACTGTGGATCGCCTGGGATACGGGCGTGAGCGCGCCTGAGCCCGGGCTGCCGTTCCCGTTGATCAGGTCCAGCGAGAACGCGAAGGAG
The DNA here is from genome assembly GCA_049800435.1 of Solirubrobacteraceae bacterium. Lineage (GTDB taxonomy): Bacteria > Actinomycetota > Thermoleophilia > Solirubrobacterales > Solirubrobacteraceae > Palsa-744. The sequence goes on from JBARJU010000010.1 coordinate 30,364, forward strand.
AACAGTGTGATCAGCAGGCGCGAGATGAACGCCGTGTACAGCCAGATCACCTGCGCGAGCATGTACGCGATGAGTGGCGGCACACCGGAGACGTCGATCCCGCCCGTCAGGCTCGCTTCCACCCCGTTGAAATACTGGTCGAGCTGGTAGCTGGAGATCGGATAACGGTCCACCAGGCCACCCGAAGGCAGTTGCGGGGCCGGACTGACGTTCCCGTACACGTCGCTGCCGAACGCGACCGGTGCCGCGACCAGCAAGAGCACGAGCACGAACGCGGCGATAAGCAATGCGCGGCGGTGACGGCGCGCCCAACCAGCAAGACGACGGATCGTGTGGACGGCGGTTCTCATGCGCCGCTCCCGTCCGCTTGGGCGGGTGTCGTGTCGAACGCTTCGAGAAGGTGCTGGTAGACCGGGTCGATCTGCACCTCGCCGACGCGACCGTCGAGGTCGCGCATCAGGCAGCGGCCTTGACGAAACCCGCAGATGAGATTGACCAGACCTTGATCGCCGGGGTCGAGGCCGATCAGCCCGAGCGCTCTCGCTGCCTCGGTGTCGGAGTCTTGGCCGAAGATGAAGTAGACGCCGATCAGCTCTGAGAGACCGTCGAGGTCGGCGGTGCGCTGCGTACCGAGCAAGAGTGTCGTGTTGAACGCGCGTCCCAGTCGTGTGAGACGGTCGACGATCACCCGCCCCCTTGGAGACGCCAACAGGAACCATGCCTCGTCGAGCAGGACGACCTTGTGGCGCGTACGGTCCTGGGAGACGAGCCGCAACACGTACGCAGCGACGAGCGTGAGCGTCGCGACGGATACGCGCTCTGTGCGCGTGTACGTATCACGTGCCGCTGCCGGATCGGGGAGCGAAAGGCCGGGCATCCGGATCGTCACGACCGACCCCCGCGCCTGCACCGTCGTGTCCTGGCCTGTCCCGAACCCGAGGCGCGCCAAACCGAAGTCGCTCACGACCTCGAGCGCTTCGCCAGCGTCGCGAGCCGCATCCTGCTCACTCTCCTTCAAGCGCTCTACGACGCGCATGAGGCCGCGGGAGCCCTCGCGCACCGCATCCCGTACCGCCCGGCTGATCGCGTTCTCCCACGCGGCCGGCGGGTCACGCAACAACTCCAAAAGATAGGAGGAGGCGATCTCCTCGCGAAGATCGGCAGGTCCGATCGCGAGCGGGTCGAGCTTGCCCTGCTGAGACTGCTCACCGGAGAGTTCGAGGACTTCGAGGCGACCGTGCAGCTCGGGGAGGTTCTCCCACCCGTGGTCGGGCTTGGGATCGAAGTCGACGATCAGGCTCCCGCGACGCTCAGCGGCATAAGCGATCGTTTGTGCCGCGACGGTCTTACCCGACCCGAGCGTCCCCACCAGGAGCACAGCGGACGCGCGCGACTCGCGCGAGGCTTGCGTCGGGTCATACCTGACCGGTCGAGGCAAACCCGTCGGCGTGTAACCCAGGTATGGGCCGTGTGGTGAGCCGACTGTTCGCGTGGCTGTGGGTACGAGCGCGCCGAACTGCTCGACCGTGACCTGCTGGGCATAGTCGAGCGTGACCCCACCGTCCGCGCGCAGCACATGATCGAAGAACAATTGGTGCTGTAGCCCGGCGGGACGGTGCAGTTGCACGTCACCGAAGTGCTCGCGCAAAATGCTCACGCGACTCTCAAGCTCCTCAGGCGTGGGTGCGCCGAGCGCGAGACCGATCCAACCGGTCAGCATTGGGGGACGCGAACCGGCCTGCAGTTGCGCCTCATACTCTCTTGCGAGGGTTCTGTCCTCTTCGGCCTGCAATCCCGGCCCGAACGCGGCGCCCTGTACCTGCTCGGCGTATGCGTGCTCGACATCGGCGATCCGCTTGCGGACCTGCGCGAGCGCGTCACGATTACCCAGCCAGCGCGCGTGCATCACAGCGTCTACCGGGAACTCGATGCTCTCCAACGGAGCGAACAAGAGCTCGGCGCCGGCACCGGGAAACTCGGGAGCGTCACCAAGCGCGCCGAGCGCGAGCAACGCTTGAAAGCAACGAACGTCACCCTCGACGGTCAGCGACCGCTCGTGCTCTGTGATCGCAGCATTCGCCTGCCGCGAGACGACCTCGCCCAACGGTTCGAACGCCGCATGCCCATCCGGGGCGTCCACCACCAACGCTTGTGGCTTCCAATACCTGTCGACCCGGGCTTCAGCGACACCACGCGTGGCTACGCGCGAGAGCAACCACTGGATGTCGACCGTCCTCGCTCGCCGCAAGCTCACGACGCCCTGGAGTCGCTCGAAAACTCGCTCCTCACTCCCCCTGAGCTCTCTGATCCGGGCGGCGGGTATCGCGGCGTGCTTGCCAGTACCCGCGACACCCTCGACCCTTGCGCGGACACGATCAGTGAGACGGATCAGTCCAGACCCGAACCCAGCCGGGGCGCGTTCATCCAGCGAGACCGCGAGATACGTCTCAGCGACATGCGAGCGCATCCCCGCCAACTGGTCTCGATGACCGGTAAGGAACGCTTCCCACACCTCCCGGTCCTGCCCACGAGAATCGAGTAGACCGAGCGTGTCCCTCAAATAGCTTCGCGCGGGATACGCGCGGCACACGCGCCACAAACTGAAATCCGCGCCAACCGTGTGCGCCAATCGCTCAAGCCGGCGCTGTAGCTCCCACTTACCCGAAACGGTCCGGAACGGATAGGACACCATCCCGAGGCGGTAGAGCGCGGCGCATTCGCCACCCGGTCCGAATAGGAGGTTGCCGTGCGCGTAATTGAGTGGGAACCGGGTCATGGTCTCACCTCGATGACTTGGCCCTCATCGAGATCGACAGCCAGCGCGACCATCTCCCCGGCACGGACACGCCGTCCCGCGGCAGGACGCGCGACCAAACGACCCCTTGCCGGGATCAATACGACACGACGGCGAAACACGACCCGTGCGGGACCATGCACACGACCGTGGTGAAGAACAGGATGGTCCTCGTCTTGGCCGAACCACACGCGCGGTGAGAACACCCACTGCTCGCCATCCACAGCGACAGGCCGCCCCAGCGAACGACGTCCCGCGCGCAACCGCACAGCGATACGCGAGAGTAGATAACGATGCCCCGCGCGACCATCGGGCGCCAACTGGCCCGCAGCCGTCGCAACGAACCCAGGGAGCACAAGCAAGCGCAACGGCCAGTCGATCCACCCAAGAAGCACGCCCGACAACTGCACCGCCGCGGCAACGCACGCGCCGGCGATCAGCGCGCCGCGCCATCCGCGCTCAGCACCCAACACGCCACCAGTCCCAGCCGCGACAGCCGTGAGCAAGAGCGAGCGGGTACTGAGCAACAGGACCACGAACAGTGTGCCCGCGGCCCAGCCAAGCCAGGCGAGCGGCACACCGCCGGGAACGGGCAAACGTCGCCCGTCGATCTGGTAGATCCGCCGGTCCGGTTTGAAGATCCGCTGGTAGGAGCGGACAGGTGAAGGATAATCGCTCACCAGCCGCTCCTAACCAAAGACCTGCTTGCCGATAGCCTCCGCGGCCTTACCGATCTGATCCGGCGCGAACACCATCCACGCCACCACGATCGCCGCGAACAGGAACACGGCGAGCTCGGTGTAACGACGATTCCACAAGAATACGAGGCTGAAAGCCGCGACTATCCCGCCATACACCTCACCCGCATAATGCTTCAACAACCCGCCGACGTTCGCACCGACATCATTACCAGCAGCCAGCGCAGCAGACGGGCATACAGCCAACAGCAAACCAACAATAATGACCCCCGAAAACAACCGGCGGTAGATATGAGACCAACGTGGGATTTTGGTTAGTGCATTCATCACCCCCTGGGTTTTACGGAACCCGAAACCCAAGATCCACAATCACACAAACGTACAAGCGTATGATTGTGGATCGGCCGTATCTGACGGTTGAGTTCAACTGTCGCCTCGTGGCGCAGCGCAACTCAACACGAGCCGGACTATCTACATAATGCGCTCAACAAGGCGGTCTTGCGATGTCGGCGAGCTCGTCGAAATGTCCGGCGGTGCTCGCCACCGCATGGTCCAGCAACTGGCAGACCGTGAAGTCGGACACGGTGTAGCGCACACAACGCCCGTCGCGCTGGCGCGCGAGGATTCCAGCCTGATACAGGATTCCAAGATGTTTCGAGACGTTCTGCTGCGTCAGCGGCGCCGCCCCTGTCGACAAGCGATCCGTCAACTCCTGGACCGTGGCCTCGCAGTTCCGCAGCAGCGTCACGATCCGCATCCGCGTCGGCTCGCCGATAGCCTGCATACGACGAGCCACGAGATCGAATAGATCCCCAGATAGAGCCGGTATCTCATCCTTGAGAGCCACGGTCACCAATCACCGATCTGGTAGTCCCGGGCCGACTCCACAGCCGACACGGACGCATCCTCGACCCGGACTACCTTATATGTGCACTCTCCTTATCCGACCGAGGGCATGATGTGGGACAGGTGGACTGCGAAAAAGTTCGCGTGCTGCGGACGATCAAGGGCTTGTTGGCCGTCTTTCGCGTCGCGCGGCATAAGCGACGAGCGTCGAAAGCCGCACACCGAGTCCCTTCTCAGCCAGCACGCCGAGCTCTTCGTAGCCAGGGTCGAGCTCGCCGGCTTCGAGTTCGCGGATGCGCTGAGGTGTCTTGCCTGTCCTGGCGGCAAGCCGGTCTGTGCTCACGCCGCGCTGCTCCCGGAACCCTCGGATGGCTTGTCCGAGGATCACCAATCGCCATTCGACCTCGTCGTGGTTCGCGTCGGCGCTCATCGGGAGCCCTCTGCCTTTGAGGGATTCGACCACCGTTGCCTGCGGTGTTCTTCTGCGTCCAAAAGGGCGACCTGGACGATCGCCGCAGAACCGAAGTCCCGCAGCTCGAACGCACGCCGGAGCGCATCGCCGCCTCTACGCAACCTCGCGGTCCGGGAGAGCTTGATCCCAAGATCGAGCTCATCGAGATCGTCCTGTGCGTCAAGCGCAAGGACTTCGAGGGCTTTGAGCAGCGCCCAACGGTGCTCGCAAAGATCGATCCGGATCGCACTGGAACAATCCGCCTCGCTCCAACCGAGAACTTCGAGCAAGGCAAAGACCCGCTCCAACCGCTCCAAGTGCTCCACGTACCACACAGGACACTGCTCTTCGCGCGACCAGTCAGCGACGTTCGCGATCCTCTCTGCGGCCTGCCCGATCACGCTGTGCAACGCGTCACGCACGTAAGCGATTATCTGCGGAGGTATGTACAACATCGAGTTCATCACGGGTTTCCTTTCCTAGTCCGTCTCAACACCCGAGCAATCGTTCCCGGGCACTGTTCTCTCGCTGCTACAAGGGCGGACGCATCCCCAGCCCGGATGCGTTCACCAGTGCTGTCGTCGTGCGCGTCAGACCATGTCGATCCGGCTGTAGCTCAACGCTGCACGCGAGGGCTTGACCAACTCATCCGAGCGATCGATCACGCCTGCCCCACGCATGCTGTCCAGCGCATCGATGATCGCCACCCTGCGATCCCCGCCCAACTCGGCGACCACATCCTGGCGCGACAACGAAGCCTTCTCCTCAGTGCGGTCGAGCATCAGCGCCAAGATCGCGTTTTCGAGGCTGCGCTGTGCCTCGCACGGTCCGCGGCCCTGGTCGATCTCATCGCAGCGCATGGCGGCGCGCGTGGCGCTCACCAGGCCGCAGTACAGATGGACTAGACCGCTGTCTCGCAGACGCTCCAAGCATTCGGGGACGCTCCCGGGGGTGCTGATTTCTCGCGCGATCTCGGGTTCAGACCAGGGCCGATGATCGTCGGGATCGACAAGTAGCCCTAGAACCGCACCGTCAAGACGGGCTAGCTCATCGGGGACGTCTGGGGTACGGTGGCGGTGCATGGGAGTGATACCTCCTGTGTCACGGTCCCGGGCGGGGCGGCAACCCCGCGCCGGGGCCAACATGGAATTCGGTTGGCGATGTCGTTTGGCGCCGGACCTAGGCCGGCCGGACCGTGCGGCAGCGAGACTTATAGGCCGTGGACCGATGAACGTCAAGGCCCGGCCAGCAGGCAACTGATCGCTTGATCGCCTTGGGCTTGGCCCGACCCTATGACATCGGTCCGCATGAGCAATGACCGGAGGCGTTCTGACTTCAAGGCCTCCGCCCGATATTTGGGAGACGCGGGCGCTAAGTCGTCCGCGCGCCCGGCGGAGGTATCCCGGCATGAGCTGCACTGAGCATCGAATAGGCCGCAAATTGGGACCAAAATGATTCCCTCCATAAGAATCGGCCGATCTTCTCGGTTAGCATGCCCGGTACCCGGATCTAGAACCGTTCGGCTGAGCCTACCTGCCCAATCTGGGCAGTGCCAGAAGCTGCCTACCAGTGGAGGGAGAGAATACGTCATGCGCGATCAGGATTGGTGCGAGAACGAATCTTTGTTCCATGGCTCATCTGTTGAAATTGGCGTTCGTTCTTTTGTACAGTTGTCTTTGCACGTTCTTGGTCTACGTCTTATGTGCGCTCGGGTTAGGCCTGGAGCTGCCAAGGCCGAATCTGCCGAACCGGCGGTGTTTATCAAGGAGAATTTTAAGAATTTGCTGGCGCAGCGTGGGTATTCATGCGACCTGGGGCGGGGATGCCTACTGGGGTCGGTTTTGACGGTTTGTTTGTCGCTAGTGCTTTTCTTGTACACCCAAAATTCCGCGTTTGCAGCATCCTACGGCGGTGCCTCGTGGGGACCCAACAAAGGCGGCGAACTCGGGGTGGGTGTACTCGAAGGGCCAGAAAAATGTACAGGAGAAAAATCATGCAGTATGATCGCCACCGAACTCAAACTTACCGGCATCACTGAAGACATCGTCGCGGTCGCCGCTGGTAACCGACACAGTCTCGCGCTGTTGAAAGGTGGCAAAGTTCTAGCTTGGGGGTCCGAGCAGTTTGGGGATCTAGGCAACGGCAGCAAAGAAGGGTCATTCGCAACGCCTAAAGAAGTCTCTGGCCTCAGCGAAGTGACGGCTATCGCCGCTAACGGTACGTTTAACCTGGCGCTGCTGAAAAACGGCACTGTCAAGGCGTGGGGTAGCAACGGTGAAGGGGAACTGGGAGACGGCACGACGAGCAAAGAAAGCGGCGAACCAGTGGCGGTTAGTGGGCTCAGTGAAGTAACGGCGATCGCTACGGGCTGGAATTTCGGTCTAGCTCTACTCAAAAACGGTACCGTAAAGGCGTGGGGTGAGAACTACATCGGTGAGTTGGGGGCCGAAGAAAGCACAGAATTCAGCGACGTACCGGTGAGTGTTTCCGGTCTCAGCGAAGTGACCGCTATAGCCGCGGGCGCCGAATCGGCGTATGCTCTCCTAAAAAATGGGACGGTAAAGGCGTGGGGGCTCAATGAAGGCGGCGAGTTGGGCGACGGCACTTATACGGGTCCTGAAACTTGCTTTGGAACGGCATGTAGTAGGAGTCCGGTCTCCGTGAGCGGTCTCAGTGAAACGACCGCTATATCGTCATCGTACGATGACGCCTTGGCCCTTACTAAAAGCGGCACTGTCAAGAGCTGGGGTGAAAACCAGGAAGGAGAGCTAGGAAACGGCACCACGGAAAATAGCGACGTGCCGGTGTCCGTTAGCAAATTGTCCGGGGTAACCGCCGTCGCCGGAGGACTCTTTCAAAGCCTAGCGTTGCTGAGTAATGGCACGGTCGCGGCGTGGGGTGACAACGAATACGGCGAACTTGGAATCGGCACGTACACCGGACCCGAAGAATGCGGCGCCAAACACTATCCGTGTAGCACCACGCCAGTGGGTGTTACTGGCCTGGCGGGCGTCAAGGGTATCTCGGCCAACGGTGTCAGCCTGTCGTTTGGGCTCAGTACGCTCGTTCCCCGACCGTCGTTTGAAGAACAGTACGGACCGGAAAATCCTGCCGAGAAAAAAATCCAGAAAACATGTGCCGGCAAACCAGTCAACTGTGCTACTGGCAACGAGAGCCTCAGTCAAACTGACGTGGCGGTAGGCGGTCGTGGGCTCGGGTTGGGAGTCACGCGAACGTACAACGCTCAAGCGGCACCCGGCGAAAGCAAACCGGCCCCGTTTGGTTATGGCTGGAGCGCGCTATACGCCGCTCACCTTGTCATTAATGCACCCGCCAAACTGATTACGGTGGTGCAATCCAATGGCAGCACGGTCACTTTCAAAGGCACGCCCGGCACCGTCGGCGAATTCACTCGGCAGGGATGGGTGGAAGCGACTCTCGTGCTCAACAGCGAAAAACGCTATGTCTACACCCTGCCAACGCAAGAAGTGTCGGACTTCAACGAAGAAGGCCAGCTTGTCAGCGAGAGCGATCGCAACGGGAATACTACATCGTTGTCGTATAGCGAAGCAGGCCACCTTGAAACGGTGACTGACCCGGCGGGTCGCAAACTCACGTTCGCCTACAACGGGGAAGGTGAGGTGGAAAGCGTCAAAGATCCTATGGGTCACACGGTGAAATACGCCTATGAAAGCGGCAATCTGACCAGTGTCACTTTGCCCGGCGAATCAAAACCCAACTCACAGTTCAAATACGACGCCAAACACCGGCTGACATCTATCACCGACGGCCGCGAAGGCAAAACAACTATCGAATACGACAGCTCGAACCGTGTCGTGTCGGAGACCGATCCTGCCGGGCGAACACTGAAATTCGCCTACGCACCATCCCAAACTACGATAACCAACGAAGCCACTGGCAGCGTGACAAGAGAGATCTTTACCTCTGGATATGAGCCGGAAGTGATCACTCGTGCCTACGGCACCGCGATCGCCACCAGCGAATCCTTTACTTACGACAGCAAAGGCGACACGCTTAGTCAGACCAATGGTGATGGCCAGACCACGACCTACACCTATAACGAAGCCGGTGATCGAACCAGTATGACCGACCCGGACACAAACGAAACCAAATGGACATACGACAGCACGCATGATGTGTTGACTACGACGACGCCCAACGGCGAGACGACTACGATCAAACGCGACGGCCATGGCAACATGGAATCTATCGAACGCAGTATCGTCGGCAAAACGCAGAAGACGACCTATAAATACGACGAACACGGTGATTTGACTGAAGAGACCAACCCACTCGAAGAGAAAACAAAATACGAATACGACGCTCGTGGGGATCGCGAAGCTGAGATCGATCCCGAAGGTGACAAGCGCACGTGGAAATACAACGAAGACTCTCAAGAGACCTCCGAAATCAGTCCGCGCGGCAATGTGGAAGGCGCTGAACCGGCGAAATACACGACCACTACCGAACGCGACGCCCGGGGGCGCCCATCAAAGATCACAGATCCACTCGGCCACCACACGGAATACACGTACGACGGGAACGGCAACGTAGAAATGGTCACCGATGGCAACGGGTCCAAAACGACCTATGTCTATGACGCCGATAACGAGCGCACCGAAGTCAAAGAACCGAAAAGCACGGTCAAAACAGGTTATGACAAAGCAGGAGAGATCATTAGCCAGACCGATGGTAACTCGAAAGTGACCGAATACAAACGTAACCTGCTGGAGGAGGTCACCGAAGAAGTAGACCCGCTAACCCGCAAAACAAAGAAGAAATACGACGCGGTGGGTAACCTCACGGAAGTTGAAGACGCCGAGGGCCGGACAACCACCTATAAATACGATCCCGCGAACAGGCTGACCGAAATAGTGTACTCCGAAGGTACCAAACCGACCGTCAAATACGAATACGACAAAGACGGCAACGTCACGAAGATGGTGGACAGCACCGGGGAAACAACCAACACATACGACGAAGCCGACAGGCTCACAGAAACCAAAGACGCGCACGGCGACAAAGTCGGATATGAATACAACCTGAACAACCAGGCGACGGAAATCACCTACCCCAACGGCAAAAAAGTAGTGCGCGGCTACGACAAAGCCGGGCGCCTCGAACAAGTCAAAGACTGGCTAGGGAACACAACTAAATTCTCGTACAGTCGCGACTCCCAGCCAACCGCAACGGTCTTCCCGACAGAAACAAAAAACGAAGATACATACACATACAACGAAGCCGACCAAATGAGCGAAGTCAAGATGACCAAGGAAGCCGAAACCCTGGCCTCGCTCGCATACACCCGCGACAACGACGGCCAACTAGAAAAGACGGTCAGCAAAGGACTACCCGGCGTCGAAACCACCGAATACATCAAGGACGAAGACAAACGCCTCACCAAAGCCGGCACCACCAGCTACGAATACGACCCCGCGAACAACCCAACCAAACTCGGGACCACGACCTACACCTACGACAAAGCCGACGAGATCGAAAAAGCCGGCGAAACAACCTACACCTACAACGAAGTAGGGCAACGAACCAAAACCAAACCAACGGGTGGCCCGGAAACCACCGACGAATACAACCAAGCTGGCGTCCTCACCGGAGTCAAACGACCCAAAGAAGGCGAAACCGCCGAAATCAAAGACACCTACACATACGACGGCGATGGGCTACGCGCAACGCAAACCATCTCAGGAACAACAACCTACATGGCGTGGGACACCGCTGAAAAGCTCCCGTTGCTCCTCAACGACGGAACGAACAGCTATATCTACGGCCCGGCTGGCCTCCCCATTGAGCAAATCAACAGCTCAGAAGAACCGCTCTACCTCCACCACGACCAAGCCGGCTCTACGCGGCTCGTCATTAGCAGCACGGGCACGGTCGAAGGGTCATACACCTACGACGCCTACGGCAACCAGACGGGGCACACCGGCACCGTGACGACGCCGCTCGGCTACGACGGCCAATACACAAGCGCGGACACCGGGCTCATCTACCTGCGCGCACGCGTCTACGATCCGACGACCGCGCAGTTCCTTACCGTGGACCCACGGATTAGAATTACACGCGCGCCATACAGCTATTCCAACGACAACCCCGTCAATCGAGCCGATCCGACAGGACTCGAAAGCTCATGCGAAACGCCCGCTGAAAAACAGGAACTAGAACACGAACAGATGAAAGCCGAAGTGGAAGAAGAACAAGCGCTGGCCAACGAACTATCGAGAGAATTGCGGGAATTGCGACTCTGGCTACTCAAGATGAAAGTGGCGAGAGAAAACAGCGAAGAACAGCATCAAAGTGAGAGCGAAGGAGAACAGAGAGAACATGTTCTTGAACGATGCCTAGGAGGGGTCGCGATAGGGGGCGCCGAGTCGTGGATTGTGAAAGCTAAGGCAATAACTCCAATGGGTGCGCTTACAGGCTGTGCGGCTGGTATCTACGGACCCGCACTTGACTCGGCCATCCAATCAGTCCTAGAATGAGTTGAAACTGCGATAGTGAGGCCCGATGAAAGAGCCGCGATCATCCGCGTATCGACCGCTTGAAAGGCGCCGCGACTGGGTGCTTGGGATACTTGGCCTGCTGGCTTTTGGGATTGGCGGGTATCTGCTTCAAGGCACACTGCTCTCCTGGCCACTAACGGTTGCGCTGGTAGCGTTTATTGCTGCTGTTATTCAGCGCTATCACTGGGGCCGTTGACGGGGGCCTTGAGTTGATGCCCTGCTGAGAAACTGCTCGTACATGGCGGTGAGCACGTGCCCTCGCAAGTGACCGAAGGAATCCGCTAGTTCTCAACGAGGGGGACCAACAACTACATCTTCGGTCCCGCAGCCAACTGTTAGTATGGCGAGATGACTTTCGAGATCGTGTTGCTGGTGGTCGCTGTGGGTTTCGGTGCGTTCGGCTTTTACATGCAAAAGGGACCGCCTCGGAGCCGGACCAGTCCACAGCAGCTTGCCCGCTATCGCCGAGGTACGTTTGCACTTGGCGCTTGGGCGATAATCATCCTGACCCGGATTGTGACACAAACATACAAGTGACGCATATCTAGCTCGCTCAATACCACAACCTCGCGGTCCTTCATTGGCAGAGAAGGCGTTTCTTGACGATATATGCGGCAACGCGCGGTGCGGTGGATCGGTTGCGGAACACCGTTACACGAGGCCCGTCGCTCCCGCGACCTCCTACGTATTGGCCGTGAATGCGGCAGTAAACGCTTCAGCCTGCTCAGAGGCTGGTCGGGCGTGTAGGTATCGGCTGGTGGTAGTCAGGGCGCTATGACCCATTGCCTTCTGAATCGTCACGACATCCACGCCACCCACGGCCAGCAGTGAACCGAACGTATGGCGTAGGTCATGGAAGCGGAGCGGTCGGACCCCTGCGGCGACTTGGGCGCGCCGGTAGCGCCGACGTAGCGCCGAACCATCGAGTGGCCGTCCGAAGGGGTTGCAGAACACAAAGTCGTCAGGTGACGTGAAGCGGTCACGTTGGCTAATCCGCTCCAACGCGTCTGCAGGCTGATCGGCCAGTGGCACACGACGGACGCGGCCTGACTTTGTGGATGACTCGACGCCTGCACTCATCGCGCGGGCGATGGTTAGAGCAGACCCGGCGAAGTCAACATCGCGCCAGCGCAAGGCCAGCAGTTCGCCTCGCCTCAGTCCCGCGTAAGCGGCGACACGGACAATCTCAGCATCTTGGTAGTCCTCCACTCTGCGTGCGGCGCGCTCGTCATCGTTGACGGCTGGTCGTGATGGATCGCGATGGCGTCCCTCTGCGAGCGCGCGGGCGATGGCCTCCACCTCCTCCGGTGTGTAGAACACAAGCGCGGCGGGGTGGGGCTCGCGACGCCGATCAGCGGCGTCTGCCGGATTCGTTGGCAGTGCGAAAGTGGACGGCTTACAGCCATAGCTGAACGCGGCACGTATCACCTTGCGGTACTTGTTCACCGTGCTTGCCGATGCGCCCCTCTCGCTGACCGTCGTCAACACAGCCTCGATGTCGCGTGTCGTTATCTTTGCGGCAGCGCGATCACCCAGCGCAGCCATGGCATGTCCAGCCGTGACCCCACCGCCGTGCTTGTAGGGGACGCCCGGCTCGCCGAGAACATAGCCGTGGTCGCGCAACGTGGCCGGCTTGGCCCCTGCCACATCGGCGAGCCACCCGAGGTACGCCTGTGCAACCTCGCGGAACGTTACGCCGCGTGTGCGGTGCTCGTGTTCAGCGCGCTCAAGGTCGCTTGCTTCGGCCACGTAAGAGGCGACGAGTCGTGACGCGGCGATGATTGCGGCGCGTTCGTCGTAGGCGCCATCCGGCACACGTCCCCGGCGGGACTGCCAACGGCCAGTATCGAGGTTGCGTTCGAGCCACGCAGGCCCGACACGCCGCTTGACCTGCCGGCTGCGATATCGGAACTTCGCCTCGTAGAACGGACGGCCGCCGTGCTCACGGACGATGATGGTGGCGCTAGGGTTCGGTGTTGGCATCGGGCATCTCCGGTGTCCGGCCCCCGGCGGCAGCCACCGCGCGGGGGTGTTTTGTCGGTGATCGCAGGCATTCTAGCACCGTGGGTACCACGTGGGTACCACAACTTGTCTTGGGTACCGCTTTGGGTACCAAACCAGTCTTATCCCATGGCAACAAGCCATGTTTGGGTGAGCACGTCGGCCCAATCTACGCGGCTCGGGGACGATTTGCCGCCTCGACAAGGCGGAGGTCACTGGTTCGAGCCCAGTATCGCCCACTGAAAAGGCCCCGTGTTTACGGGGCTTTTTGCGTAAAGTGGAGGTTCACGCAAGCCGTCGAGCCCTGTTTTTCCCACATCTTTCCCACACGCCGGTGGGATCGGAACGTGCGAGCACGCCTCGAAGTCATCCAGCAAGAGCGATTCAGGTCGGTCGGCGTAGACGCTGTGTCGCTATACGGTGGGCACGCAGGCCGGCCCTCGGTCCAAGGGTGAGCCACAGGCACTCGGCGGGCGCGCCGTCGGACGGCTCGTTGCGATACATGAGTCGAAAGCGCGGCTTGCCCTTATGCGTGGGGATGTCGAAGCGCACCCGCGGCAATCCGCCAGTTCGGGATGACGTCCGGGACCCATCAACTCGCCTACGTAGGGATTCGCCTTGCATTCCACGAGCAGTTCGGCGATACGGCGCTTGAGCGCTGTGGATGCCTTCTCGTCCGTCAAGCTCCCGACGAGGCTTGTCACGTCGGCATGCACCCCGTCGGTGAAGGTGACGGGCACCTCGCGGCCATACTCCGCGCTCATGCTTTCAGTCGATACCGATGCCGAGTTCTGCCAGGACCTCGGCGCCGTCCCGACGGCGGTCGGTGGCACCACTCCTGATCCGCTCGGCGGCGACCGCCTCAACTTTGTCGTCAGCGCGACTGACCTCGAACCCCTCCGCAATGGCGTCGAGTCGAGCGTCTATGTCGTCCTGCATCCGGCGCATCTGCTCCTCGAGGCGAGTGAGCATGTCCTTCAGCTCGGCGGACTTCGTCTCTGGTGTAGAAGCCATGTGGCAAGGATATCTCCCTCGGTCGTCGGGTATGGGACGCGGAGCTGCTGGTTTGCAAGTGGGGTGGTCTATGACCACTCGACGGGCGACGCGCCTGGCTGCCAGGCCCCCTTGATGCTGCCGCCCGCTTGTCGCAGGGTGTTGTCGTAGTTGGCGAGCTGACTGTGGAAGGCCAGCTCTTCGCGGGGTTGCCGCCGGCGTCGTCTATCCACTGTCGCCAGACGGCGAGCGCGCTCAGCGTCCCGTCAGTTACAGCCACGGAGTTTCACCAGTGTCCTGGTCAGCCGCTTGATCTCGATGTGACGGCTGAGCTGCTCGATCTGCTGGTGTGTCCCTGTGCCGAGTCCGTGCCGGGTGGCGTTCAGGCAACCGGCTGCCATCGCGAGGCGCAGCGCCGGCTCCAGAGCCTGGCCGCTGGCCAGGCTGGCGCCGAGTGCGGCGAACATCGAGTCGCCGGTGCCGCGCGGCTCCAGGGTCTCCACCCGAGGGCCGGTGAGCTGCAGGTAGCGTCCGCCGGTGCCGTCGAGGACCAGCGCAGGCTGCTCGGCACGCGAGATAAGCACAGTCTCGGCACCTGCCTCGTGCAGCCCATCCAACGCCTTCAGCAGATCCTCCACGTCGGAGCTGTGGGCGAGCGCCTCGCCGAGGACCTCCTCCTCGCTGATCTTCAATACGTCGACGCCTCCGGCCAGCGCGGCCTTCAGTGAGGAGCCCGCGAGGTCGGCGATGACCTTAACCCCGTTGTCGCGCAGGTCGCCCGCCAGCCGCCGGTAGATCTCGCTGTCGAGGACAGTGGGGGGATCCACTCCCGTCAGCAGCGCCACACCTGCGTCCAGTGCGGCGCTGAGCGCCAGGCCGTAGAGCTCGTCGGCCTCATGGCGGGAGAGGCGCTTGGATTCGGTGCGCGCGAGCTGTTCTCGCTCGCCGTCGTGACGGGCGTGGATGTAAACACCGTTGGCCGCAGCGCACTCCACGCTTGAGAGCTCGACGTTCTCCCGTGCGATCAGCCCGCGCAGCACCGCGCCCGACTCCCCACCCAGGGCGCAGCACAGTGCGACCTCGGCGCCCAGCAGCGCGGCCATGCGTGCCACCCAGAATCCCTGCCCGCCGGCGTGCAGGTGGATCTCCTGCTCGGGGGTGTCCGCCGCCTCGACGGTGATCGTCAACATCGGCGAGGGCGCGAACACGACAAGCGAGGGGCTGCTCATCGGACCGCCGGGATCGCGCACAGTGGGCTGCCCTTGATCGCATCCCCGATGGAGAGGCTTGTGGAGGGGTCGGGCACGGCGCGGTGAAGTGGCTTGGTCATCGCGCACACTATCCTCCCACCCCGGGGGCCATTCTCGGCATCCGAGTCGCCGCGCGGCTCAGGACGCGGTGCGGCGTCGGGCGAGTAGGCGCAGCCGGACAGCCTCCTCGCGTTCGGTCTCCTCGAGGCTGAGTTCGAGCGCGGCTAGGTCGGCCTCGTGCCGGGGGATCCAACGCCGCTCGATCGCACGTGAGCGGCGGGCTACCGTGGCGAGCTCGTGAGAGATCCGTTCGAGTGCGATCTGCTCGGCGGCCTGCTCGGCGGCGGCCCGGGTGGCCCGACGGTAGGCGAGCGCGGCGTAGTGCAGAGCCGAGCTCCCGCCCAGCGATGAGATGTGGGCCGGGGTGCCCTGCTTGAATCCGGCGATGCGCGGCCGGACCACTCCCATCAGCGGCTCCCAGGCGACCGTCAGCTCAGGCGCGCTCTGCGTGTAGGAGGCGATTCGCGCCGTCTCGCCGGCGCCGTCGAGCAGCGCGGCGCGCGCGAGCCAGCGCTCGGC
>JBARJU010000011.1:0-19654 GCA_049800435.1 Solirubrobacteraceae bacterium
AGCCAAGATACGCCGACTGTTGCCACAACAATCAGCAACTGTCCAGCAACAAACACCGCACAAACCCCCATCCCACCGGGGAAACCAGAGCCGCTACCCGCACTCAACCGCGGAAAATGGGGCTAGCCGAAGTCACGCGAACCGCTTTGCGCGGCTCTCCGGCGGACGTGTCGCTCTCGAAGGAAAACGGGCCTGACGGGCTAGCTCAGCGAACGCCCGGGGTGGCGGCCCAGAGCGTTGACTGAACCGTCAGACGCGCGTGGCCGTCAGGCCTCCAGGTCGAGCTTCATCTCGCAAGCGTCGACCGAGACGCGGTTGCCGGGCGTTTCGCCCGCGTCCATTGCGTCGAAGATCTTCGACGCCTCCTCCATCGCGGCCGCGGTGGCATATCGCTGCAAGACGACCGCCGTGCCCCGCGACTCGTCAAACAGGACCGTGATCCCCGTGGACTCGACGCCGGGCGGCGGGCCGCCGGCCTCCTTGATGCGCTCCAGCATTGACTCCATCCGCTCGGCGCTTACGCCGGCGAACCTCACCACACGTACATACATGGCAAACTCCCCGTGGTCGATTAGACGAGGGAACATTACTCTCGGCCGCGCCAGCGGGCAACGGCCAGATAGCGGGCCGAGCGTAGCGGCAGCCGAGATAGTCGCAGGCGGCGACCGCGCAGCATCCGACACGGGAGTGATGGCAAGGCTTCGCCGCGACGTTTCTGAGTGCTCACGGAGCAAAAGACGTTTATGGCAACTGTCTGAATGGACCTTGTAGGGTCGCTCTCCAACCCTGTTGGACCCCTGGGGGTCCTGCTCGACTGGGCGGGTAGAGAGGCCGGAGTTCCGGCCGCCCGGCCGCCGGTGCCTCATCCAAGCCAGACAGCCCGCGCCATTGGTACTCGACACCGTCGACCGGGCTGGATCATCAACGCGATAGTCCGGGTCCTGGCGGATCGACGGGAGCCGATGCAGGCCCGGGCCATCCATGCAGCCGTCGAGGCGCTGCTCGGGGAGCCGGTGCTCTGGGGCTCGGTCAAGAGTTCCCTGGCCACCCACGTCTCGGGCTCAACGCCTCGATTTGTGCGGGTCGCTCGGGGGCGGTATGTCCTAGCGGGATCGTAGACGTGCCTTGACGGCCGGCGGCTTGCCGGTCAGCCCGAAGTGGAATCGGAGTAGCTGCCGCACTCGCTCACTTGAGACATCGACCATCAGGCCGATCTCGGCCAGAGTTAGGCCCTCGATGATGCGCAGCCGCAACACCTCGCGGTTGCGTTCGCCGGGAACCTTCATCATGCCGCCGGGGACCGGCGGCAACGAGAGGCCGTGCTTGTTGAGTTGACAGACGATTTCGTACAGCTCCATCGCCCCGAAGTGAGGGCTGTTGACCAGATCGTCGCAGGTATGCCTGACGAGCTGGTCTACGTCGGTGATGCCGGCCGCTTCCAGACAGGCCAGAGCGGCGGCGCTGAGGTCAAGCTCCGTGACGCGCATGTATGCCTCCCGCGCGTCAGACGGCGATCAGCCCGAGCGAGTCCAGGTGCTTCGCTGAGCGCGAGGCACCGATGAACTCGTCCAGACAGTAGATGACGCCGCTGGCATCAAGCCGGACGATGGCGTCGCTGATGGCCTCGGGTGTCGTGTCGTAGAGCGTGCGCTCTAGCTGCTTGGGCGACCAGCGCTCGCGGTGGTCGGTGCGGAGGACCTGAAGGACGATGGCTCGCTGGGCCATCCCGGGGTCATCGGTGCGTCTACGATTGGCCTGCATGGGAGTTCATACCTCCTGTGCCACGGCCCCGGGCGGTTCGCGCCGCGCTGGGGCCAATTTTTATTCTGTTGTTTGCGTAAACCCGGCAGATAGCCCGGCGAGCGGGAGCACCGTATCAGGTCTTGCGGCCGCCGGAAAGGGCCTGCTTGACCTCGCGCACGTCCCGGCCGATGGCGTCGAGGCGGGCCAAGACCGTCTCCTCGAAGGTCTTGCCGGTGGCATAGCGCCCGGCGGCGCGCAACAGCTCGGCGGGGTCGGCTTCCAGGGCCAGGCCGATGCGATCGATGATCTCATCAGCCGGTGGCCCTTGCGCGCCCAGCTCGATCCGCGAGAGGTTGGAGGCTGACATCGGCACGCACTCGGCCAGTTGGTTGAGGGTCAGGCGGCGCTCGCGGCGGAGCTTGCGCACCAACGCGCCCAGCGCCAGCGCTCTACTGGCCTCGGTCTTGCCTCGGGGACTGGTCATCCTCCGAAGCTACGACCCGATGACCTGGGCTCCTTGCCGGTTCCCGTGATATAGGATATGGCCCGCCAAGACGGGACACGCTTGGGAAGGCGCTCTCGTCTCCATCCAGACAGGAGGAACGAGACATGCCGCGACGAGCTGAGAGCCCTGCAACTACTGCTGAGTCAGCGCTACGACCCGCGCAGGTCGTACACACTGGCCGGGTCAGGGGTTTCGCTGCCCGGCTCATTGATCTGGTGCGAGTCCGGTCGGCCCGCGTTGAGTGCCAGCGATCAATCGGAAGGGTCTCAAAACACGGAATCATGGCTCATGCTATTCTGCCCGCCGCAATGCTCAGCATATATACATAAACCGCAGGAGCGGAGAGAGTCGAAGAACGGAGGAGCAGTAATGCACGAGGTGTTGACTGAAGCGGCGCGCAGAGCCTGTCGATTGACAGTGCTTGTTGCCGTTGCAACGATTGTCTCGACGATCGCTGTTTTTGCGGCGGCAGCTCCTGTCACCTCGGCAAGTACGTCAAAGACTCACCCAAATATCTGGGTACAGACTCGCTTCCACGTGCCACGCCGCGCAGGACATGCTCGACTGCGAGCACACGCTTCGAGCTTCGGGCCGGTGATCAACGATCCCAACTGCGCTACGAACACGCTTCCAGCCAACGACGATGGCTCGACCGGGCAGGTTGCGCTGCCCTTCAGGCTCAACTTCTACGGAAGCAGCTATACGAGCCTCTGGGTCAACAACAACGGGAACGTGACGTTCACTGGACCCCTTGGCACGTTTACGCCTTTTGCCTTCAATGCGGCGACCCCGCCCATCATTGCTCCCTTCTTTGGGGACGTTGATACACGCGGAGGCGGCGGACTGGTCACGTATGGCAGAACAACGTATCAGGGCCGCGCAGCCTTTTGTGTGGACTGGCCCAACGTGGGCTACTACTCCGCGCACACCGACAAGCTCAACGACTTTCAGCTTCTCCTTGTTGACCGCAGCGACATAGCGGCTGGTGACTTCGAAATAGTCTTCAACTACAACCAGATTCAGTGGGAGACCGGCGACGCGAGTGGTGGCTTTGGAGGACTTGGCGGAATATCGGCTGGAGTTGGCTTCGCAAACGGTGATGGCACCAACAGCCATTTCTTCTCGCTGCCCGGATCGTTGCAGAACGGAGCATTGCTCGACTCCAACTTGGCAACTGGGCTCGTTCACAACGCGCACGGGACGAACGTGCTCGGCCGCTACATCTTCCCGATTGTCAACGGTGCTCCGATCACAACTAGCAGGTATGTCGCCCTCGGAGATTCAGTGCCTTACGGGATGGGCTTGGTAAACCCCTCAGCTAACCAAGGCCCATCGCGAAACGCATATCCTCAGTACGTTGACCAAGGGCTACCCGGTCTAAGGCCACTCAGCTACCGCCCGACAGGTTGCGGTCTAACTGGCGACCAGCTAGCAGTTAACGGAGCGCCTTCGATAGATAACGCCTGGACTGGTGGTAACAGTGATTGTGGCTTGCTCGTTCACGAGGCTGTCTTTACCGACGAGGACGCCGCCGCAAGTCTGCGGTCCAGTCCTCCCGCCCTTGTTACCATACAAGCGGGCGCAGATGACGCTAATTTTTCCGGTTGTCTTGCGTTCTTGCTCGGGATGCCTTCCGGCGTCGCAGGCAGTGAAAAATGTATTACGCGCGATGCATATGGTTACCATCTAACCTCGAAGGTCATGTCGGAGCTTAGGTCGTTGTCGAGTGGCCTTACTGATACGATCAATTTTATTCATCGTAACGCACCGACGGCTCAGATTGTCATTGTTAACTACTACCAGATTATTCCCGGTGCAAGCGCAGCGCTTACCGGAACTAGTACGATTTGCCGAGACCTCCGGTTTAGCAGTCAAGGCGGCAATTGGCGCCAAAGCATTCGCGCTGAAGCCGACTTCTTTCAACAGCAGCTTAATGGCACAATCCGCTCTGCCGCGAGTCAGTTCCCAGATGTTGTCCTAGCAGATATTAGCGGGCTTATGAATGGTCATGAGATGTGCACGCTAAATAGCTGGGAGTTTGATGGCATCAGTAATAACAGTGCGGGACACCCAAACGCAACTGGCCAGTGGTATATCGGACAAGCGATCTTGTCGGTCTGTAGACGCCGCCCAGGACAGTGCATTGGCCGTTAGCGAACACAACAAAACTAGTGCAACGGCGTGCGGCGCTGTGCCCATACGCACAAAATCACGATGTAGCAGGGGACGATCACGACCTGTGTGGCAATCTCCCATAATAAAGCGCCTCCTGGATGGATACCACCACTCTTGAGTAGAGGCCACAAGAGTACAGCGCTGGCACCCACGACTACGGTCTGAGCCGACCAAGCGATTGAGGCAGCACTCATCTGGCCTGCTCTGCGCAGCAGGTGGGTCACGATTAGAGGCGTACCCAGAAATGCGATTCCGAAAAGGACGATAGCCCACCTAAAGCCCATGCCCCCGTTACAAACCAAACCCGGCCCGATCACGTCGGGCTCATGGCTGCAAGTGGTTTGTATTGCTCCTAGCAAAGCGGAAATATGCACTACAGCCCCTACGAGCACCGGCACAAGGATACGGTTTAGCACCGACGCGAATATTTCGTTCTTTGCACGCACAACTAAAATTGTAATACCAGCACCAAGTATTTGCAACAATAGAAAGGACTCACAATGAGGGTGAAGAGAATACGGCGTACGGTAATCGGCGCATTGGTACTTGGTGCAGTGTTGCCCGCGACGGCGGCTGCCACGCCGACGAATACAGTTCTACCTACCATTACTGGCACACCTGAGGCGGGCGTGCCCGTGACCTGCAACCCGGGGACATGGACCACGACGTCAGGCGGATTCGTGACCGACACTGACTTTACGTGGTACCGCGACACTAATGCTACGCAGGTATTTGACAGCGGCAGCGGGGGAAACAACGCCTACACGCCGGTCCAGGCTGACATTGGTCATACGTTGATTTGTGTGGAGAGCATAATGGACACCGGCGACGCGTCAACAAGCTCCTCCGAAAGTGCCGCGTCCCTGAGCGTGGTGCCTCTGCCGAGCGTCACGATTACGCAGTATTCTCCTGCCGTCTCGGGCAACATTGGTGAGAGCCTTGCCGGTGTTACCGTTACTGTGGGACTCGAACGACCGACGGGTGTCGGTATAGCCACAAGACAGGTCGCTGCCGCAACGGCAACCACCATTGCAGACGGTAGCTGGACGGCGACGCTGGCGCCGGCAAACCCGAGCAGCGGCCCGAACAATGCCTTCGGGGCCGTGGGTGACCAGCTGACCACGCATTATGCACCACCGTCCGGCTCCCCCAGCGCGACAGTGCCAGCGGACTTGACATACAGCGACACCGGGACGTTTGCCCCCAACGGAGTTTTCTTCCAAGGCGGCTCAACTCTCATCGCAGCGGACGGGTCGGCGATTTCGGACAACGGCGTTACAGGTCCAGACTGCTCGGCATTGAGCTTCGTGATTGACGGGGCTGTCAACGCCACCGGTGCAACCACCAACCAGGCGTGCACGTTTCAGGCAAGCCCGAGTGTCACGGATGCCAAGCACGTCCAGGCGTCTTATACCGCCCAGTTCCAGGGCTCGTCTGTCGCCAACCTGACGACGATCTCAGACGTTGGTCTGCTTGGCGTTGGCACCATCGGTGGGCCGGCATGCAGTGGTGACCTTGTAACCGGGCAGTTGGTGTGCAACAACCTGAACGCTGGCAACTTCGCCGTGAGTCGGAATGGAGGGTCCGCGGTTGCCCTGACGACCACGCCAATCTTTGCCGGGTCGGCGGTCTATCAGGGCATGGCGTTCCTTCCAGGACTTGCCGCGGGAGATACGGTCGCGCTGGACGAGACGAGTCCCATGGCTACGACTCGGCATCTAACGACGCTACACGCGTTTGGCCTGCGGATCGACATCGACGTGAACGGTAACGATTCGGGCTCTTGTCAGCCGAACAAGGTGTTCTCCGCCGGACCGCTATGCCCATCGAGCGGAGTCTTCCCGGCTAGCCTGGGCGCGGGCACGAGTCTGCTGGACGACCTCAGCGGCGGTAGCACAATCGTCAACGTGCCGATTCTGTTCAACCTGATCCCGACTCAGAACGACTCCATGTCAGGTGGGACCTTTACCGCTTATGGCGATCTGTCGAATGTCGGCAGCACCGCACAAGTGCTGGCGGCAACGAGTTCTGTTAACCTCCAGATCGTTCCCCACGGCAGCACGACACCTGCGTTCAACCAGAACATGACGCCGAGTAGCGACAGTGTTGGTCCATTTGAGAGCTTGAATGTCAGCGGGCTAAGCGCCGGTCGATACTTCGCCAACTGGCTGCTTACCGACTCCCACGCGGACACAGCTGCCTACAGCAACCTGTTCGTAGTGCAGCCCGGCGGTGGCACCGGACCGCAAGGCGCTCAGGGACCAGCAGGTACGCCGGGCGGCACCGGACCCCAGGGCTCGGCTGGTTCGCCGGGTCAGACGGGACCCGCAGGTCCGGCTGGGCCACGAGGCCCACAAGGCTCACCCGGCCAGTCGGCTGAGCTGAAGTGCACAAGCAAGACCAAGGGCAAGGGCAAGCACAAGAAGACGACCCAGGTGTGCACCGTTATACAGCTACCAGTTGGCGTCGCCATCACGGCCACCTTGCGCCACGGCCACGTGGTGTACGCTCGCGGTCGGGCCACGGTCAACGGACGCGCTACCGTGCGTCTGCGCTCATTGCGGACCATCCCACATGGCCACTACACCCTAACCCTTGTGGTGACGGATCGCAGCAAGTCGGTGACCGTCTCGCGCAGGGTCACCATCTGATAACGACCAAAGCAACATAACACCCGCATAGAGGGCGGATCACTTCCTATCTAAGATCATCTTGCATATCGGAAGTAGGCGACTGCCATTCCTGGCTATCCGGCGCCTGCCCCTCCACCCTGACCAGCACGTCCAGCCCGAGCTGGTAGTTGTCGGGAAAGCAGAGCGCTCCCCCGGCATCCACCATCTTGAAGTAGGCGATGGAGGAACAGTCGTAGGTCGGGGCCTTGAGCGGGGTCGTGATCTCGGCGATCTCCGCAGGCATGGTGCTGGGAATGTCCACGAAGCGCAAGGACGTGATGAGCCCCGGCCCCGTCAATGGACCCTGCCGTTCCAGTCGTCGTCCTTCCCAGGACACCTTACCGCTGTTGCGCACCCTCCATGTCTGCTCGAAGACCTGGCCCGGCTCCATGAGCGTGCCGTGCGGGATGGTGTCGCCTACGAAGGTTGAGGCGTCCCCCGGCACGGCCCGATAGAGCTTCGGTCGCTTGCCGCCAGCCCGGCGGCGTTCCTGCTCGGCTGCGTGCTCGGCGACCTCGAACATCGACAGCAGCAGGCCATCGCCGTCGAAGGTGTCCTCGTAGAACTGCACCAGCGCCCGTGTCGGCTTGGTGCTGCCTTGCTCAACCCGGGAGATGTGGCTCGGGCTACAGCCGAAGGCTTCCGCCACCTGCTTGCCCGTCCAGCCATTGACCATGCGCAGCTTCTGCATCGACCAGGCCAGCACGGTCTTGGGCTGCCGGGGTACGAGATGAGGCGGTAGATGGGGGCGCGGCATAGGCCGGAAAGATTGCAGGTTGGTCAATAACTGGACGTCCCGCCAAGGTTGCTCCAAGCCGCCATTGAGGCGGAAGCTCGACCGAAAGAGAGCAAGCCATGTCCAATCTCGTCCCCCGCCGCACCACCCAACCAGCGCCACCACCCGACCTCCTGAACGCTCAGGTAGTTGACGCCGAGCGCGTCGGCATCGCCGCCGTAGCCCGCATCCAAGCCGGGGCGTTCGCCACGTCGGTCGCCATGCAGAACGCCGCCATGCTCTCCCGAGCAGCCAACGCCGCTTTCAAGGTCAGTCCGATGGGCGAGGATATTTACCAGTCCATCCTCATGGCCTTCGGCAGCCTGGCTGTCACCGAGATACAGAGCCTCAGCTTCCAAGGCAAGGGGCGGTCGTGATGGCCGTGCTAGAGGCCCTGCTGGCCCTCATCGGCCTGGGGCTACTCATCCTGCTGGCCATCGGGGCGCTTGCAGAGAAAGCACCGGCACCCCCGAGCGACGATCCTGCCACTCCCTACCGCGAAGGGCTGCGCGCCGCCATCCGTATGCAGGTGGTAGCCCAGGACTTGGAGCAGCAGATTTACGCCGAGGCGGCGCGGCATATGGACGCTGACACGGACCGACCATGACCACGCCTCCGTCCCGTTGGCGAGAAGGTGCACTGAATCTGGCGGTAACTGTCTTGGCTATCGCCCTGATGCTGTACGTGGCCGCCCGCCTCATCATGGCTGTCTGGCCGGTGCTTATTGCCGTGGCTGTCGTCGGCCTGCTCGGCTTTGGCGGCTGGTCTTTTTATCGTTTTCGGCAATCGCGGTGGTGAATAATTCTCCAGATAACAGGGGCGTCGTATCGGTGTTGTGGAATGAACAAACCTTATTGACTAGTGCGCAAATAGATTATTTACTAAGCAGACTCCCGTTACTGCCATAAGCAGTAACACGGTGCGGTTGAGATACGGGTTTACCCGTTAGCAGTAACAGCCCCTCGCGAGCGGGGTGTGGTGCTCTGCGTGCTCATTTTCCGGGCCGGCCAAAGGAGAGAAAGGAGGTTCACTATGAGTAGAACCTATCATCACGGCGAACGTCGTCTCCGAGTCCGAGGTATCCGACAGGACCCGACCGACCTGCGTCGTTTGGCCCGGGCCTTGATCGACCTGGGCCAGGCCCAGGCGGAAGCTGAGGCCGAAGCCGAACACCGAAAACAGACACGGCGCAAGACCAACCAGAAACAAAAAGGTAATAGCAAGCAAAGCGGCCGGGGGTCTGCCGACGCCAGCCGCAAGGAGGCCGCGTGAAAGCCGGGCCGATGGTGTGGTATGGCCTGCGCTGGCCGCGCGAAGTGACACCCGAGCAGGTGACACAGGTTTTTCGCCTGTTGGCGACCGTGGCCGGCCCGCCGGTTGTTGTCGAGGCTGTCGGCCAGCACGGATCGGTGACTCACCGCTTGGCGCTTGCAAGTGGGCAGACTGGCGTCGTAAATCAGCTACGGGCAGCCGTGCCCGGTCTGGCCGTCGAGGTCAGACCGGAGCGGGCGATGCAGGGCGTGAATCGGGCGGTCGAGCTGCGTCTATCAACGCGGCGGCGACCTCTGCGCACGGATGACCCGGCCAGCGTCAGTCGGGCACTGCTGACAGCCCTGGCGCATGTCGGCCGTGGGGAGCTTTTGGGTTTGCAATGGGTCCTGGGCCGCCCGCTTATCCCGATGGCCGTACCGCAACAGCTCGACAGTCTTTCCAGCGAGTCGTGGCTGGGCGCTTTGCTGGCGGCACCGTTTGGTGGACCACGGCCGGTAGACGGCGAGCTGCGTAATGCGCTGCGCGTCAAGCAAGCTGAGCCGGGTTGGCGGATGGTCGGGCGGCTGGCCGTGCAGGCAGCGTCTGGCGGTCGCCAGCGCCAACTTATCCGGCAGGTGCTCGGCGCACTGCGCAGCGCTGAGGCTCCTGGCGTTGGCTTCCGGGTGCGCTCCACCCACCCTCGCCGGTTCATACAGGCGGCGTCGGGGTGGCGGTTGCCGCTGAGGTTGAACGCTGGCGAGCTGGCCGCGTTGTCGGCCTGGCCTATCGGGCCGACCGGCGAGTTGCCGGTGTCCATGATCGGCAGTCGGCTGGTCGCCCCGGCGGCGGCGATCCCGCGCGCCGGGCGGGTGATCGGGGAGGCAACGTATCCGGGGCGGGAGCGTCCGCTGGCGCTGTCGCCGGCTGACTCGCTGCGCCATCTGCACCTGCTGGGGCCGACCGGCTCGGGCAAGTCGACGCTACTGCTCAACCTCATCACTCAGGACATGCAGGCCGGGCGGGCGGTGGTGGTCATCGAGCCCAAGGGCGACCTGATCGCCGATGTGCTGGAGCGTGTCCCGGCGCACCGCGTCGGCGACGTGGTGCTGCTCGACCCGACCGACGGCGAGCGGCCGGTCGGCCTGAACCCGCTGGCGCGTGCTGGCCGTTCCCCGGAGTTGGTGGCCGACCAGTTGCTCGGGTTGTTTCACTCGCTGTACGCCGCCCATTGGGGGCCACGTACGCAGGACATTCTCGGCGCGTCGCTGCTGACGCTGGCTCGTATGCCGGGTATGACGCTGGCGGCTTTGCCGCTGCTGCTGACCGATGCCGGTTTCCGGCGGCGGGTGTTGCCGGGCGTGGTTGATCCGATCGGTCTGGAGCCGTTCTGGAGCGCGTTCGAGGCCTGGAGCGAGCCGGAACGAGCGGCGGCCATTGCGCCGGTTATGAACAAGCTGCGCCCGCTGCTGATGCGCCCGGAACTGCGAGCCATCATCGGACAGGCCCGGCCGCGCTTCGACCTGCGCCAGGTCTTCACCGAGCGCAAGGTGCTACTGGTCAACCTCGCTCGTGGGCTGCTCGGGCCGGAGACCTCGGCCTTGCTCGGCAGCCTGGTTGTCTCACAGCTTTGGCAGGCCAGCCTCGGGCGCTCGGCAATCGCCCCGGAGCGCCGTCATCCCGTCTTTGTCTACGTCGATGAGTTCCAGGATTACCTGCACCTGCCGTTGGACTTCGCCGACGCCCTGGCCCAGGCCCGCGGCCTCGGCGTCGGCTTCGGGCTGGCCCACCAATACCTGCACCAGCTCGACCCGGCGATGCGCTCGGCGGTGCTCGCCAATGCGCAGTCGCGGGTGGCCTTCCGGCTCCCCAGCGAGGACGCCCGTCTGCTCGCCGCAGGTAGTGCGCTGGACCCGGAGGATTTCCAGGGCCTCGGGGCCTTCCAGTGCTACGCCCAGCTCATGGCCGGCGCGGCGCTCCAGCCGTGGTGCAGCGCCCGCACCCTGCCGGCCAGCCCGCCGACCAGCGACCCGGCGCTGATCCGGGCCGCTTCCCGTGAGGCCTACGGCACCGACCGGGCGGACATCGAAGCCGACTTGCATCACCTCATCTTTCGCCGTCCCAGCACGAACGGCGATGACCTGGGGCCGAGGCGACGGAATAACGGGGGTCGGTCGTGAGCCGTCGGGTCGGTAGTCGGGTCGCGTGGACAACGTGTGCCCCAATCGCCTGTGTGCAAACTGTTTGCGCCCGAACTTTGGCGACGAAAGTCTTACGCCTCCCCCTCCATCCTTTCCCGCCGGGCGGCGGCCGCCCCGGGCGGGCCGAGCGCTCTGTTGGCGGTGAGCGCCAAGCGGTTCTCGGAAGGGTGGGCAGACCACGAGCGAAGGGTGGGCGGCTGTTCCCCGACGCGGGGAGTGGCCGTCGGGTCGCGTGGCCGGCGGCGCTCGCCGTAACACCTTCCATCACTACCACATTGGCAACGAAAGAAAATAATGAAGGTGTGCAGTGAGAGGGGCGGCGCTATCGCGGCCCTATGTCTCGGCGAGGGGACTTGTCCGTTTGCGGGAGCAGCTATCGGGGCGGGATCTCAAGATCATCGGGCAGGTGGCGGAGTTGCGGCTGATGAGCGCGGGGCAGATCAAGGCCGTTTACTTTCCGGCCACCGCGCACGACAACGACCTGGCGGCAGCGCGAGCCTGCCATCGGGTGCTGGCGCGCTTGACGCGCGACCGGCTGCTGACTCGCCTGGAGCGCCGCATCGGTGGTATCCGGGCCGGCTCGGCGTCGTTCATCTACGCGCCCGGCCCGGTCGGTCAGCGCCTGCTGGCCCTCGACGGAACACGAAGGCGCTTCTACGAGCCGACGGGCCGCTTTGTCGATCACACGCTCGCCACCGCGCAGTTGGTAGTGGACCTGACCGTCGCCTCCCGGCGAGGACTGCTGGACGTGCTGGTCTGTCAGGCCGAGCCGCGTTGTTGGCGGACGTTCTCCGGGCCGGGTGGCCGACTCCTCCTGCGCCCGGATGCCTTTGTGGCGCTCGGCGTCAGCGACTATGAATACCGATGGTTCATCGAGGTTGACCGGGGCAGCGAGTCGGTGCCGGTCGTGCTGCGCAAGTGCCGACTGTATGCCAACTACTACCAGACCGGCCAGGAGCAGGCCCAGCGCGGCGGCACCTTCCCCCGCGTCTGCTGGGTCGTGCCCGATGAGCAGCGCGCCGAGCGGTTGCGCCACGCCATCGCCCATGACCGCCAGCTGCCGGAGCGACTATTCATAGTGACGACCACCGAGCGGGCCGTGCCGGCACTGAGCGGAGGTACACCATGAGCCTGCCGCGTAACGTCGTGCTGGTCGGTGACGCCCGCCAGCGGCTGGCTGAGTTGCCGGCAGGGTCGGTTGACTGCGTAGTGACTTCACCGCCGTACTTCAATTTGCGCGACTACGGCGCCACGGGGCAGATCGGTTTGGAGGATCACGTCTCGAGCTGGGTCGATGAGCTGCGGCTCGTCATGCGCGCTGTCGCCCGAGTGCTGAAGCCCAGCGGGTCGCTGTGGCTGAACGTCGGTGATGCCTTCAGTCGGCACGACCGTTACGGCGCGCCGCCCAAAAGTTTGTTACTCGGCCCAGAACGTCTGGCGCTGGCACTGCTTGACGATGGCTGGACGGTGCGTAACCGCGTGGCCTGGGTGAAACAAAACACGATGCCAGCCAGCGTCCGTGACCGGCTGGCCTGCACCTGGGAGATCGTCTACCTGCTGACCCGCAACCGGCAGTATTACTTCGACCTCGACGCCATCCGTATCCCGCACCGCTCGGCCCCCCGAGCGCCCCACCGGAGCACACCGGGCGGCTACCCGCCAAAAACCGCTATTCCTCCCGCTTGGGGCGGAGCGCTGAGCGGCAGTCACACCGGTCTGGATCATCTGAAAGCCCGGGGTCTGGTCGGTCATCCATTGGGTAAGAATCCCGGGGATGCGTGGTCACTGCCAGCCTCCAATTTCCGAGGCCAGCACTTTGCTACTTTTCCGACGGCGCTGGTGACCCAGCCGTTGTTGGCAACCTGCCCGGAGCGTGTCTGCCATGCTTGCGGTGAACCGTGGCAGCGCCAGGCCCGACGTGACAAGCTCGGCGACCTGCGGCCAAACTGTGACTGTCACGGAGACTGGCAGCCGGGCCTGGTGCTTGACCCATTCTTTGGCGCTGGCACGGTCGGTTTGGTGGCCGAGCAGCACGGGCGGGATTGGCTCGGTATCGAACTGAACACATCTTTTGCTTGCCTGGCGAGCGAGCGGATCATCGCAGCTCGCACAAAGTCAACCGGCCCCAACAGGCCCTCACGTAACAAGATAAATAACCGAAAGGAGATAACTACATGAACCAACAACTACAAAACCTACGACATTATCTAAACTCGCCGGTAACGCGGGGCGTTCGCGTATCGACTGTGGTACAATTAACATCACCAAAGCACCACGCAAGGCGCAGAAAAGGAGGCAGTCTATGACAGTGACACAGAAAGCTGATGGTTCCGAAGGAGCCCCGGCCGTGATTTATGTGCGAGTCTCCACCAAGGAACAGGCCGAGAAGGGCGGCGAAGCCGAGGGCTTCTCCATCCCGGCCCAGCGAGAAGGCTGCAAGCGCAAGGCAACCAGTCTCAACGCCGCCGTCATTGAAGAGTTCGTGGAGCGTGGCGAGTCGGCCAAGACCGCTGACCGCCCGGAACTCCAGCGCCTCTTGGAGTTCGTCACCGAACACCCCGTCAAATATGTCATCGTCCACAAGGTTGACCGCCTGGCGCGCAACCGGGCCGATGACGTGGCGATCAACTTGGCGCTCCAGCAGGCCGGGGCCGAGCTGGTGTCGGTCAGCGAGAATATCGACCAGACACCTTCGGGTTTGCTGTTGCATGGGATTATGAGTTCGATTGCCGAGTTTTACTCTCGGAATCTGGCAAACGAGGTAATCAAGGGCAGCGTCCAGAAGGCCAAGAACGGCGGCACCCCGGGACGTGTCCCGCTTGGCTACCTCAATGTCCGCCACTTCACCAACGGCCGTGAAATCCGCACCGTCGAAGTAGACCCCGAGCGCGGGCCGTTGATGGCCTGGGCCTTCGAGGCCTACGCCACCGGCGAGTGGACGATCCTTCGCCTGCTGACCGAGCTGACTTGCCGAGGCCTCACGACTTCACCCGGACCCAAGACCGCCAGTAAATCGCTCAGCGACTCACAGCTACACGCACTGCTGCGTCACCCCTATTACATGGGCCTGGTGCGCTACCAAGGCGTTCTCTACCCCGGCAAACACGCCCAGCTCGTGACACCGGAGACCTGGCAGAAGGTACAGGAGCTGTTGAGCGCCAAGAACCTGGCCGGCGAGAAGCAGCGCGAGCACCGCCACTACCTCAAGGGCAGCATCTACTGCGGGCAGTGTGGCAGCCGGTTGATCGTCAACCACGCCAAGGGCAACGGCGGCACCTACCCCTATTTTGTCTGCATCGGCCGCCAGAAGGACAAGACAAGCTGCAAACTGCGTGCTATCCGCATCGACCTCGCCGAGGAAGCTATCGCCACCCACTACGCGGCCGTTCGGCTCCCCGAGAAAGAACTCGCCAAGCTGCGAGCCTTCCTCAGCGAAGAACTATCCAAGCTCCGTGCCGACGCCGACCACGAACGCACCACCCAGACCCGCCGGCGGGCAAAGCTGGAAGCCGAGCGCAAAAAGCTGTTGGACGCCCACTACGCCGACGCCATCCCGCTGGACCTGCTCAAGACCGAGCAGACCCGCATCACCGCCGGGATAGCCGCCGTCGAAGGACGCCTCGCCGAAGTCGAAGCCGACTTCAAGAAGGCCGAGACCAACCTCGACCGGGCGCTCTCGCTCGTCGGCGACTGCGAAGCCGCCTACCGCGAGGCATCGGACGCCGTGCGGCGGCAGTTCAACCTGTCGTTCTTCAAGCGGCTGCTGATCGACGACGAGTACACCGTAACGGGCGAGCTGGCCGAGCCCTTCGACCTGCTCCTCGGCGACGACCTGCGACTTGCCGCCGCCATCAAGTCAGAAGAGGATGCGCGGGCGGTTGAGCTGGCCCGACGGCTGCCAGCCATCCCGATCGGCGCCCACAACGAACAGCGCCCACCAGAACCCGGACGGGCACTCGTGGGCGCTGCCCCAACCCCGGCCCTTTCTAAGGTCGTCGGTTGGAGTCCGAACAATATGGTGGAGCCAGCCGGGATCGAACCGGCGACCTCCTGCTTGCAAAGCAGGCGCTCTCCCAGCTGAGCTATGGCCCCAAGCTAAGGCAAGTCTAGTAGAGGTCCGCTCCGTGGGAAGAATCGCGACGATGGAGACGACTACAGATCCCCTTGGGCGCACTATCACCCTGACCGATGAGCGATGGGAGCACATAGTTGACGACCATCCCTACATGGCGCCCTTCCGCGCCGATGTGCTTGGGGCGGTCGAGACGCCCACTGCAGCCCTCGGCGGCCGCAGAGGTGACCTACTCGTTGAAGTCGAAGTCGCGCGGGGGGCGCTGCTCGAACCAGAGGCGCTCCTGCTCGGGCGTATCGCGTAGGAAATCGGGGGTCTCCTCGAGCACGTCCTCGACGGGCTCCGCAGTTCCATGGTCGTCCGCTACGCGAGAATCGACCTCGCTCGCCTCGCCAGCCTCGCTCGCTGTCTCATCGAGAAGGTCTCCCGGCAACTCCCATTCGAGCGAGTCCTCGGTGGCGCCCGGAGCGTGTGCGCGGTATGCCACAGACGCCGACTGCTCTCCCCCCCTCGCCTTGCCAGCCTCACCGAACTCCGTCTCGGCGGCTAGCTCGGCCTCCATGTTGATCTCGATTGTCTCCTGGCCCGGATTCGAAGCCGCTACAGCAGATTCGGGGTCGGGGGAGAACGATCCGGCGGCCTCCGCCATCGACTTCGGCTCGCCGTCCTCGACCCCGCTGTGCTCCCCCTCGCCCTTACGACGTACCGGTCCCAGGGCGTCCTGCTCCTCCCGGGCCACGTCGCCCGGGTCGGCTCCCCTGAGACGCTTAATCTCCAAGTGCTCTCGGATGGCATCATCGAGCAATCCCATTGTGCCCCCAAACCATACTGCGCCCGCATGCGGTTCTTGCGCGTACGCATCGCCGTTGTAGATCGTCCAGCACCCGCGCCTACCGGAACCCGATCGGCCTAGCACCGTCATCGGTCTTGTACCGCCTAGGCCACTACACTTCCGAGCACCATTACTCGTGCGTCCAGCGCGAGCGCATGGGGCTATAGCTCAGTTGGGAGAGCGCCTGGATCGCACCCAGGAGGTCGCGAGTTCGAGTCTCGCTAGCTCCATTTCTAAAGATCCCTGCAAATGGGATGTCATTGATGCGCCTGTCCGATCCAGCGCAATCGCGGTTTGGGCCCACCGGAGGGCTCCGGTGGGCCCAACTTCGTCTTCTCCGCGACGTCCAGGCCCAATGTTTGCAGGGCTGAAGGCGGTCGTGAGCGTGCCTGGGGTGGCCGCCCAATAAACGGTACCCGTCGGGCCTGCTCGCTGCTCGCCTCGCGCAGGACACCCCCTCCGCGGCCGAACACACCCGCTGGCTCGCGGCGGCGCGCGGGGCGGTCGAGCTACGGGTCGCCGCGGTGGTCGCCGGCAAATACCGAGGCGCCTACCAGCGAGTAGCCCAGGTGGCAGTCGCGTGCGCCGACGCGCTCGCCCTCGCCGACGAGCAGAGCGTCGGAGCCGCCTGGCTCGATGAGATCCGCGCCCGCTACCCACGCCATTACGCCCTACCTGCCGTCACCCGTCGCGAAGCGGCGGCGGTAGCCGCGCCTTTCCCGGTGCACCGACAGGCCTCGTGGC
This sequence comes from Solirubrobacteraceae bacterium, assembly GCA_049800435.1. GTDB lineage: Bacteria > Actinomycetota > Thermoleophilia > Solirubrobacterales > Solirubrobacteraceae > Palsa-744. The sequence continues at coordinate 16,968 of JBARJU010000011.1, forward strand.
GCGGGGAACGAAGCTCAGGCGGCACGAAGGAAGCGCCGCAGCGCCTCGCGGATGACCTCGGAGGTCGTCGTCGCATCGGCTCGCGCGCGGTCGAGCAGCTCCCGTCGCAGCTCGGGATCGAGCCGCACCGACTCGACGCTCGCCGGCGAGGAGCCCAGCGCGGGACGACCTCGCCTGGGCCTCCGCGCGATTAGCTCATCGACGTCGTAGCCCGCCTCGGCCTCGGCGGCGAGGGCCTCGACGTCCTTGTCGGTGATCGGACGGCCGGCTCGGGTGTGGCCGTAGACGCGAGGCTCGCTCATGGTTCGAGCAGCCTCCGGAACCTGGCGCGCATAGGCATGGCGTGGATCGCGAGCTGGTTGCCCTCGACAGTCGTCAAGACGACCACCTCAAGGAAGTTGCCCACGCGATCAGGCCCGATGACGAGCCAACGGTCGGGATCCTCGCCAGCATCTTCGATGACCAGAGCATGATCGACGGCGTGGAAGAACATCCTCGTCGGCGACGCCGTGCTTTCGCGCCGAATCGTGGACCTCCACGCGATTTAGTGTACTACGAAAAGAGCCGCGGACTGCAACGTGGGTGTGTCGGCCGCGTTGGGCCTTCCGGGTGGAGGGTCACCCCCCATCCACACCAACCAAGACCCTCGCGTCCAACATACCCCGCGCACGTCAGTTCTCGGCTCGCCTCAACGCCTCGCTCGTGGACCGCTTGGAGCGGCGAGGGGCACGCGCGGGCCTGAACAAGTCGCGCCTTGCCGAGCGCTACATCGATGAGGGACTCCGTATGGAGGACCATGCGGGCATCGTGTTCCGCGATGGCCCGACCGGCCGTCGCGCCGCGCTCGCCGGCGGCCCCGACATCTGGGAGGTGATCGCCACCGTCCGCGCGAGCGGACTCGAAGGCGAGGATGCATTGTCTGCGGCAGCGAAGTGGGGCAGCCTCTCACTCGCCCAAGTGAGGCCTGCGGTGCGCTATTACGCGGAGTACCCACAGGAGATCGACGAGCGCATCGCACGCAACGTCGAGGAGGCCGACGCGGCCGAACAGCAATGGCGCCGTGAGCAGCACGCGCTCGCGTGAAGCTGCTGCTCGACGAGATGCTCTCGGCTCAGATCGCCGAGCAAATCCGAGGTCGCGGCCACGACGCCGTCGACGAGACCCCGGAGCTACGAGGCCTCGCCGACCCCGACCTGTTTGTCCAAGCGCAGGAGCAAGAGCGCGCGATCGTCACCTACAACCGCGAGGACTTCCTCGCATTGGACCGCGAATATCGAAGCCGCCAACGAGAGCACCACGGCATCGTGATCCTCCATCCGCGACGCTTCCCGCAGGGCGCAGCATCCATCGGGTCGCTCGTCACCGCGCTAGCGAGCTTCGTCGAAGCGGGGCCGCCATACCCGGGTTTCATCCACTGGCTCCAATAGCGCAGCGTTTGGGCACTCGTCTCGTGAAGTGCCCAAACCCACGGATAATTCCTAGTTATCGCTGCAGATCGTCATAGACGCGAGTCGTATTGGATGACCGAACTAGGACAAAGCCCTGTTCCTCACTCTCGGAAGCCCAGGATCACGACGGGCTGATTCGCCCTGCCAGACACTTACTGGACCGAACAGGCCTGAGGGGTTTCGCCGACGTCACCACCGTCTCCGGGACACGACGCGAACCGCGCCGGATGCGGACCGCATGTTCGGTGGCGTGGGAGGCCGAGTTGAGCCCGGTCCCGACCTGATCCGAGGAACCAGGCCTCAATGCGCTGCCGAATCCCTCGCACGGCTCCTTCGAGTGTGCGGCGCGAATGGCGTGCCGATCGCGTCCTTCCCCGGTGCGGCTTGACGATTCCTCGCGTTACATGTAACATCTTGGTATGCCATCCACCCGCGACCGAGTACGCCGACACCGCGAACGCCTACGCCGCCAAGGGCTGCGCCCCCTCCAGATCTGGGTTCCAGATATGCGAGCACCCGAGTTCATCACTGAGGCGCACCGCCAGTCGCTCGCAATCGCGACAAGCGAGCGCGAGGTAGACGATCAAGCTTTCGTCGATGCGATCTCCTCTCCATGGGAGGTCGAGGACGAAGAAGCTCCCTCTCAGTGACGCGCGGCGAGATTTACACCGCGGCAGCGCGCGGCCCCTACACCGGCAAGCCCCGTCCCGTCGTCATCGTCCAGGACGACCGCTTCGATGCAACCGCCTCGGTCGCCGTCTGCCCGTTCACCACGAATCCCATCGAGGTCCCGCTCCTCAGGCTCCCGATCAACCCGTCCGAAGACAACGGTCTGGACCAGCTGAGTCAGCTCATGGTCGACAAGGTCACAACCGTGCCCAAGTCCAGCATCGGCGAGCGCCTCGGCAGACTCCACGACGACGAGCTCCTAGCGCTCAACCGGTTGCTGATCGTGTTCCTTGGACTCGCCTCCGCCCCCCAGACCTGAACCCGGTGTTGGCAGCTTCAGGCACTCGCCGCCAGAAGTGCCCGAATCGCAGATGATCGCCAACGATCCCGATGCATCCACGCACATCGCAGGGTCGCAGCAGCTCCCCAAATCCCCTGCTAATCGTGACTGTTCAGGTCGGGGTGGGGGGCGTTATGGGCTGGCGGCGGTTGGGATCCAGGGATCGCGTGTGGCGAGAGCGGTGAGGGCGTGCGCGATTGGCTGGCGTTGCTTGGTGATGGTGCTGAGGT
>JBARJU010000012.1:0-9044 GCA_049800435.1 Solirubrobacteraceae bacterium
CACCGGCTTCGGCGGCTCGACACGGACGATCTCGGCGCTCGCTCCCGCGCGGCGCAGCGAGCCGAGCAACTCCTCGTCGGCGCGGCGCAGCCCGGCGGTGGCGCCAAGGGAGACGATCAGCACGTCCACGGTTTCCCCGCTCATCCCGTGCTCGCGCCCCGCGCCTCCCGTACCCCGGCGTTCCGCTCATCCCGTGCTCGCGCGCGTTGCCCCTCCGGTCCCACCACCCCCACCCACCCGATGTCACCCGGCTCCCGCACCTCAGGTGGTGGCGCCGTCAATGCGCCGCGGGCGCAGCGTCCTGAAGCCGGGTGTGCGAGCCAGCGCGATCGAGCGCAGCGGAGAGGTGCGCAGCACATGAAAGCGCACCCCGTCGCGCTCCTCGATCGCGGCCACGGCGCCATCCTGACGACGCCACCACAACGCGACCGCAATCGCGAACCCAGCGCCGATGCCCGGAATCTGGGGCGCGAGGAACGCCAGGCCGCCCGCCACGACGGTAAACAACAACAGCGGCCACAACCTGTTCAGCAGCGTCGCCGCCGGCCGGTACTCGGGCAGAGCCGTGCTCGACCTCGCTTCGGCGAGCAGACGCGCGATCGGCGGGTTGACCTCGGCACGGTGCCCCAGCCGCAGCCCGATCGCGGCGGCAACCACCCACCAACCCGCAGAGATCGGCACGATCGCCGCGTCCGAGGATGGCGCGGCGGAGAACACGGTGACGATCGCGAGCGCCGTCGCGGCGGCGGCGCTGAGCAGGACCGTAGCCCTGAGGAAGTCGACGAAATGCACGCCCCGGTCTCGCGCTACAGCAGCGCCTCGAGCAGCCCGCGCACGCCGCTCTGCCCGTCGATTATCAAGTCGGCCTGCTCGGCAAGCTCGCGAGGGGTCTCCTCCGATCCGACCGCCACTCGCACGGCCAACTCGAGCGTGCCCGCATCCACAAGCGCGCGCAGCGCGCGGAACGCGTCGATGTCGGTGCTGTCGTCGCCCACGTACAGGGCGCTCTTGATCGGCGGACCGTCCTCGCCACCCGCGGCGCTCTGTAGCAAGGCGCTCACGCCGAGTCCCTTGTCCAGAGCGACCGGCGGGCGCACCTCGAGCACCATCCGACCCCAGTGGACGGCGAAGCCCTCGTCCTTAGCGCGCTCGGCGATCTCGTGTACGAGCGTTGCCGCCGACTCCTCGTCGGGGGCGCCTCGCCAGTGGAAGGCCGCGATCGCGTCCTTGTCCTCGCTACGCACTCGCGCTCGTTCATGCTCAGGCGTATACACGCGCGCCGCGAACTCCCGCACCCGCTCGGACCAGGCGATCAGCTCGGGGTCGAGCTCGGGACGGGTCGCGCCAGGGCGAAGCAACTCGCCTCCGTGGTTGCCGATGTAGGCGATGCTTCCGATCGCCACGATCTGGCGGGCGGTGGCGGCGCGCCGTCCACTGACGCAACCGACCAGTCGGTAGCGCTTGGAGATCTCGATCAGCAATGTGCGTGTCGCCTCGGGCACGTGTGCGTCCGCGGCATGACGCACGATCGGCGCGAGCGTGCCGTCGATGTCGAGCAGCACGGCCGCGTGGCCGGGATCGGAGCGGAGCGGCTCGAGCGCCTCCACAAGCGTGGCAGCTGGGGACACGGCCTTTAGTATGGCGCTCCATGCGGGCCGATCCCCCACACATGTCGCATGAGCGCTGAGTGCTCGTCCGATCTGAGCACTGAGCGAGCGCTCAAGCTCGCCGCCATCGGGACCCTCGCGGGAGTGTTCAGCGGGCTTTTTGGAGTCGGCGGTGGGACGGTGATGGTGCCACTGCTCGTGCTGTGGCTCGGCTACGGACCGCGCGAGGCGACCGGTACATCGCTTGCGGCGATCGTGTTCATCGCGGGCTTCGCGGCCGCCACGCAGGGGGCCTATGGCAATGTGCACGTACTCGACGCGGTGCTCATCGGAGTGCCGGCGGTAGGAGGCGTGCTGCTCGGGACGTGGTTGCAACAGCGCCTGCGCACACGCTCGATCTCGCTGCTGTTCGCGGCCGTGCTGGTGGCAAGCGCCGTGGAGTTGCTCGCCAGATGATCGCCGTGTGGACAGCCCCCGTCCGCGCGGAAACACCCGGCGCGAGGATCGCCGCAGGGACAGCTCCCTTGTGCGCGCGGAAGCACCTGGCGCAATGATCGCCGCGATCGCGATCGGGCTGTGCGCGGGCGTGGTGGCCGGCCTGCTCGGGGTTGGCGGCGGCGTGCTGTTCGTGCCCGGCCTCGTGATCTTCCTGAGCCTCGGCCAACACCAGGCGGAGGCAACCTCGCTGCTGGCGATCATCCCGGTGGCGATCGTGGGCACGCTCAAGCAGGACGGGTACGGCAACGTGCGCCGTCATGACGCGCTGCTGATGGGCCTGCTCTCGATCGCCGGCGCGGCGGCGGGCGTGGCGCTCGCGAACGCGCTTTCTGGGAGCGTGTTGCGCATCGGTTTCGCGCTGCTGATGGTGCTCGTGGCGATTCAGCTTGTGCGCAAGGCTATTAGCGAGCAGGGCGAGGACGTCCCGCCCCCCGCCACGCACTCGCGCGGAAATCGCCCGACCTCGCCCGATAACGCCTAGACTGGCACCAGATGGGTCTCGACAACCCCCTCCACATCGTGTTCCTCGTGGTGATCCTGCTGCTCGTGTTCGGCGCCAAGCGCCTGCCCGAGATCGGGCGCTCGCTTGGCAGTGGCATGCGTGAGTTCAAGCAGTCGGTGACCGGCGAGAGCCATGACCACGGCCACGATCGCGAGCAGCCGACACTACCCGCCGCCGCGCCACCGGCGCCGCCGCCGGTACAGGAGCCCGTGCCACAGCAGGACTCCACTCCAACCGATCAGCGCTAAGTAGGCCCGCGCCCCCGACGTCGGGGCCGAGCATCGCGGATGTCGGTGACCCGGGATCGGCGCGGATGGCTCGGAACCCTCGGATGTCCCAAGCCGATCGGTCAGCCAGGACCTACCCGCGGCGCAGGATCGGCCCCGTGCGGACCGCCTCGAAGTCCGAGCCGGGGACGCGCTTCAGTTGGTCGAGGTCTTCGTCGTGCCAGCGCGGACTGGGGGCGCCCGTGATGTACCACGAGGAGCCGTTGTCGGCAACGATCAGGCCGTAGCGCTTGAGCGCGCGCAGCACCACAAGCGCCTGCCCGCGGTAGCCGGCAAGGTCGAAGCTCGCCTTCAGGCGCAGTCGCAAGCCCATCGGGGGTAGGCGCGGGTCGGAGTCGCTGGAGGCGAGATGGGTCGCGGGATGGATGTAGCCGCGCTGCGTACGCTGAACCGTCACCCGCAGGGCGTGGTCGATGCGCCCGGCTCGCACCTCGGGGTAGCGCACCAGCAGCGGGAATATCGGCAGACCGGCGGCATCCGCGGAGGTCCAGCCCTCGGGTCGCAAAGCGTTGCTTCGCAGGTTGAAGACGGCGCCCGAGCCCGCGTCCCAGCCCGAGCCGTTGCGCCGGGCGCTGTAGAGCTCGTACAGCTTGCATGTGCCCTCTTGCACTACAAGCACGTGTCGGTCCCCTTCTTCGCCTGCCCCCTCAATCGGTGCGTTCGACGGTACGGGGTAAGGGCCGGGATTCGATTCCTCGCCGTATTCGGTGAAGTGAATGGGAACCTTCGGCTGGTGGGCCCCCACCACCGCATAGGGGATTCCATAGCTCGGGGGAGTGCCGAAGTCGGCGTGCAGATGGACCTGGGCGCCTATGCTTTCTATGTACTTCGCGGAGTTGGGATCCACGGGCGCGTGCGAGATGTCCTTGTTCAGCGCATTGCTCGCCGGCAGGATCGGGCAGGAGCCTTCGTGCGGGGTGGCCCCTGACGGAGCCTTGGCAAGCGCGAGCGTGTTGGTCAGGACGATCAGACTTGCAATGGCGAGGATCGAGCTCCCGCGGCGCGGCTGCACAACGGCGATGCTACAGCGCCAAATAGGGCAAGTCCCGACAAGGCGAAGCCGCGCCGGTCAGATCATGCTCGTGGTCATGCGCTCGATCTCCGCGATCGAGGTCTGCCCGGCGCGGACCTTGGCGATCCCGTCGTCGCGCATGCGGCGCATCCCCTGCTTTATCGCGGTGGCCGCGATCTCGTCGACCGAGGCGCGGCTCAGCACGAGACTGCGGATCTCCTCGGTGATCGACATCACCTCGTAGATGCCCATCCTCCCGCGGTACCCGGTTGTGGCGCAGCGCGAGCAGCCGACCGGCTCGAACGCCTCAGACTCATACAGCCCGTATTCGGCCAGCAGCGACTCCGGTGCTTTGCTCGGGCGCTTGCAGTGCGCGCACAGCACTCGCACGAGCCGCTGCGCGACGATGCAGTCGATCGCCGAGGAGATCAGGAACGGCTCGATGCCCATGTCGATCAACCGGCCGAGCGCGGCCGGGGCGTCGCGCGTGTGAAGTGTGGAGAGCACGAGGTGGCCGGTGAGCGCCGCCTCGACTGCGATGTGCGCGGTTTCGCGGTCTCGGATCTCGCCCACCATGATCACGTCGGGATCAGCCCTCAGCATCGCCCGCAGCCCGCCCGCGAATGTCATGCCCGCCTTGGGCGCCACCTGCATCTGCTTGACCCCCGCGATCCGCGACTCGACCGGGTCCTCGATCGTAAGGATCGAGCGGCTGCCGTCGTTGACGGCGCCGAGCGCCGCATACAGGGTCGTTGACTTGCCGCTGCCGGTCGGCCCGGTCACGAGCACCGCGCCGTTGGGTCGGCCGATCGCGTAGGCGAAGCGGTCCTGCTCGGTGCGCTGCATCCCCAGCGACTCAAGTCCGCGAACGGTCACCCCCTTGTCGAGGATGCGCAGGTAGGCGCCCTCGCCATACACGAGCGGCAGCGTCGTCACACGTACGTCCACGCGACGCCCGGAGACGGTCAGCGCGAAGCGTCCGTCCTGGGGAACGCGCCGCTCGGAGATGTCCATCTCGGACATGATCTTCACGCGTGAGATCACGCTCGTGGCCATCGAGCGCTTGAGCGTCGAAGTCTGGGAGAGCACGCCGTCGATCCGGAACAGCACGCGCATGTCGCCCTCGCCCGGGTCGATGTGGATGTCCGAGGCGCCCTGCTCGATCGCGTCGGCGATGATCGAGTGCACGAGCTTGATGACGGGCGCGTCTTTGTCGGCCTCGTCCATCACGAGTTCCTCCGCCTGGGCGTCCTCCTCCTCGACGATCGCTTCGACGGACTGCTCGACCCGCGAAAGGCGGGTGATCAGGATGTTGAGGTCCTCGATCGACGCTGAGGCAGAGCGCACTCTGCGGCCGGTGAGCATCGCGATGTCGTCGACAGTCAGCACGTTCGTGGGGTCGGCCATCGCCAGCAGGAGCGTGCCGTCCTCGAGGAAGCCGACCGGCACCGCCTGATAGCGGCGGATAGCCTCCATGTCGATCAGGTTCACGGCGCCCATGTCGAGCTCATACACCGACAGGTCGATGTAGTCCAGGCCATAGCGGTCGGCTACGACGCGCGCGAGCTGGTCGTGGCGCAAGATTCCCTGCTCGACGAGGATCTGGCCCGTGGGCTTGCGCTGGGCGCGGGCGATCTCGACCGCTTCCTCGACCTTCTCGCGGGTGGAGAACCCGAGGTCGACCACAACGTCGCCGATCAGGCGGCCCGGTTTGCCGTCGCCGATCGGCTGCGAGTGGTTCTGGCTGTGGGCAGGGGGGGGCGGCCCCTCGGCGGGGCGCAGGAGCGAGAGCTCGCTCACGGATGCACCGGATGCGCTGGGTTGATCCCCCACCCTTGCGTGATCGGCATTCGCTGCCCTGGACTTGACCGTGTGGAATCGTGCAAAAACGCTTGCCCCACGCGCGCGTGTGGGGGCAGGCCCCGTGGCGGGCCGATCGAGCCGCGGGTCGTATGCCCAAAAAACGCGTGCCCCACGCGCGCGTGGGGGCCCCTTTGGGATCAGCGCCCGAGGCTTTACTCGAATGCCCCTTTGGGATCAGCGCCCGAGGCCCTGCTCGAATGCCCCCTTGACGCCCGCGTCGAGCGTGTTGAGTCGCTGCAACGCAAGCGCCTCGGGCGAGGCCGGGCGCTGAGCGCCTTCCCCGCCGTGGTGAGCGAGCACGCAGTGTTCAAGCGCCAAGCGGCGCTCGGGGGCGAGCGTGGAAGGGATGTGGGGGGCCATCACGCGCAATCCGAGCTCGACGTGGCCCAACATGCGACCCTCCTCGGTGCGGGCTATCTCCGCCCCATAGGCATACTCGCGCGTCTTGCCGATGTCGTGCGCGAGCGCGGCGCACAGCAGCAGGTCGCGGTCCAGGCGCGGATGTATCGCACAGAGCTCCACGGCCATCTGAGCGACCGCCACGGTGTGCTCGAGCAGGCCGCCGATAAAGGCGTGGTGGGCCGAGGAGGGACGCGACGCTCCGGCGGAGGGCAGCGAGCACGGAGCTCGGCGCAACTCGGCGCGCAGCTCCTGCTCGGCGAGCAAGCCTCCCAACAAGGCTTTGAACCCTGGGTCATAGACCTCGCGCGCGAGGTGCTCGAAGAAGCCCTCGAGCTCGTCGAGGTCGCGATGGGACACGGGCAGAAAGCGGGCCGCCTCCTCCTCGCCCACCTCGACGCGCGCGATCTGATCGACCGCGATCTGATGTTCGTCGCGGAATCGCTCGACGCTGCCCCGCACGCGCACGAGCTCGCCCCGCTCGAAGCGCCCGGCGAGCAGGTCGGCGTCGCGGAAGACCCTGGCGGGCACGCTTCCGCTCCGGTCGCGCAACTCGACCGCCAGGTAGGGGGCGCCCGAGCGCGTCATCAATCGCTCCTTGCGCACGCACGCGAATATGGCATCGACCGCGTCGCCCTCGCGCAGCGTCGCGATCGTGTGTGCGTCGGCCGCGCCGTCCCCCGGGACGGGCCTGCCCGGCCGGACGGGCGGCGCTGCGCTTGTCGAGGCCTTTGTGGGCATGAGGTGTCCATGATGTACGGTGGTTCGGATGCAGCCACTCATCTGGGATCGTCGCCCCGACGGCTTGAGGGCCCCCGCGATGGTGTGCTCATTTTCCGGCTGGAACGACGCCGGCGACGCTGCGTCGAGCGCGACCGCGTTCCTCTGCCAGGCACTGGACGCCGAGCGCTTTGCTCAGCTGGACACGGAGGAGTTCTACGACTTCCAGGCCAACCGTCCGCACGTGCAGATCGACGAGACCCAGGCGCGCGTGATCTCCTGGCCCTCGGTGGAGATCTTCGAGGCACGAGCCCCGCGCGCCCCGCGCGACCTCGTGATCGTGCAGGGCGTCGAGCCCTCGATGCGCTGGCGCTCGTTCAGCGCACTGGTCGTCGACCTCGCCGAAGCGCTCGACGTGCAGCTTGTGGTGACGCTCGGAGGCTTGCTCGCCGACGTGCCCCACTCTCAACCGGTGGCGATGACCGGCTTTGCCTCGGACCCCGCTCTGCTGGAGCGGCTCGGGTTGACCGCAAGCAGCTACGAGGGCCCCACCGGGATCGTGGGCGTTCTGCACGCAAGCTGCGCCCAGGCCGGACTGCCCTCGGCGAGCGTGTGGGCGAGCGTGCCCCACTATGTGGCTGCCGCCGCCAGCCCGAAGGCGGCGCTTGCGCTGCTGCGCAAGCTGGAGTTGCTCGTCGGCGTGTCCGTCGACGTGACGGAGCTCGAGCAGGCCTCCACCGAGTACGAGCACCAGGTCGGGCTCGCGGTGCAGTCCGATCCCGACATCCAGGCGTTCGTGGAGCGCCTCGAGCGGCGCGTGGCCGAGGACGAGAAGGCTGCGATCAGCCCCCAGGATCTGCCCTCGGGCGATCTCCTGGCGCGGGAATTCCAGCGGTTTCTCCGGCAGCGCGGGATCGAGAGCTGAAGAGCGCTCGAGCAGCGCAGTTGATCGGGCCGTGGAATGGGATACGCCGCACGCGATGCGCAGGCGTACTCGATGCGCAGGCGTACTCGATGCGCAGGCGTACGGGTTGTACGTCGAGCATCGGAGGTGGCCTAGCACGCCGCGGAACGACCGCCTCGGGGCGCCGCTCAGCGCGAGGCGATGCCGTAGGTAACGGCAGCCGAGCCCATCAGGAGCTTGCCCTGGCCGTACTTGGCCTCGGCATCCGAGGGCTGGAAGCCGGGCGATAGCGAGATCGTCTTCTTGAGCGCGTACATGACGAACTCGATCGTATCGCTCTTGCCCTTGGCTGGGCAGATCGGCGAGTAGCCGACATGGCCGGCGGTGTTGGTGCCAAGGATGCCTCCCAGGGGCACCTTGCCAGCCGCGACGCCGGTGGAGCTCGGGTCGATCCCGCCGACGATCCAGCGGATGCCGCCGGACTTGCCGGATGAGTTGTCGTCGATGATGAACAACACCAGCTCGGCCGCTTTGGCGGGCACTTTCGTCCAAGAGAGCGGCGGGGAGATGCCTGCGCCCGCGCACGTGTACTGGGCCGGGATCGCGCCATTGCGTTCGAACGCGGAACTGGAGATCGAGAAGGCCCCAGGCGGGCTGTATACCTCGCCTCTGGAGCTCGAGGCGCTGTTGGTCGAACCGGCGCTCGACCCGCTGGTTGCTGTGCTGCCCGAACCGGTGGCCGTGAGGTCTTCGCGCTTGCCCTTGTACTGCTTGCAATCTTCCATCATGTAGCCCGCGTGGCAGACCGTGAGGCTCTTCCAGTGGGTGTGGAAGTTCTTCTCAAAGGCAGTGAGCAAGGCTGTGCGCTGCGCTGCGCTCTTGCCGGGTGTGACCTTCGCGGCGATGCGCGCGGCGAGCAGTTCGACCTTGATGCGCGCGAGCAGGTCGGCTTCGGTCTCGCCGGACTTCGCCAGGTACTTTTGCAGCGTGCCCGACTTCGGGAAGCTCTGGTGCACGAGCTGGGCGAAGTGCTGCTTGACTTCGGCTTCGGAGACCGCGATCCCACGAGCGGCTGCCTCGCCGAGCACCCACTCGGACGTGATCAGGAAGCCGAGCGCCTGATGGCTCGGCGAGCCGGTGGCGCCGAGCGCTTTCTCGACCGACACCCAGTGCAGGTAGCTCGCCTTTGAGATCGGCGTGCTCGCCACGAGCGCGACGGCGTCGGCGCTCGACGCGGCGCCCTGCGTGGGCG
>JBARJU010000013.1:0-2176 GCA_049800435.1 Solirubrobacteraceae bacterium
GTGCCGAGCGCGCGGAAGAGGGCGCGAGTGCGGGAGGGGCGGCGCGGGCGCCCTCTCGGTCGGCTCGGTCGCCGTCGGCTCGTTCGCGCTCGGCGCAAGCGCCTTTGGGGCGCTTGCCGTCGGGGCGCTCGCGATTCGCCGTCTCGCAATCAAGCGTGCCGCGATCGGCAAGCTCGATGTGCGCAAGGTCAGGGTCGGTCGGCTCGAGGTCGACGAGCTGGTGGTGCACAGCGATATTCGACCGTCCGGCACGCGCCCCGCGGAGGGGTCGTAGCGCTACGCTCGCGCCGCACCCCGACCCCGTGAGCTCGACCCGCACGACCCACACCGGCGTGTGGTAGTTCAATGTCCGGTGGGCTCGCTTGCGGGCGATCGCCGGGAGAACGTGTATGGATCTGACCTTCAACGAGCGTGAGAGCGCCTTTCGCGAGGAACTGCGCGCATGGCTTGCGGACAACAGGCCCGACGAGGAGCCAAGCGAGGGCGGGGAAGACGCGCACTATGCCTGGCGCAGGGACTGGCAGCGGCGACTGTATGACGCCGGCTGGGCCGCGCCGGCGTGGCCGGCCGAGTACGGCGGGCGGGGCGCGTCGCTGACCGAGTCGGCGATCTACTTCGAGGAGCTCGGCTTGGCGCGCGTGCCACTGCCCGCCAACGTGCTCGGGCTCTTGCTCGGCGGGCCCACCCTGATGGTGTGGGGCACAGACGAGCAGAAGCAGCGCTACCTTGCGCCGATCCTGTCCGCGGACGAGATCTGGTGCCAGGGCTTCTCCGAGCCCGACGCCGGCTCGGACCTGGCGTCGCTGAAGACGCGTGCGGTCAGGGACACCCGGTCGGGCGCAGGCGGCGATGCCCGGTCGGGCACAGGCGAGTGGGTTGTGACCGGACAGAAGGTGTGGACGAGCGGCGCGCAGTACTCGAAGTGGTGCATGCTCGTCGCCCGCACAGACTCGGGCGCGGCCAAGCACAAGGGACTCACCTACTTCTTGATGGATATGGACCAGGACGCCGTTCAGGTGCGCCCGCTGCGCCAGATCACCGGCGAGGCCGAGTTCAACGAGCTGTTCATCGAGGAGGCGCGCATTCCCGATGAGAACGTCGTCGGTGGCGTGGGCAACGGCTGGAAGGTCGCGCTCACCACCCTCATGAACGAGCGCGCCGGGCTCGGCTTCGTGTTGCAGGTCCGCCTGCGCCAGCTGCTGGACGACACGATCGCTGTGGCACGCGAGCGCGGGCTGCTCGAGAACGCGCTCTACGCGGACGCGCTCGCCGAGCTTCACATCCGTTGCGAGTCGATCCGCCTGCTCGCGTGGAAGGGCCTCACCGACATCGAGCGCTACGGCCAGCCCGGCCCGGAGGGCTCGCTCGTGAAGTGGCTTTGGTCGGACACCAACCAGCGCCTCACCTCCCTCGCCGCCGAGATCGTGGGTCCCGAGGCGCTCACCGACGGCACCGCCTGGAGCTATGAGCTGTTGCGCGCACGCGGCAACACGATCGAGGGCGGCACCACCGAGGTGCTCAAGAACATCGTGGCAGAGCGGGTGCTCGGACTTCCGCGGCTGAAGGCGGTCTCCTGAGTGGTCTTTATTGGGATGGGCTCCGCTCCTGACGGAGCTCCGCAGGTTCGTTCCGCGGGCGGTTGCGGGCGGGTCGCCATCCCCGATCGGGCGGGCGCTCGCTGATGGACTTCGGTCTCAGCGACGACCAGCGCGAGATTCAGCGCACTGCACGCGATCTCTTGGCCGAGCGGGCGCGGCCGGAGCGCGTGCGCGAGCACGCCGAGGCGCGTCGCCTCGACGATGGCCTGTGGCGCGAGCTGTGCCAGCTCGGCTGGCCGGGGATCGCTGTCGCGGAGGCCTATGGCGGACAGGGCCTCGGCATGGTCGAGCTCTCGATCCTGTGCGAGGAGCTGGGCGCCGCCGTGGCCCCGGTGGCGCTCTTGCCGTCCGTGCTGGCCGCGCTCGCGATCGAGCATGCCGGCTCTGAGGAGCAGCGATCGAGGTGGCTACCGGGCCTTGCCGGCGGGGATGTGGTCGGCGCCTTGGCGACAGCGCGGGACGGCGTCGCGGAGATGGTCGTCGGAGCGCCGGGAGCCGGTGTGTTGGTACTCGTGGAAGAGGGCGCCCCACGCGTGCGCGCGCGTGCGTACGCGCGCGACGAGGTCGCCGTGGAGCCG
>JBARJU010000014.1:0-1788 GCA_049800435.1 Solirubrobacteraceae bacterium
CGGTCATGTAGACGGTGAGGCGCACTGCGTCGCCCAGCGACGCGCCCGCCGCGTCGCAGACGGCCGTCAGATTGGAGAGGCACTGGCGCGCCTGCTCGGCCGCGGTCGCGCCCACGATCTCGCCGCTTGCGGGGTCGAGTGGGATCTGCCCCGAGCAGAACAAGAGCGAGCCGGCGCGCACCGCGTGGCTGTAGGGGCCGATCGCGGCCGGGGCGGCCGGCGCGTGGACTGTTTCGCGGTCGATTGTCATTGCAGCGCGAGCCTACACGGTCCGCTAGATTCCGATTGATGCGACGAACCGGGACACTTGCGATCGCGCTTCTGGCGGCGACGATACTCGCCATGCTGGTCGCCACGGCCGCATGGGCTCAGATCGATGGAAGCCGTGCGGAGACTCCAACGACGTGGCCTGTGGGCACCTGGCGGTTCCGCTCGACCCCAGCGGGACGACGCCTGGGACGATCGCGCTGGCGATGCGCCGCCACCGCTCGCCGGTCGGCGAATCGAGGGACGCGGTGATCGCGCTCGCCGGAGGTCCCGGCCAGTCGGCGATCCCGTTCGTGGGCGACTTCGCGGAAATCCTCGGGCCGATCGCATCCACGCGCGACCTGATCGCATTCGACCAGCGCGGGACCGGCCTCTCCCACCCGCTGTCGTGCGCCGCCTTCGAACACGTCAAACGTCGCCTGTCGCCCACGGGCGTGGCGATCTGCGCGGGGCAGATCGGGGAGACGCGCGGCCTGTATACGACCGCCGACACGGTCGCCGACATCGAGGCGATCCGTCAGGCGGGGGGCTACGAAAAGCTCGTGCTGTACGGGACCTCGTACGGCACGAAGGTCGCCGAGCGCTACGCGCAACGGTATCCGGACCACGTCGAGGCGCTGATACTCGACTCGGTCGTGCCGCCCGACGGGCCGGAAGCGTTCGACCGCACGACGTTCGCGGCGGTGGGGCGCGTGTTGCGCCAGCTGTGCGAGCAAGGCGCGTGCGCCCACATAACCCGTGACCCCGCGAGCGACCTCGCGCGCCTGGTCAAGCGCATGGGCGCCGGCTCTGCGCCCGCGCGCCTGATCGACGGGAAAGGCGAAGCGGAAACGACGACGATCTCCTCCAACGACCTCGTCGAGATTCTGCTGGAGGGCGACTTCGACCCGATCCTGAGGGCCGAATTCCCGGCGGCCGTGCACGCGGCCGTGGGCGGCGACACGGCGGCGCTCGCGCGACTGGTGGCCCGCGCGCAAGGCGGGGGAGAAGGAGAAGGCGAAGAAAGCCTGAGCGAGGGCTTTGACACACCCCTGTACTTCTCGACGATCTGCGACGAGACGGCGTTCCCCTGGAGCCGCTCGGCGAGCGCGAGGACGCGCCTGAAGGAAGCCATCGCGGCGCTGAAGGCGCAGCCGAGCAGCGCGTTCGCGCCGTTCACAAGGGCCAACGCGCTCGCGCTCAGCGACGTTCCCGTGTGCGCGTCCTGGCCGCTCACTCCCGAGGGACCGGAAGCGGATCGCGAGCCGCTCCCGAACGTGCCGACGCTGATCCTGAGCGGGGCGGATGACCTGCGTACCCCGACCGCGAACGCGCAGGCGGTGGCGGCCCAGATCCCGGACGCGAGCCTGCTCGTGGTGCCGAACACGGGCCACTCGGTGCTTGGGGCCGACCCGAGCGACTGTTCCCACAATGCGCTGAGGGCGCTGTTCGCGGGCAAGCCGGTGAAGCGGTGCACGCATGGGAAGCCGCCCAAGCTGCTGCTGCCGACGCCGCTGCCCCCGCGCACGCTCGGCGTCGTGC
>JBARJU010000015.1:0-8894 GCA_049800435.1 Solirubrobacteraceae bacterium
ACACGCTAAAACCGCCCTTGCGGCCGGCCCACAACAGCCCACAAACCCAACAGGCAAGCGGAAATCGACGCGACACCAGCCGCCGCTCAACCGCCAGTCAGAGCCCGTGCCCGGAAAGTCCCGCTAGCTTGGGTTCGAGTCTTGCTAACTGCACTGCTTCGCTGACGTTGGAACCGCCGGGCGGTTCGGTCGTTGTCCACGACTCTGCATCCTGGACTATATGCTCGACGAGCTTCGTGCCGCGGCCATTTGGGTGGTGACTGGCGGTGGCGCCTGCGTCTCTGTGTTGCGCCACTGGGGCACGCCGAGCACGATCATCAGTAGTTGGCGCTCGGCGGTCGCGATGATCTCGGCCTCTGCGGTGGGGACGTTCGGCGGTGCGTCGAGGATCGCCTCGGCGATGGCGACCATCGCGTTGACGATCAGTCCGGCCAGCAGCTGGAGGTCCACGGTACTCCAGCGGTCGAGGTAAGGAAAGCGGGCCAGATCGGTGGCAAGGTCGCTGGCGAAGAGGCGGATCTCGCTGCGGATCGCGTGGCGCAGGGCGGCCACGCCGCCGAAGCGCTCGCGCGCGATGAAGCGGAAGTGGGTGTCGTGCTCGTGCACATGATCGGCGAGGATCTCGACCGAGTTGCGGATCGCGTGCTCGTAGGTCCGCGGATCCGCGCGCGCCGCGCGGATCATCTCCCGCAGTGTCCGGAACGACTCGTCGATCAGGGCCAGGCCGAGCTCCTCCATGTCGTCGAAATGGCGGTAGAAGGCCGTGGGAACAATGCCCGCCGAGCGCGTGACCTGGCGCAGGCTGAGGCTTGAGAAGCTCTGCTCCTCAAGAAGCTCGAGCGCCGCGTCGAGCAGCGCTTGGCGGGTGCGCCGCTTGCGCTCTTGACGCGTATCGCCGTTTTCTGGAGTACGACCATGCACGATCATCGTGTGACCAGGTCCACAGATCCCTCTGTCACTTGGAGCCCTGCTGAGTGTACTCTGTGAACAGTTGTGCACTGATTGAATGGAGTCGAGAACGCTGCCCACCGCCACTTTCTCTCGCGGCCTCGGTCGTCGTCTGCTGCGCTCGAGCCTGCTCGAGGCGCTCGCCTACCCGCACGGTGTCGACCGCTACGTCGAGCTCGTCCGCCCGCTGCTCGTCAAGCACGACGTGCGCGCCGAGGTGATGGCGGTCAGCCACCAGACGCCCAAGAGCGTCACGCTCACGCTTTGCCCGAACGAGAACTGGCGCGGCCTGCGCGCCGGGCAGTTCGTCGGCGTGAGCATCGAGATCGACGGGGTCCGCGAGATGCGGCCCTACTCTCCCGCCGGCTCGCAGCACGCCGCCGACGGCGCGCTGGAGCTGACCGTCTCGACACACCCGGAGGGCAAGGTCTCGCGCCATCTGCGCGACCACGCGCGTCCGGGGACGATCGTAGGCCTGACCCAGGCGCAGGGTGACTTCGTGCTGGGAGACCCGCGTCCCGAGCGCGTGCTGCTCATCAGCGGTGGCAGCGGCATCACGCCGGTGATGGCGATGCTGCGCACGCTGTGTGACGAGGAGTTCGCGGGCGAGATCGGATTCCTGAACTACGCGCGCTCGCGCGAGCTTGCCCTCTACGGCGCCGAGCTGGACAGGCTGGCAGAGCGCCACGAGTCGCTGCGCGTCGCCCGTGGCTTCACGCGCGGACGCAGCCCGGCGCTGGCAGGGCGTTTTCACCGCGAGCACCTGCAGGCCGTGATCTCCGAGCATTCCGACGCGGCGACGTTCGTCTGCGGCCCGCCGGCGCTGATCCACGCGGTGCGCGCCCTCTGGGCGCACGACGGCCTGGCCGAGCCGGCCGTCGAGACCTTTACACCACCGGCGCTGAGCTTCGACACCGCCGGCGCCGAGGGCACCATCAGCTTCACCGCCAGCGGACGGCAGGCCGCCAACAGCGGTCTGCCCCTGCTCGAGCAGGCGGAGGACGCCGGACTCGCCCCCGAGCACGGCTGCCGCATGGGCATCTGCAACACCTGCAGCTGCCGTAAGACTCAGGGCGCCGTACACAACGTCCTGACCGGCGCGATCTCCTCCACCGGGGAGGAGCAGATCCGCATCTGCGTCTCCGTGCCGGTCGGCGACGTCGCGCTCGACCTCTAGAACCCCGACCTCGATAAGGAACCAGCCATGCCCACGGCCACACCCAACCTCACGCCCAAGCAGATCGAGGCGTTTGGCCACGAGCTCGACGCGATCCGCGCCGGCGTCGTCGCCGACCTCGGCCAGCGCGACGCCGACTACATCGACAAGATCATCCGCGCTCAACGCGGACTGGAGGTCGCCGGTCGCGGCCTGCTGTTCCTCAGCTTCATTGCACCGGCCTGGATCGCCGGCACCGCCGCGTTGTCGCTGTCGAAGATCCTCGACAACATGGAGATCGGCCACAACGTCATGCACGGGCAGTACGACTGGACGGGAGATCCGCGGCTGAACGGTAAGTCCTTCGAGTGGGACACCGCCTGTCCGGCCGACCAATGGCGCCACTCGCATAACTACATGCACCACACATACACGAACATCGTCGGCAAGGACCGCGACATCGGCTACGGCATCCTGCGCATGTCCGAGCAGGAGCCGTGGCGTCCGTACTACCTCGGCAACCCGCTGTACGCGGCGCTGCTGGCGATCTTCTTCCAGTATGGCGTCGCACTGCACGACCTCGAGACCGAGCGGATCGCCGCCGGCGAGATGACCCTGGGCGAGAAGCGCCCCATGCTGGGGGACATTTGGCGCAAGGTGCGTGGCCAGACGCTCAAGGACTACGTGCTGTTCCCGCTGCTGTCCGGCCCCTCACTGCCGCTCGTGCTCGCCGGCAACGCGACCGCGAACCTAACCCGCAACCTGTGGGCGTTTACGATCATCTTCTGCGGCCACTTTCCCGAAGGCACGCACGAGTTCACCGAGGAGCAGGCTGAGAACGAGACGCGCGGGGAGTGGTACCACCGCCAGCTGCTCGGCTCGGCCAACCTGACCGGCGGCAAGCTCTTCCACATCCTCGCCGGGAACCTCAGCCACCAGATTGAGCACCACCTCTTCCCCGACCTCCCCGCCCACCGCTACGCCGAGATCTCCGTCGAGGTGCGCAGGATCTGCGAGCGTTACGACATCCCGTACAACGCCGGCCCGCTGCACACGCAGTTCGGTAGCGTCGCGCGCAAGATCGTCAAGCTTGCCCTCCCGCCGCGGCGGTCGCTCGGCAGGCAGCTCGCCGGCCATCTCAGCGGCGTCGCGCGTAAGATTCTGAGCCCCGCCCTGCCACTGCTCCCCGGCCGCGGCAGCTCCAAAGCTGACGGGGACAGTGTCGCCACCGAGGCGCAGACACCGGAGCTGGCCGCCGCGGCCTGACCCACATGAGCGACACCCTCAACACACTGGAGACACGCAAGGACACGATCCAGGTCGTCGTCGAGTCGGGCGCGACGCACCTCGGCGGCATCTTCGGAATCGTCCTCGGCGCGGTGCGCGACGTCACGCGCGAGGTCGGCGACTGGGCGACAGACCTCTTTGAGATCCGCGACGCAGCGAGGCGCGCACAGGCAGACACCGACGCCCGCTCCGAGCCCCGGGACCCGCGCCCGTAACACCGCGCGCGAATACTCTCCGATGCCAAGACCAGCAGACCATCTCCCGCCCCCGCCGCCGTCGCTCGACCGCGAGCGCGAAGCGGAGTTGACGGCGCTGACCGAGCAGGCGCTGCGCCGTCAGCGCCGCCAAGTCGCGGAGGCGATCGATATGGCTTTCGACCACATACCACGACCGCTGCGTGGCGCCGTGCACAGGATGCTCGGGGTGTGAGTCGCGCGTTGGAAAGCCGCGCCGAGACTGCCAAGCTCGCCCGCCTCCTCAGGGTCGAAGATTCGCAGGAGCTCGCGTTCCTGCTGCCCGTTCCAGGATCGGAGCTGCGCGACTACCGCGAGGCCGTCACCGATCTGTTCTACGACGATGAGCGGGAGCTGCTGCAGCGCACGGCTGATGCCGCCCGGCTGTTGCCGGCGCACACGCTCGCGGCGATCGGCGAACGTGCGCTCGGGCCGCTCATCTGCGCGCGTCTTACCTGTCTGCTCGATCCTCACCGTGCCGCTGAGATCTCCGAGCACTTCACGGTCGACTTCCTCGCGCGGCTCGCCGCCGAGCTCGATCCGCGCCGCGCCGTCGAGGTTGTGAGGGCGATCGCAGCCGACAGCGTGGTCGCGGTGTCCGCCGAGATGGCCGCCAACGGCGAGCATGTCGCCATGGGACGGTTCGTCGCCTACCTCGACGACGCGGCGCTCAGCGGCTGTATTGAGAAACTCAGCGACGAGGATTTGCTGCGGGTGGCATTCGTGATGGAGGGCGAGGAGCGCCTTCCCTCGGTCTTCGAGATGGTCGGCGCCGAACGGGCCGAGCGAATGCTCGCGGCAGCGCAGGTGAACGGCCTCCTCGAGGAGGCAGAGCATGTCCTCGGGCGCCTGCGGGCGGCGTCATAAGCAAACAAGGTCGCGGCCGGCGGCTGGCGCTCAACGCCCCAACAGTCCTTGTGCCCTCTTGCCTTCTTGGGTTTCACTCGCTTGCCGCTTGGATGGGACACGTGATCAGGAAGTCGCTCCCGGCGAGAGCACGTTCACATTGACGCCCCTCGAGAGCACGTCGACGTGCAGGCCCTTGGAGAGCACGTCCACGTTCACCCCCACGTTGACATCCACGCCCACGGCGCCGCGCACGATGCTGCGCAGCGCGTCGTACTCCGCGTGCGCCAAGCGCTCTGTGAGCGACACGCCCGTCCCGGCAAGCGGCACGCTCTCGACCGTGTCGAGGAACTTGCGCACCGTCTCGATCGCGGTTCGCTGGCTCACCCTGGCCAGCTCGAGCCACTGCTCAGCCAGGTCCGTCCCCTCCTCGGAGGATGTGCCCTCGGCGAGAGCCTCGGGGATCAGGGTCTTGGCACTCGGCAACTTCTCGGTGGTCGGCATCTGAAGATCCTTCCTATCGAATGGTTGGCGCTCACCCTCAATAACCCCCAGCCCACGAAGTGGTTACTAGGACATAAATTTATAGTCTGGTAACATCGGGCCGTGACCTCCCTCAGGCACCGCCGCCGTCACACCAGCAGCCTCCCGCGGCGCTCGCGCCTGCCGCGCGCCGAGCGTGAGCGCCAGACGCTCGAGGCGGCGCACGCGCTGTTCGCCGAGCGCGGCTACGCCGGGGTGACGATGGACGACGTCGCCGACGCCGTGGGCGTCACCAAGCCGCTGCTCTACAAATACTTCGGTAACAAGGAGCGCCTCTACCTGGCGTGCATGGAGCCCGCGGGGGAGCTGCTGACAAGGACGGTGGTGGACGCCATCGCCCCGACCACCACTCCCGCTGACGCGCTGCGCGCGGGGCTGCTCGCGTTCTTCGAGTTCCTGGACACCGACCGCGACGCCTGGAGGGTGCTGTTCGACGAGACGCTGCCTGTCAGCGGGGAGGTCGCCCAACGGGTCGCCGAGTACCGCGACCGCATCACCGAGCTGGTGGCCACCGCTGTGCTTTCGCAGCTGCCTCCTTCGGGGCGTGTGATGGATCGCAGCGAAGTGGAGGCGCTCTCGGCCGCGGTGCTCGGCGCGGCCGAGGCGCTCGGGCGCTGGTGGCTGCGCGGAGAGGCGATCTCGGCACGCAGGGCGGCCGAGCTGCTGATCTCCACGGTTGAGCCCGGCCTGCGCCTGCGCACCCGCGGCGGCCGCTCTTCAGATGAGACCCCGGGGAAGGTGATTTGAGGTGACCCGCGGCCTTCGCCGAGCCGTCATCGTTGGCGGCAGCCGAATCCCGTTTGCGCGCTCGGACTCCGCTTACTCGCACGCCTCCAACCAGGACATGCTCACCGCTGCCCTCGATGGGCTGGTAGAGCGCTTCTCGCTTGCCGGCGAGCGGATGGGGGAGGTGGCGGGCGGCGCCGTGCTCAAGCACTCGCGCGACCGCGACCTGACACGCGAGAGCGTGCTCGGCACGCGCCTTGCGCCAGAGACCCCCGCTTACGACGTGCAGCAGGCGTGCGGAACGGGTCTTGAGACGACGATCCTCGTCGCCAACAAGATCGCGCTCGGCCAGATCGACTCTGGAATCGCCTGCGGCGCGGACACCACCTCGGATGCGCCCATCGGCCTCAACGAGGACTTGCGAGAGATCCTGTTGCAGGCCAACCGCGAGAAGTCGACGGTCGGGCGACTCAAGCATCTGGCGCGCGTGCGGCCCAGCCACATCGTCCCGGCGATCCCCCGCAACGAGGAGCCCCGCACCGGGCTTTCGATGGGGGAGCACTGCGCGATCATGGCCGGCGAGTGGGGGATCTCCCGCGAGGAGCAGGACGAGCTGGCGGTCCGCAGCCACCGCAAGCTGGGGGCAGCCTATGAGCGCGGCTTCATGGACGACCTGATCGCTCCCTACCTCGGCTTGGAGCGCGACCAGAACATGCGTCCAGACTCCTCCCCGGAGAAGCTCGCCAAGCTGAAGCCCGTCTTCGGCGGACCGGAGGGCACGATGACCGCCGGCAACTCGACCCCCCTGTCAGACGGCGCCTCGGCGGTCCTGTTGGCCTCCGAGCAGTGGGCCAAGCAGCGCGGCCTGCCGATCTTGGCCTACTTCGTGGACGGGCAGACCGCGGCGGTCGACCACGTGCATACCCACCGGGGCACAGGCAAGCGCGAGGGCCTGCTGATGGCCCCCGTGTACGCGATGCCGCGCCTGCTCGACCGCGTGGGCGTGGGGCTTCAGGACTTCGACCTGTATGAGATCCACGAGGCGTTCGCCGCTCAGGTGCTGTGTACGCTGCGTGCCTGGGAGGACCCCACGTTTTGCCGCGAGCGCCTGGACCGCGAGCAGCCGCTCGGCGCTATCGACCGCGAGCGGCTCAATGTCAACGGCGGCTCCCTGGCCGCGGGTCACCCGTTCGCGGCGACCGGCGGGCGCATCGTCGCCTCCCTGGCCAAGGCGCTGCACGAACGCGGCTCGGGCCGCGGTGTCATCAGCATCTGCGCGGCGGCCGGCCAGGGCGTGGTCGCCGTGCTCGAGAGCGCAGGAGGAGCGCGATGAGCGATCGTTACGCACAGGTGGTCAACTCGCTGCCGGGCCGGCTGATCGCCTCCCGCGTGGGCCTGCCTCGACCCGTCAAGCTGGAGCGCCACGCGCCCGGCGTGCCGGCCATCTCCGGTCCGGTGCTGCTCGGAGCTGCGCCCGGCGGGCGGCTGGGGGCTCAGCTGGAGCGCCTGCTGAAGGACACCGGCACAGCGCGGGCCGCCGAGGGCCAAGAGCCGGTCAAGGCGCTCGTGTTCGACGCCACCGGCATCGCCGACTCCACCGAGCTGGTTGAGTTGCAGCGCTTCTTCCATGTCAACGTCAAACGCGCGCAGGCCTCGGGCCGGGTGGTCGTGCTGGGCACGCCTCCAGAGGAGGAGCCCGTACGACAGGCCACCGCGCAGCGCGCGCTCGAGGGCTTCACCCGCTCGCTGGGCAAGGAGATCGGCAGGGGCGTAGCCGTCCAGCTCGTTTACGTCTCCCAGGGTGCCGAGGAGCAGGTCGAGTCCACCCTGCGCTTCTTGCTCTCCCCGCGCTCGGCCTACGTCTCCGGCCAGGTCATCCGTGTGGGGCAGGCCGTGGCCCGGGCGGCCGAGATCGACTGGGAGCGTTCCTTGGAAGGCAAGACAGCGCTCGTCACGGGCGCCTCGCGGGGAATCGGTGAGGCGATCGCCACGACCCTGCACCGCGACGGGGCCAAGCTCGTGCTGCTGGACGTGCCCGCCCTGTCGGAAGATCTGCGCAAGGTGGCCTCTCGCCTGGACGCCGAGACGATCGAGCTCGACATCACCGACCGGGACGCACCCGCAAAGATCGCCGAGCGCCTGTCGGACGGCGTGGACGTGGTCGTCCACAACGCGGGCGTCACGCGCGACCGCACGATCGCCAAGATGCCCGAGGACCGCTGGACCTCGCTGATGGAGGTCAACCTGTCAAGCCAGGAGCGCATCGACGACGAGCTGGTCTCACGCAACCTGGTGCGTGAGAACGGGCGCATCGTGTGCGTCTCCTCCATGAGCGCCGTAGCGGGCAACGCCGGCCAGACCAACTACGCCACCTCCAAGGCTGGCGTGATCGGGATGGTGCAGGCGCTCGCACCGGTGCTGGCCGAGCGCGGCGTCACGATCAACGCGGTCGCGCCCGGCTTCATCGAGACACGAATGACCGCCAAGATGCCGATCGCGCTGCGCGAGGCCGGACGGCGCATGAACAGCATGTCCCAGGGCGGCCTGCCGGTCGACGTAGCCGAGACGATCGCCTGGTTTGCCTCCCCCGCCTCGGCGGGCATCAATGGGAACGTCGTGCGAGTCTGCGGGCAGAGCCTGTTGGGGGCGTGATGACGGCGCGCACCCTCTCCAGCTCACCCTCCATGCTGCCGCTGTACGCGCGCGCTGCGGCGTCCATGATCCCGGGCGCCTCGCTGCTCCCGTTCGTCCCGGGTCGCGGCAAGGAGATCCCCGACGTCGATCTCACACTCGCCGGCGTGCGGGTCGACCCGGACAAGGTGGCCGCCTACGCCAAGGTGTGCGGCTTTGCGTTGCGCGAGAATCTGCCGCCCACCTACCCCCATTTGCTGGCCTTTCCACTGCACATGGCCGCCATGGCCGACGGGCGCTTCCCGTTCGGGGCCGTGGGGCTCGTGCACATCGAGAACCGCATCGTCCAGCACCGGCCGATCGCGCTTGACCAGAAGCTCGAGATCCGCGTGCGCGCAACCAAGCTGGAGCCCCATCCGCGCGGGCGCACCTTCGCGCTGCTCTCCGACGTCGTCGTGGACGGCGAGAGGGTGTGGGAAGGGATCAGCACCATGCTCCGCCGCGGCGGCGGCCCAGCCGAGGCC
>JBARJU010000016.1:0-4627 GCA_049800435.1 Solirubrobacteraceae bacterium
GGCTTGAAGACCACGCCATTGCCCGCCAGCAGCGCCCCGGCGATCTGGCCGAGGGGCTGTGCGAACGGGGCGCTGCCGGCGCCGATCACGCCGACCACGCCATATGGCTCGTATGCGATGCGGGCGCGCTTGGTCAGCGACAGCGAGCGGTGTACGCCGACGCGGCGCGCCCCGAGGACGCGCGCGCCGTCCTGTGCCACCCACTTCAGCGCGTCGACCGCGACGAGCAGCTCGAGCGCGGCGACCTCTGTACGGGGGCGCCCCTGCTCGCGGGCGATCGTCTCGCGCAGCTCGTCAAACTCGTCGACGATCGCCTGGGCCATGCGTCGCATGTAGCGCGCGCGGTCCTCCAGGCGCAAGAGCGCCCACAGTGGCTGCACCTTGGCGACCTGCGCGAGGACATCCGCGACGTCCGACGGGAGCGTTGTGACGACGCTTCCCAGATCCTCGCCCGTGGCGGGGTCGAGCGCGGCCAGCATCGGCGGAATCGCCGGCGGCTCAGCGGCGGTCTCGAGATCGATGGCGTCCGAGCTCATTTGAATACTTCAGGTTTCGTGAAGGGCTGCATAGGAGGGTTGTCGAACCATGTACAACGTGGCACACATTACGAGACTCGCCGGGTTGCGAGGAGGGGGAGAACCCACCATGACGGAGGGCAGGCAAGTGCATAGGACGCTCCGGGCATCGATGACGATGTTGCTCGCCCTCGCCCTAACGGTGGGCGTGAGCGCGTGCGGAAGCTCTTCCACGTCGTCGAAGAGCGGCGGCACCGCTACGGTGTTGATGGGCACCGCGCCGGACTCGCTCGATCCCGCTCTGGGGGCGACCACGCAGTCCTATGAGGCCACCTGGATCGCCTATACGGGTCTCGTCACCTATGCGCACGCCTCAGGCGAAGCGGGAACCAAGCTGATCCCTGGATTGGCCGAAAGCCTCCCGGCAGTCTCCGCGGACGGCAAGACCTACACGTTCACGCTGCGCCACGGCCTCGTCTACTCAAACGGGACGCCCGTGAAGGCGTCGGACTTTGCCCACACGATCGAGCGCGCGATCAAGCTCGGCTGGGGCAACAAGGAACTGCTCACCGAAAACATCGCCGGCGGCGAAGAGTTCGACAAGGGCAAGGCCTCCTCGATCTCAGGCATTCAGACCGACGACGCGACCGGCAAGATCACAGTCAAGCTGGTGGCGCCCTATGGTCCATTCCTGAACGTGCTCGCCTTCCCCGCGGCCGGCCTCGTGCCGAGCGCCACGCCGATGAAGAGCCTCCCCAACAGCCCGCCCCCGGGCGTGGGGCCGTATGAGATCGCGAGCGTCGTGCCGAACAAGTCGTTCTCGCTCGTGCGCAACCCCCACTTCTCGAGCTCAACGATCCCGGGCGTCCCCCCGGGTCACGTTGAAGTGAGCGTGAAGATCGTCTCCAACAACCAGAGCGAGGCCGAGCAGGTGCTGGGCAACACCGCCGATGTGTTCGACTACAACGACACGATCCCGCCGACCTTGTACCCACAGGTCGAAAGCCAGGCGTCAGGGCGCTACGCAAAGGAGCCCACCGTCTCAGGGGAGTACTTCTTCCTGAACACCAAAGAAGCGCCGTTCAACAATCCGCTGGCGCGCGAAGCGGTCAACTACGCGATCGACAAGCGCGCGCTCCAGCGCCTGGACAGCGGCATGCTGGATCCCGCCTGCTACTTCCTGCCCGCCGGCATGCCCGGCCACCCCAGCGCGCCGTGCCCCTATGGGGAACCCAACTCCGAAGTAACCGTCGCCAATGGCAAGAAGGCCAAGGAACTGGTGCGACGCGCCGGCCTGGCGGGGACGCCGGTAACCGTCTGGGGTCAGTCGCGCAGCCCACACAAGGAATTCGTCGACTACTACGCGAGCGTGCTGAACGAAATCGGCTTCAAGGCGACCGAGAAGATCGTCGCCGATGCGCAGTACTACGCGACCGTGGGCAACGTCTCCAACAAAGTGCAGACGGGCTGGCTGTCCTTCAGCCAGGACTTCCCCAACCCCGTCGACTTCTACCAGTTGCTCGACGCGAAATCGATCCTCCCCACCGAAAACCACAATCTCTCGCAGGTCGACGATCCGCACATCCAGAGCGAAATCGCCGCACTCGGGCCGGTCCCCTCCTCGCGGCTCGGCTCGGTCGTGGGCCGCTGGCAGGCGCTCGACGAATACACCGCCAAGAAGGCCTACATGGCCCCGTTCGGCTACGACGAGGCGCCCAAGTTCTTCTCCGACAAGGTCGACTTCGGGGCGGCCATCTTCCACCCCGTATACGGCAACGACTGGAGCACCCTGCAGCTCAAGTAGCGCGGCCGTCCAGCGGCGCCAGACGACACCCGGGATGCTCGACGTACAACCAGTACGCCTCCGCTCCCGTGCGGCCTCTGGCATCCACTGGGTCGACCGCTTTGGTCTGGGGTTCGGGACGGCGGTGGCGGGGCTAAAGTCGCCGCCGCCGCCCTGGCGATGAGTAGGTATGAGGGCTTTCCTACGCAATCGCGTGGCGCTTGCGTTCGGGGTGCTATTCGTGGCGATCGTGCTCGCCTGCCTGCTCGCGCCGGTCTACGCCAACGATGTTGCCCACACGGGTCCCAACGCCAACCACATAACCGACACGGTCTCCGTCGCAGGCAAGCGCGTCGACGTCGTTTCCCCGACGGGGGTCCCGATCGGGCCGACCTGGAAAGGCCGCTTCCTACTCGGCGCCGACTCCAACGGCCGCGACGTGGCGGTCAGACTGCTCTACGGCGGTCGCAACTCTCTGGAGATCGCCGCGATCGCGACGCTCGTCACGATGGTCTTGGCGGTCGCGCTCGGCATGCTCGCGGGCTACGCGCGCGGCCTCGCCGACGGCGTGCTCTCGCGCCTGTTCGACCTTGTGTGGGCTTACCCGGCGGTCCTGCTCGGGGTCGCGCTCGGCGTGGCCCTCGCGGTCGGCGGGATCGACCTCGGCCTGTTCACGCTGCGCAGCGGCTCGCTGCTGCTGCCCGCGCTCGTGATCGGAGTGGTCGTGTTCCCCTACGTGGCCAAGCCTCTGCGCGCGCAGGCGCTCTCCCTGCGTGAGCGCGAGTTCGTCGACGCGGCGCGACTGATGGGCTACCCGCCGCCGTTCGGCTCGCTGCGGATCATGGCGAGCGAGATCCTCCCCAACCTGTCCTCGACGATCGTCGCGTTCGCCCCCCTGATCGTGGCCAACGCGATTCTCCTGGAGGGCGCCCTCTCCTATCTCGGTGCCGGCGTTCAGGCCCCGAACTCCTCCTGGGGCACGATGATCGCCGACGGCACCCGTCTGATGCCCGGCGCGATCCACCTCGTGCTCGTGCCCGGGATCATGCTCGTCCTGACGGTGCTCTCGGTCAACGTATTCGCCGACGCGGTGCGCGACGCGCTCGACCCGAAGGCCTCGTTGCGGGGGCGCTTGTGATGGAGGCCTCCTCCGCCGGCATCCCATCCGCGGGCGTCCCAACCGCGGGCATCCCATCCGCACCACGCGTGTCGCCCGCGATCGCGCGGCACTCCCAGATGGCGGGCTTCCTCGCTCGCCGCCTCGCCTCGCTGGTGGCGGTCCTGTTCGCGATCACCGTGCTCACCTTCCTGATCTTCCAGGCGATCCCCGGCGGCGACCCGGCCGTGCGCATGGCCGGGCGACTCGCCACACCCCAGCAGGTTCAGGACGTGCGCGTCCAGTGGGGCTTCGACAAGCCGATCTACGTGCAGTACGAGCGAACGATGCAGAAGGTGCTCGACGGCAGCGTCGTCTCCTACTCCCAGCAGACCAACGTCGAGCGGGAAATCGTGAGGGACCTGCCGCCGACGATCTCCCTGGCGATCGGTGCCGGCATCGTCTGGCTGGTCGTGGGTGTGCTGTTCGGGCTGCTCTCCGCGGTGCACGCCGGCGGGCTGCTCGACCGCGTGCTGACGGTGGTCGCGCTGACGGGCATCTCGATGCCCGTGTTCTTCCTCGGCGCGATCATGCTCTACTGGCTCGGCTACAAGTGGCACCTGCTCCCGCTCGAAGGCTACGTGCCGCTCACGAGCGACCCGTGGGGCTGGTTCACGCACATGCTGATGCCGTGGGTGGCCCTGTCGGTCGTCTCGATCGGCGTCTACTCGCGTCTGCTTCGCGCCAACCTGCTCGACGTGATGAGCGAGGACTACGTGCGCACCGCGCGCGCCAAGGGCCTCTCCGAGCGACGTGTCCTGATCCGCCACGTCCTGCGCAACTCGCTGATGGGGGTCGTCACGCTGTGGGGTCTCGACTTCGCGTGGGTCATCGGCGGCGGCGCGATCCTCGT
Source organism: Solirubrobacteraceae bacterium (assembly GCA_049800435.1). Taxonomy (GTDB): domain Bacteria; phylum Actinomycetota; class Thermoleophilia; order Solirubrobacterales; family Solirubrobacteraceae; genus Palsa-744. The sequence continues at coordinate 4,308 of JBARJU010000016.1, forward strand.
CGAGTCGGTCTTCAACCTCGGTGGCGTCGGGCAGTACGCGGCCCAGTCGATCGGGCGTCTTGACATTCCCCCGGTGATGGTCGTCACGATGCTGGTGGCCGCCGCGGTCGTGGTGCTCAGCACGCTCGTGGACATCGCCTATGCGCTGCTCGACCCGCGCGTGAGGCTCTCGTGAGCCCCGGCGGAGTGCCCGCGGGTCCTCCCCCGGGAGGGACGCCATCAGGGGTCCCCGTGCCCTCGGGGGCGCGACCCGGCCCACTGGCCTATCGGGGACTCGACCCGACCGGGCTGGGCCGCCCGGCACACGAGCACCCGGACGG
>JBARJU010000017.1:0-2721 GCA_049800435.1 Solirubrobacteraceae bacterium
GCCCGCGAGGGAGCGCCTCGGCGGGCGGCTCGACGAGCGGAGCGGGTCCTACGAGCGGCTGCGCGACGGTGGTGGCCACCCGATAAGCCTATCGGGCTGCGACTCGCTCTCGGCGAGCGCGGCCACGATACGGGCGTGTGCCTGCTCAACCTGCGCCGGTGTGAGCGAGTCGGGATGGCGCTTGAGGTAGGCAAGCAGCATCCGCGCCGGCATCACCCGCACGCCGCGGCGACGGGCAAGCGGCTTGTCGACCCACGCGCGGCTGAACACGACGAGCGGCTCCACCCGCCCCCCGGTAGTCCGTTCGACCGTCTCACGCTGGTCTTGAGCTTGGCGCAAGATCGCACCGTGGATCGTGCGCACGCGCACATCGCCTTGACGGCTCTTGGTCTCGATCGTGAACACTCCCGCAGCCCCAAGCGCTATGTGGTCGACGTTGCCATGACCGAAGCTCGCGTCGTGGATGATTGTCCATCCCTGCGCCGACAGCTCGTCGAGCAGACCTCCCACGTGCTCCTCGCCGGCGGCGCCCCTGTCGTGACGGTCGACGAGGGGCAACACATAGCGCGAGACGACGAACATGGTGAGGAGCAGAGCGAGCTCTGAGCCGATGAACAGCGGGCTGTGCAAGCCGAACGTGCGACCGAGCACCGTCGTGAGGACCGCCAGTACGCCGAGCGTCACAAGCGTGCGCATGCGCAGCCGCAGGAACGTCGCGCGCGCGTGTTGACCGGGCATGCGCGCGGTCGGATCGTGGCGTCTGAGCAGGCGCAGGGTATGACCGTGGAGATTGGGCATATAGCCACTGCATCGGCCACTGCCGGGAGGCTTCTTTAGCTTTGCGGCGCCCCGCACGCATGGTCGACATCAGCCTTACCGTCGGCGCCGGCGCTGGCCGACTGTTCGAGTTGCGAGCGCTCTGGAGCCAAGCTCGGGGGAAAAGCGTGGAACGTGCGAGCTGCTCCTAAAGCCGGCTGGGGGCCGAGTCGAAGCCATAGGCAGGCCACAATCCTCGGCCGGTCTTTCCTCATGTCTAATTCATTTGAATCCTCTATACCCTCAGATATTCGATTGCTGCTGCGCGCGGATGCAGAGCAGTGCTGGCTTGACCGCGAGGTGATCCCCATACTTCGGCAGGTGGAGACGCCTGAGGAGTTGCTCGAGGAGGAGGTGGACGCGGCGCTCGCATACCTCGAGGCGATGTGGAACGAGGCTCTCCTGCGCGCGCGGGAGACCGACGCCGCCCACTGCACCCTGCGCTCGCGCGAGGTGGTCTCCGAAGCCCTGTCGGGCCCCGCCGGCCGCTACCACGCCGCCGTGCGGGCACTGCGCGGGATTCTCATCGACCGCGTCACGCCGTTCGTGGACCCATCGCTCGAATACGACGGGCGTTCTCTCGGGATGAGAGACGGCGGTCTGCGCGTTACCGACAAGCGTCCCGACGGCTGCCCACGCGCGGCCTGAAGGGCGTCCCGGCGGGTCACGCCGATCGCATAGGGTTCCCGCATGGCCGACCAGAGCTCAACCGGGGTGCTGCCGTTCGACCTGCAGTCCCACTCCACACGCTCTGACGGCGTGCTCGAGCCCGCCGAGGTCGTGCATGCGGCCGCGCGGGCAGGTGTGAGGCTGCTGGCGCTCACCGACCACGACACGCTCGCCGGAGTGCCCGAGGCGCTTCGGGCCGGCTCGGAGCATGGGATCTCGGTGGTGCCCGCGATCGAGATCTCGGCGATCGACCCCCCAACGCACCCTGAAGGGCACAAGCGGGGGGCGGGCGACGGCGACGAGAGCGGGACGGCGCGCGAACTGCACATCCTCGGCTACCTGGTCGACCACACCGACCCCGCCTTCGCGGACACGCTCGCCGGCTTTCTCGCCGACCGCGAGCAGCGCACGCTGCGCATGGCCCGGAACCTGAGCGATCTGGGCATCGAGCTCGACAGGCACGCGATCGACGCGCGCGTCGACGCAGGCGAGCCGATCGGGCGTCCCCACCTCGCGGAAGCCGCCCTCTCCCATCCGGCCAACGCAGATAGGTTTCGCGGCGAGCGGATAGACGACATCGGGTCGTTCATAAGGGCCTACCTGATCGAGGGCCGGCCAGCGTTCTCGCTGCGCGTGACGCCCACCGTCGAGGAGGCGATCGACGCGATCCACTCCGCACGCGGCTTGGCGATCTGGGCACACCCGTTCTGGGACGTGTCAGACCCGGCGGAGGTGCTCTCCACGATCGAGCGCTTCACCGCGCTCGGCATCGACGGTGTGGAGGCGTTCTATGTGACCCACACGCGCGAGCAGACCGAGCTGCTCCATGCTCGCTGCGCTGAGCTCGACATGCTGAGCACGGGCTCGGCCGACTTCCATGGCCCCGAGAACCGACTGTTCTCGCGCTTCATGGCGTTTGAGACCTACGGCCTCACGCCACACCTCGGGCCAATCGCCGCGCTCAGCCAAACCCAGTGAGAGCGTGGCGCCCGCGGTGGGCGCCACACCGGGGAGCGAGCTGACGGGCGGCGGCACGTCCGCCCGGACCCGAAGGGTCCCCCTCCAAAATCAATCGCCGTCCGAGCCGAGCAGCTCCGCCAAGCGATAGGCGAGCGCTTCGAGGGCCAGCTCCTCGGAGACGTTCAGGGGCAGGCGCAAGCGCGTGTCGCGCACAAGCTCGACCCCGCGCAGCAGCGAATCCGCGTCGCGACCCCGCGCGTCAGCCGCAAGCTCGGC
>JBARJU010000018.1:0-2148 GCA_049800435.1 Solirubrobacteraceae bacterium
CCCGGGAACTGCGGAAGGTCGCCCTCGGTCACCTCGTGACGCTCGGAGACGAAGCCTTTGGCGCCGTCGTCGAGCCAGTCCTCGGGCAGGGCCTGCTCGCCGGCGACCGCCTTCGCGAGATCGCGGACGAGCGCGGTTGGACGGAAGATCGCGTCGACGTCCTTCGTGCTCGGCCGAGCGTCGAACGGGCCACTGTCATCGTACCGTCCACCGCGCTGGATTAGTTCAGTAGAGGAGAAGGTGCGACATGTGGGCGTTTGCGAGCAGGGCGGGGCAACTCGGGCATGACGTCCACCAGCCACTCGAAGAGGTCGCGCGGCTGTTGCTCGAAGAACCGCTCGGCGGCCGTGGTCCCGTCGGCGCGGCGCGTCCAGAAGTTGTGCACCACCGTCAGCGCGGCGAGCTTGGTTTCGCTCAGGCCGCGCAGGCCGTGGTGATGCAGCTCGAGCTGCCCGTTCCTCCCCTCGACGCACGAGCTGGCGCGAACGTGCAGCGCCACCCAGCTTCTGCCCTGGCGAAGCAGGTCCGCGACGGCGGCCTCGCTCAGCAGCATCATCGGGCTGGTCGCTTCGTCCTGCAGCGGCGCGGTCAGCGCCTGGGCGCGCGCGTGGCGCTGCCGCTTCGTCTCGCTGTCCCGGCTCTGCTCGGCGATGCGTTCCAGATACAGCGCCGGCAGCACCTGGTCGCGCATCGCGGACTGGATCTCCCCGGGCAGGTGCAGCGCCGAGAGGCACAGCGCCACGCGCTGATGGTAGCCCTCGATCGAGGCCGCGATCGCGTCGACGGCTCGGCGAGCCTTCCCGATGCCCTTATGGCTTGCCTCGGAGAGCCCGGCGCTCGTCGCCACGGCTTCCGCCTCGTCGAGCATTTCGTGCAGGTCCGACGCGACCTGCTTGCCACGGCGGATCTCTCCGGTGCGCTCGTCGTACGGCCGATACGCCTCGCCCAGCCCATCGATCGCGGCCGCCATCCGCTGCTGTTGCATGCGCGCTTTGTCCAGCTCTTCGGCCGCCGCCTTGTCGTCTTCCCCTTGCCGCCGCACCTGCTCCTCGGCGGCTCGAACGCGGCTGGCGAGCGGCGCGATCACGACCTTGCTGACGTCGTGCTGAACGTGGAACACGTCCGGCGTGACATCCTGCCCGAACGACTGCTGGGCGTGGGCGGCGATCCCCTTGGCCCCGTCCGCAGTCAGCCCCGCGACCTCGACGGTCAGCCCCTCGAGCTGCTCCGTCACCGCCGCGCTCCAGGTGGCTGCGTCGCGTCGGTCGGCGACGCGCTCGACCAGCACGTAGTCGCTCAGCGCCTCGATCGCGACGAGCACCATCTGCGGGAAGAAGGTCTCATCTTCGCACAGCCAGATCGTGCGGACAGGCATGGCCTTGCCCAGTCGCTTCTGCTCCTGCTGACCGAAGGCCACGACCTGCTCCTGCAGCCAGGCGTGGATCGCCTGCTGCGCTCCGTACGAGGTGCCGACGAACGGACCGAGGCCGGCCAGAAGCAAGAAGGACTTGACCAACGCGACGCCGCAGCAGCCCAGCAGCGTCATCACGAAGTGGGCGGCCAGCACGATGCGCATCAGTTGCAGCTGCCCCGGGGGCGAGGTGTAGAACGTCGCCACCTCGGGGGCCATGTCCAGGCGCCGCACGCGACCCACCTCGTCGCGCAGCGTGCTCCGGGGGACGTCCACGCCCTTGCAGAACTCGCGCTCGCTCTGCCCTTCGGCCAGCGCCTCTTCGCGCTCCGCGAGCAGCGCAGCGATTTCCAAACGAGAGCGACGAGGCGACGTGGTAGAAGCGTGACTGCGGAGGGGTTCCGGGGTGGTGTTTGACATCTCCAACCCGATCGGCCCCTCCGCACTGACGGCCAAGTAACGCGTGCCCGACGCGCGTCATGAAGACACTGTATGACATGTCCCACCTGAACAGCCACGGCTTCCTGGACGGTACGACGACGGTGGCCAAGCGTGAGCAACGGGGGCAAGTCCTACTGGACGGCCGGCGGCCTCTCCCCGGACATCGCTCCGGGGCTCCATTGAAGCGCATCCGGGCGCGCGCCACTGCGCGCGCCGGTCAACTCTCCCCGGACATCGCTCCGGGGCTCCATTGAAGCCTCGCGCGCGCCTTCTTGCGCGGCGCCTCGGCCTCGATC
>JBARJU010000019.1:0-2913 GCA_049800435.1 Solirubrobacteraceae bacterium
GAACTGCACACCGGCGCGAGCAAGCTCCAGGCGGGGCTGCTGAAGCTGCAGCGCGGCAACGCGCAGCTGGCGGCCGGCGTGGACAAGCTGTCGGGCGGCGGGGGCGAACTGACGAGCGGGTTGACGCAGCTGCGCAACGGCGCGGGCGCCCTGGAAGCGGGCCTCGGACAGCTCACGAGCGGCGCGGGGCAGCTCGAAAGCGGCCTCGCCGGCGGCGTCTCGCCGACCGGCCAGCTGGTCAATGGCCTCGGCGTGATGCAGGTGAGCGTGGCGAAGTTCCGCGGCCAGCTGCCCTCGCCGAAGGATCTCGAAGAACTGCATGAGCAGTCGCCGGGGCTGTTCAACTCCGGCTACTTCCTGCTGGCGGCGATCGCCGGCGCGCAGCCTTCCTCCAGCAACGCCGCGGGCTTCGCGGTCAACGTCGCCCACGGGGGCAACGCGGGGCAGATCGTAGTCGTCTCCCGCTACCCCGCAAGCGCGGCGCAGACGGCCGCACTGGGCGAACGCCTCGAACGGCAGGCCACCCGCTTCGCCGCGAGCAACCACCTCCAGGTCGCGGTCGGCGGCCCGGCGGGCAACCTGGAGAACTACACAAGCGCCACCAACTCGCGCCTGCCCTGGGTGATCCTCGCGCTGGCGCTCGGCGTCGCGCTGGCTCTGGGCCTGGCACTGCGCGCCGTGGCGCTGCCGATCGTCGCGGTCGCCTTCAACCTGCTCACGGCGGCGGCGACGTTCGGCGTGATGAGCCTGCTGTTCAGCGGCCCCAACCCGCCTCTCGGCGGCCCGGGCTACATCGACCCGATGTCGATCGTCGGCATCTTCACGATCGTGTTTGGCGTGTCGCTGATCTACCTGGTGGTGCTGCTGCAGCGCACGCGCGAAGAGCTCGTGGCGGGCGCGACGGTGGACGGCGCCCTGGATGTCGCGCTGCGCAAGACCGCCGCGGCGAGCACCGGCTCGGGCGTGCTGATGATCGCCGCGCTGATCCCGTTCGCCACCACCGATCTGCTGACCGTACGCGAGCTGGGCGTGGGCCTGGCGGTGGCGGTGGCGATCGACGTCTTCATCGTGCGGCCGGTGCTGCTGCCGGCCGCGGTCGAGCTGCTGGGCAAGTGGAGCTGGTGGCCCACGCACACCGGCGAAGAGGGGGCGCCGAAATCCCCCAAGCAGCACAGGAAGTGGCATCTGCCGCAGTTCCCCGAGACATGGCGCCATCCCCATTCGCGTCCAACCCCGCACCCCTGAGGAGGAGTGACACATGAGACGATTCAAGATCGCAGCACCGATCGCCACGGCCCTAACGATGCTCGCCGTGGCGGCAGTGGCGCTGGCGAGCAGCCAGTTCAAGCAGACCTCCAACGTCACGCTGACTGCCACCAAGGCGGGTAAGTCCACAGGCTTCAAGGCGGCCATCCAGTCGTCTGACCCGGGCGAACCGGGGAGCAAGCCGCAGGCGCTGAAGACGCTCACACTCACGCTGCCCAGCGCGACGAAGTTCAACTTCAAGAGCAAGGCGATCGCCATGTGCACCGCGAGCGACATCGAAATCAAGGGCACGGGCGGCGCGGTGTGCCCGGCCAAGAGCAAAATCGGCGCCGGCACCGCGGAAGCCAACGGCTACCCGGCGATCCCGCTGATCCCCGAGAACGCCACCGCGTATGCGGGTAAGGGCAACATCATCTTCCTGCTCGCCCCCAAGGGCCCCGCGGGAGCGCCGCTGGTGCTGCACGGCGTGGTGTCCGCGAACAAGGTGACAACCGAAGTGCCCCAGATCTCCTTCGGCGGCGTCTCGATCGTGATCACCGGCCTGAAGCTGACGGTGAACAAGGCCGGCAGTGGCAAAGCCGCGTTCATCACCGCCGGCAGGTGCGCGAGTGGCAAGTTCAAGGTGAAGTCGAGCTTCCTGTACTACACGGGCGCGAGGGAAACGCTGTCGAGCTCCTCGAAGTGCAGCAAGTGAGAGGAGCGAGGCCGTGACCGCCACCACCGCACCCCTGCCTCCCGTCGCCGAGCGCATCACGGGCGCGACCACCCTGGGGCGCATGGTCCTCTCCGCGCAGGAGCGCGGAGAGGACGTCGCGCTGCGCTACCCCACGCCCACAGGCGAGGAGATTGTCACCTACGCGGAGCTGGGCGAGCGTAGCCGCGAGCTCGCGCTGGGATTGGTGGCGCTCGGCATCGAGGGCGGGGACGTCGTGTCGATCCTCTGCTCCACGAGGGCGCAGTGGACCCTGTGCGAACTGGGCGCCGTGTGCGCGGGCGCCGTGGTCGCCCCGATCTACCACACCAACTCGCCCGAGGAGTGCCGGCACGTGCTGGCGGACTCCGAAGCGCGGCTGGTGTTCTGCGAGGACGCGGCGCAGGCGGCGAAGATCGCGCAGGTGCGCGAGCAGCTGCCGAAGCTCGAGCACGTGATCGTGATCGACGGCCACGCCGAGGGGGCGTACCCACTCGCCGCCGTGAGTGCGCGCGCGGCGGAGGTGGACCCGCTCCTCGTCGACGAACGGGTGCACGCCGTCGCCCCCGAGGATGTCGCCACGCTGGTGTACACCTCGGGCACGACGGGCCCGCCGAAGGGGTGCATGCTGACGCACGCCAACTTCCTCGCCGCGACGGCGATGTACACCGGCCAACTGGAGCTGGACGACGTGCAGCCGGTGATCTACATGTTCCTGCCGCTCGCGCACGTGCTGGCACGCCTCGCGCAGGTCGTCGTGCTCGACGTCGGCGGCACGCTGGTGTACTGGTCGGGCGACCCGAAGAAGATCCTCGGCGAGGTGCGCGCCACCGCGCCGACCCACTTCGTGGCGGTGCCGCGCATCTACGAGAAGCTTCACACCGGCGTGGCGAGCGCGCTTGCAAGCGGCAGCCCGCCCACGCGACTGGTGTTCGCGTGGGCGCTCGAGGTGGGCG
>JBARJU010000020.1:0-5959 GCA_049800435.1 Solirubrobacteraceae bacterium
TCCTCGACGCCGTCGCGCAACTCACCGCCGCCCACGGCTACACGGCGCTCACCGCACAGGGGATCGCCGAGCACGCCGACATCTCAGAACGCGCGTTTCTCGCCCACTTCAAGAACAAGGACGAGGCGTTCGCCGCCACAGTCGAGATCGGCCACCTCAAGGGCCAGGCGCTCGTCGAGCGTGCGCGAGCAAGCACGGGCGACTGGCCCACCGGCGTTAGCCACGCGATCAAGGCGCTGCTCGAGTTCCTCGCCTCAGAGCCGTACTTCACGCGCCTCGCGTTCGTCGACGCTCCCCTGGCCGGGCCCGCGATGACACGCCGCACGCACGAACACGCCGGCGCCTACGCACGCCTCCTGCTCGACGGGGCGCCCCAGCGCAGGCGTCCGCCCGCGATCGCGCCCGCAGCAACGGTCCACGCGATCTTCGAGCTCGCCTTCCACCACGCAGCGCAACACAAGGCCCCCGAGCTCACCCGCGTCACGCGCGAGGCGACCTACCTCGCGCTGGCGCCGTTCGTCGGGGTCACCGAGGCCGCTGAGGCGACGACGGCCTGAGCTCGTGTAGCACCGCATCTCCGGGGGACTCGACGGCATCCTTGACCAGGCCCGCCTCGCCGTGCGGCTCTCCCAATGCGCTATGTAGCGTTTCGTCCGAGGCGTGCCGTAAGGTCGAGCATATGATGATGCGACCGTACTACGAAACCGATTTGGGCCAGCTGTTCCAGGGCGACTGCCTGGGAATCCTGCCTGAGCTCCCCGCCAAGAGCTATGACCTGATCTTCGCCGACCCGCCCTTCAATCTCGACAAGGACTACGGGAGCGGTATCACAGACAAGCTGCGCAACGGTGACTACCTCGAGTGGTGCCACGCCTGGATCGCCGAGTGTGTTCGTCTACTTGCCCCCGGGGGCTCGCTGTGGATCTACAACCTGCCGCGCTGGAACGTCGAGCTAGGGCACGAGCTGAATCGCCACGGCCTGCTCTTCCGCCATTGGATCGCCATTGACATCAAGATGTCCTTGCCCATTCCCGGTCGGCTCTATCCGAGCCACTACAGCTTGATCTACTACACCGAGGGCAAGCCCAAAGTCTTCAATCGACCCCGAGTGCCGATACCCGTCTGTCGCCATTGCGGCGGCGACATCAAGGACTACGGCGGGCACCGTAACAAGCTGCATCCTGACGGGCTGAACCTCACCGACGTGTGGACGGACATCGCTCCTGTCCGCCACGCGCGAACCAAGACACGCGCCGCGAACCAGCTGAGCGAGAAGCTGCTAGAGCGGGTTCTGAGTATCGGCAGCGAGGTCGGGGATCGAGTGTTGGATCCGTTTGGTGGAAGCGGGACGACGTACGCGGTTGCCGAGCGGCTACATCGCCACTGGACTGGGAGCGAGCTTGGCGACTGCGAACCGATCGCACGGCGGCTCGAGGGCGAGGAGATCGTCGTCCAGCTGCCCGGACTTGGCGACGCCGGAAAGGGCGTCAAGGTAGCCAGTTAGAGCAGTGCGCGGCCGGAGGTTCCCTTCACAATCCGGCGCACCTTGCGCGATGTCCGGTCGTGCTCGACGGCAATCACGCCCAGATATCCGCGCGTGACGCTGATTGAGCTCCAAAGCGGGAAGTACGGCTCCATCTCCCTGACGTTCCAGCGCTTCGCCGCATCCATCGCACCGAAGCGCGCACCGTCTTTGATCCCTTCCAATGGGAACGGCATCTCGATGGTCCAACCCTGAGCCCGAAGAGCGACCACAAAGGCCTCACGGATCGGAACTACGCCGTTGCCCTTGCCGCGAGCCTTGCCGCTCTCAGGGAAGATCGCGAAGTCCTTGCCGCGGGCCGGCCAGCGGATGGCCTCGATCGCGCTCCTGGTCTCACGCAGCGCAGCAGCGGTCGACCGGTATCGACCGACATCGATAAGTGTGTGTACCCGGTCGATCTTGATGGACCGACATTCGACGGACAGCGGTCGAGACCTTCGGTGGCGCGTACTGTAGGCCGAGCCTCACCCCGCCAGCAGCTCCTCGAGCTCGAGCAGCGCGAGCATTTCGCGCAGGTCGCCGTCCCCAACGGCATCCTCGCGCAGCTCGGCCTCGCGCAACCATTCGAACAGCGATCGGAAAGCAAGCGGAGTGTCAAGATCGCAGCTCAGACCGAGCCGAAAGGAGCTCATGTAGCACCGCATCTCCGGGGGACTCGGCTCTTCAGGACGCAGGCCTATGGCAATCTCGCGGATGCGCTCCACGCGCGCATATGCCTCGGGCAGAGCGGAGAGTGGATCCTCCAGCGGCTGGAAGTAGTGAGCGCTGAGCAGATAGAGCGCAAGCGCGGGAAAGCCAAACTCCTCCTGTGCATCGCGGAACCTCAGCAACGAGCGACCCGTATGCTCGGACTGGATAACCGGCCCATCGGCGCCCGACAGGACCAACTCCACACACTGCTCTGACGTCGGGGGCCCACCCATCGACGTGTCATCCAGGAACCTGACCGACAGATCCGCGTGCTCGAGCACGCGCTGCAGAAGTTCGTAGACGGCAAGTGGGCGCATGGTGCCGAGCTCAACCGGCGTCGGCACCGGCCTCTCCGGCAAGACCGTGTGAACCCGAATCGCGGTGCCCTCCCGCACCTCAGTGAGCACGCCACGACCGGCATCGAACAGACACACCTCCACCCCAGCCACCCGACCGTTACCCTGGACCTATGTCACCGGGCAGAGCCCGCCATCGAGATTGATGGCCGCGCCCGTGATGTAGGAAGCGCGCGGGGACAGCAGGAACGAACCAATATCCGCAAACTCGCCAGCGCGACCAACGCGACCGAGGGGGATGCCCGAGCTTGCGACCATCCGCTCATAGTAGGCCTCAGGCGCGATCCCGGCATCGGCGGCATAGCGCCTGAGCTGCCCGCTTTCGATCGCCCCGATCACGACCGCGTTGACACGGATGCCCTCGGGCGCAAGCTCCCGCGAGAGCGCCTTGGTCAGCGCAAGGCCCGCGGCACGCGAGACCGAGGTGGGCGTCGTGAAGGCCTCCGGGGCCTTGCCGGAGACGGCCAGCGTGTTCACGACGGCGCCATGGCTCTCACGCAGCGCAGGCAACGCCAGGCGCGTGAGGCGCACCGCCCCCATCAACTTGAGCGCGAGATCGTCCTCCCACTTGGCGTCGTCGTGCTCGGCAAACGCCCCCGCGGAAAGCTCACCCGCGTTGTTGGCAAGCCCGTCGATCCGCCCCCAACGAGCGAGAGCGGACCGCACGAAGCCCTCGAGATCCTCGCCGCGACGGACGTCCCCGGCGACATCGAGCACGTCGCCACCAGCCTCACGCAGAGCCCCGGCGGTCTCCTCGAGCCGCCGCGCGCCACGGGCCATCAGCCCGACGCCGCGTGCCCCCTCGGAGACGAGCTGCTCGGCAAGCGCCTTACCGAGCCCGCTCGAACCGCCGGTGATCAGGAAGACCTTGTCTTTCAGCTGGAGATCCATCGGTCCCGGGTGCCTGTCGTTGAGTGTGGAGTGCGCGTGTGGAGGGGTTTAATGGATAGGGGTTCGTTCGATGTGTAAAGCAGCACGCCTGGGAACTACACTCTACAGACTCTCCATCCCTGGATTTATATCGCCGCACGGAACGATAAGAGGTGGATGACTGTCTCTGACTCGGGTCACCCGTCTGGAGGTGGGCCTCCCGAGCGAGCGCTTCTCCCAGCTGGGGCCCGAGCGTTTCCTCGAACGCCCGGCCGGTACCTATACGTGGATTCCCTTCGGCGGGAGTGTGCGTCGTTTGCCTGGCGGCTCCCTACGCGCAACTGCTTATGAAAAGCAGGTGATCGGCACAGTCGTCGCGGAGCTCGACCTGCGGGCGGTCGACCCACGCTCGCCGAGGCATAGGAGTCGCCGCCTCAGAGTAGTGGCTAGCACCGTCGCTGCCGGTGACCATGTGGAGATCCTTGTGCAGGTCGGTTGCTCGGATAGGCTTGACATATGGACTTTGCCCGCCTATCGTCGATCTGGACGCTCAGTGCCTTGGCTGTCGCGCTCGCCGTCGCGACGGCGCTCGCCGGCTGCTCGAGCTCCTCGAGGGAGCTCCGCACACCAGGTCAGTCGGCGGGCTTCGTCACCGAGGTGGCATCGGGCGAACCGTACGGCGACTGGCACCTCGCGAGCCACGCCTCACCACAGGCCGCTCAGGCATGGGCCGCTCGCGCCAGGATCGGCGACCTCGGACGCAGGCTGCGGGGCGAAGAAGCGTCGTGGATGTGCGAAATGGGCCAGAAACTGGTGACTCTGGGGACAGTTGGAGCGGTCACCTCCTTCGACAGCAACGACATCGAAATCGTGACCAAGCAAGGCCTGCAAGCCGGCGCCAAGCCGAACAACATCTCGGCGATGATGCACGACGCCAGCACCATCCCATTCCGCGACATGACCCTCGCGACCGTGGCGGTGTGCGGCCCACCGGTGAAATAACGCAACGCGCCGCGTCCGTACCCGTTCAGTGTTCAGTGGGCGTTCTTTCGCTCACGACTATCCGTAGTAGCGCGCTATCGCCTGCAGCTGGCTGAAGAGGTCGTGAGCGAGGAAGGTCGCGACCAGCGCCGCCGCCACGGCCGGACCCGCACGCCTTCCTGCGCCGCGGACAGCGAGCGCGATCATGGCGCCCGCCAGCGGCAGCAACGGCAGCAGGTAGCGGGGATCGGCGAACCCCTCGACCCCTCCGGTCGCCAAGCGGTTTAAGTACGAGGAGATGCCAACCATCGCCAGCACGCCGGCGCCCATCGTGCAATACACGGCGAGCTCGGGCAGGCGCGATCGAAGCGCGCCGCGGCGCACGACCAGCTCGCGAGCGCACAGCAGCACGATCGCCGCAACCACAATCAGCGCCACGTTGTCGACCCAGCCGGGAAACTCGGTGTCGATCCACCCGTACAAGCCGACCGAGCGATCGAACCAGACGTCCTTGAACGTCGAGACGCCCGCGAAGAACTGGGCCATGCCCGGCAGCCGCGGCAAGTAGAGCTCCCACACGTAGTCGATCTCGCGACCCACAGAGCCGCCGAAGACGCTCGTGATCCCGGCCCCCGACCCTAGCGCCGGACGACCGGATGCGGCGTTGACAAGAGCGTACAGCGCCACGGGCGCCGCGCCGAGGCCGGCCGCGATCCCCGCCGGCCACAATCCCGAGCGACCGCGCGCTCTGGCTTCGCGGATGGCGAGCAGACCCAGACCCGCGAACACGCCGAACGCGAGCCCGACGAAATTGAGCTTCGAGAGGAAGCCGATCGCGATCAAAGCGCCCGTGGCGAGAGCCAGACGAAGGGTCAGTCCGCGGCGAAACGCGCGCGCCAGGCACAGGAGCACAGCCGCCGACACCGCAAAGAGCAGGTTGTCCGGGTTGACCGTTCCCGACATGAACCCGAACAGCGGCTGCACCGCGACGCACAGCGCGCCCGCCGTCGCCGCCCACGGGACACCGGGCAACAGCTCGCGCACGAAGAAGAAGGTCAACAGCACCGTGATCGCCGCCAGCACCGCGCCGGTCAGCCGCATGAGCTCGAGCTGCGCGAGCACGTTGCCGCCTCCCAGCGCGTAGGGTACGGTCTGGATCGCGTAGTACAGGGGCGGCTCGGACGTGGCCACACCGGCCGTCCCGGACCCCACACGCGATTCGTCAGTGTTGAGGTCTCGCGCGAGCACGCGTTGCTCGCCCGCCGAGGAGATCGCCGGCGTCTGCGGTGAGAAACCGACTTCAGCTTGATTGAGTCCCGTCAGGACAAGTTGCTCCGCGGGCGAGACACCCCCGTTCCCAACCGCGTGGGGCAGCGTGCCGGTCTCGGCCAACTGCTGAACATAGGCGAAGTGAGCGGGCTCGTCGCGACCCTGAAATGCCGGCGTGACGATCGACCAAGCGACGCCGTTCAGCAGGGCTACCAGCGCGCAGGCCCACGCCGCGGCCGGTACGCGCGCG
>JBARJU010000021.1:0-3125 GCA_049800435.1 Solirubrobacteraceae bacterium
CGTGAAGTTCAAGGACGGCATCAAGGTCACAGACGACGAGAACCAGGACAACGAGACGACAGACGAGAGGGTCGCCGCCTGATCATCCTTCATCGCCAAATCCACAACATTTGACAATTGCTCCACAGAGACCACACACCACAGGTCCGCACGCGGCCGGCCATGCCCTGCGAGCGTCCGACCACAGCGGCCCGATATCGTGCTCGGATCGTGAACGTGTCCTTCACAACCGAGACCCCCGCTCAGACCTCCGCCGACACCGTGGCGATCGGCGTGTTCGAGGGTGAGGACACGCCCGCCGGGGCGCCAGAGCAGGTCGACGAGCTGCTGAGAAGCGGCGAGGCGCGCCGCTCATACAAGGCGCTCGCGCTGACACACGCGAACGGCAAGCGCTGGCTCGTGGTCGGCCTCGGCGCCCACGATGCCTTCACGCCCGAGCGAGCCCGCGTGGCGGCGGCCGTGGCACGGGAGCGCGCCAAGGAGCTTTCGACCAAGGTGCTGTACTGGCAGGCGCCTGTCGCCGACGGCGAGATCGTGGCGGCGCTCGTGCAGGGAACGATACTCGCCGAGTACCGCTTCGACGCTCACAAGTCTCAGCCGGAGGACACCCTGAAGGGCCCAAGCACCCTGAAGGGCACAGGCGAGCCGGACGGCGATGCCAAGCCTAAGCGGCTCGAGGGATTGGTGTTGGCGGGAAATGGGGAGTTCGCGGGAGCTGTAAACGACGCGAAGATCGTGTCTGTGTCCGTAAACGAAGCGCGCGACCTACAGAACCGCCCCGCTAACGACCTCACGCCGACGGCCCTCGCCGAGCACGCGGGGCGGCTCGGGAGCGAGATCGAGCATCTGTCCGTCGAGGTGGAGGGACGCGAGGGCATCGTGGCCCGCTCGATGGGCGCCTTTGCGGCCGTCGCGCAGGGCAGCGACGAGGAGCCCGCGCTGATCACGATGCGCTACGACGGGGTGGGAGGGACATCCAATCCGACGGGCCCGCTATTGGGCTTCGTGGGCAAGGCGGTGACGTTCGACAGCGGCGGGATCTCGTTGAAGCCCGGGGCGAAAATGGCGGAGATGAAGTTCGATATGTCCGGCGGGGCAGCCGTGATCTCGGCGATGGCCGCGATCGCGCGGATGAAGCTCCCGGTGCGGATCGTGGCGGTGGTGGGCGCGACCGAGAACCTGCCGAGCGGACGGTCGGTCAAGCCCGGAGACATCGTGTGCGCCTCCAACGGGAAGACGATCGAGGTCAACAACACCGACGCCGAGGGCAGGCTCGTGCTGGCCGACTGCCTGTGTCATGCGATCTCGCTGGGCGCCGAGCAGGTCGTGGACCTGGCGACGCTCACGGGCGCGGTCATCGTCGCGCTCGGCTCCACCTACGCAGGGCTCGTCTCAAACGACGATGCGTGGGCGGCCCGCGTGACCAACGCGGGCGAGCGCACGGGCGAGATCGTGTGGCGACTGCCGTTGCACGAGGAGTACGACGAGCTCATCAAGGGCAAATACGGCGATCTCGACAACGCACCCGAAGGACGTAAGGCGGGCACGATCACCGGCGCGACGTTCCTGTCGCACTTCGTGGGAGACACGGCCTGGGCGCACCTTGACATCGCCGGGTCCGCTTGGGACCTGGGGCGCACGTATGCGCCGAAGGGCGCATCGGGCTACGGGGTCCGCCTGCTGGTCGAGCTCGCGCGCTCGTACTCCTCCTAGATGGACTTCGACCTCTCCCCCGATCACGAGCTGATCAGGCGCACGGTACGCGAGTTCGCCGAAGGCGAGGTGGCCCCCGTGGCCGAGGAGCTCGACCGGACCAAGTCGTTCCCCTATGAGATCGTCGCCCAACTCGGCAAGCTCGGGCTGATGGGGATTCCGTTCCCGGAGGAGTACGGCGGGGGCGGAGGCGACACGCTGGCATATGCACTCGCGGTGGAGGAGCTCACGAGGGTGGACTCCTCGGTGGCGATCACGCTGTGCGCGCACACCTCGCTCGGCACCCAGCCCATTTACCTGTTCGGCTCGGAGGCGCAGAAGCGCGAGTGGATGCCCCAGCTGTGCTCGGGGGAGAAGCTCGGGGCGTTCGGCTTGACCGAGCCCGAGGCCGGAAGCGACGCCGGCAACACCCGCACGCGCGCGGGGCTGGACGGAGGCGAATGGGTGATCGATGGGGCCAAGCAGTTCATAACAAACGCGGGGACCGACATCTCAGGCGTCGTGTGCATAACGGCGGTCACCGGCGAGAGCCATTCCGACCGCGAGCCAGGGAGCCCTCTTGGCCTCGCGCGGCCGGGGGACGCTCCCAAGGAGATCTCGAACTTCATCGTGGCCAACGGCACGCCCGGCTACGAGCAGGGCGAGCCGTATCGGAAGATGGGTTGGAACGCGTCGGACACGCGTCCGCTGAGCTTCACGGAATGCCGCGTGCCCGGGGAGAACCTGCTCGGCCCCAGAGGGCAGGGGTTCAAGCAGTTCCTGCACATCCTCGATATCGGCAGGATCGGCGTGGCGGCGATGGGCGTGGGTCTCGCCCAGGGCGCGCTCGACCAAGCCCTCGCCTACGCAAAGGAGCGCAGGGCATTCGGCAAGCCGATCTCCAAGTTCCAGGCGATCCAGTCAAAGCTCGCCGACATGTCCACCGAGATCGAGGCGGCGCGACTGCTCGTGTACAAGGCCGCGCGGGAGAAGGACAGCGGGCGCAACTTCACCCTGACGGCGGCTCAGGCGAAGCTCAAGACGGGGCGCCTGGCGGTGAGGTGCAGCGAGGAGGCCGTGCAGATCCACGGCGGATACGGCTTCATAGAGGAGTACCCGGTGTGCCGCTTTTACCGCGACGCGAAGATCCTCACGATCGGCGAGGGCACCGATGAGGTCCAGCAAATGGTGATCGCCCGCGCCTTGGGCGCTTAGCGGTTCGCTGGCACTTCGCCGGGCTGCGTCCTACCGATCGGAGATCAGTGGGATCTCCGATCGGCCAGCACATGTGCAGAGCACATTTCGCTCGCTGCGTCCTCATATGGGGGTTGGTTTGTCAAGTGGGCGTGTTGGGGTTGCTCGCGTGTTTGCGGGTGAGGGGGTGGGGCGTGCGGTGTTCTCGGGGCGTCACGGGTGGGTTCTGGGCGTGTCGA
>JBARJU010000022.1:0-4236 GCA_049800435.1 Solirubrobacteraceae bacterium
CGTGAAGTTCAAGGACGGCATCAAGGTCACAGACGACGAGAACCAGGACAACGAGACGACAGACGAGAGGGTCGCCGCCTGATCATCCTTCATCGCCAAATCCACAACATTTGACAATTGCTCCACAAGAAGTCGAGTTCGGACGAGGCGGAACCGGGAAGATCAGGAGCTTCTGGGTTGGCCTCGGGCTGGCGATTCTTACGCTCGGGATCTACTACTTCTGCTGGTACTACTTCGTCAACGACGAGCTCAAGGACATCGGGATCGCCGAGGACGACCAAAATCTCGCCCAGTCGAGCCCCGCTCAATCGGTTCTCGCCGTTCTCATCGGCGGCTGGTTGATCGTTCCCCCACTACTGTCTGTCTACAACTACGGGCAGCGCATCAAGCGCGCACAACGCCTCGCCGGCGTCGAGCGTCACGAGCAGATCAATCCGACCGCCGCCTTCCTGCTGTACTTCCCCGGCGGCATCCTGATCGTTCCCGCGCTCATCCACTACTGGTACGTCACCAAGCACCAGAACATGGCTTTGCGCGCCGCGGGGGGACAGCCCCATTCGGGCGAGCCGGTGGTCGTGAGGGGCTGAGTCGAGCCGGAGTCCCGGCCGCTGAGACAAGAGATCGCTGCCCGCCCGCGCCTACCCTTCGATAGCTGCGTACACCTCGTCGAGCAGACGGTCGCTGTCGGGCACGTCGAAGTTCTCGGCAAGATATTGACCGGTCTCCTCGCGCGAATCTCCGTTGAGAGCCATATTGAGCGCCACCAGGCGCGCGCCGTCGAGATCGCCGCCGGCCGGCGCCGGCTCGCCGTCGTCCTCCTCGGAGATCAGCGACTCGAACTCCGGCTGGGGCCACGGCCCGGTCGTCTGAGACTCGAGAGGCACCTCGGTGTACGGGTCGCCGTGCATCCCGGCGTGTGACTCGCTGAGCATCTCGACGAACGGCTCGTCATGAGGCTCTGCCGCCGGCGCCGCGACCGGCGCATGGTCCGCCCCGCTGTAGCTCCCAGCCGGCTCTCCCATGGCCTCGCCGCCGCCGGAGCGACCCGAGGCCGCGTCGTACAGCGCCTCCATGTTCGTCTCCACGGCCGCCAGGTCGCTTGCCAGGCGACTCGCGCCGGTATGTAGGCTGTCGACGAGCGCCCGCGTCTCTCCGTCCATTGAGCCCACACGCTCGAGCAACGACTCGGTGGCCTTCGACACTCCCGCCACATGCTCGCGTGCGTGCGCAACCGCCTCTTCGCGGGTGCGCCTGGCGTCCGCGTTGGCCGCGTCGCGCGCCCGTTGGGCGTCCTGCGCCGCCTGGCGCTCGATCGTCTCCGCGGTCGATTGGGCCGCCTCGAGGATGCCCTGCACCTGGGTACCGGCGCTCGCCGCCAGCGACGCGTGTCCACGGCTGCTCCCCGCCTCGTGCCTCAGATCCTCCACCTCGGCCGCGAGCGCTCGCAGGTGGGCATCCACGCTCGCCGGGTCATACCCGCGACGCACGATCGGGAAGTCGCGTCTCTCGATTCCCTGACGGTCCAGTTCCACGGCGCCCATCCTATGCCACCTCGCCGGCGGGAGCCTCGCTTGGCGCGGTCTCCTCCACCGGCGCCTCCCTCGCGTGAACCTCTCGCTGGCCGATCTCCGATCGGTCGCGGCGCAGCTCCCTGATCTCGTCGCGCAGCTGAGCGGCGTACTCGAAGCGCAACTCGTCGGCCGCGGCGATCATCTCCTCCTCCAGCTCCACAATCATCCGCTCCAACTCGTGCGTCGGCATCTCTTCCGCCTTCACCCTCGTCGCGCTTGCCTGTGCCCTTCGGGTACGACGCCTTCCCTTCGGCACCTTCGACTCCGCCTGCAGGAATTCGGCGATGTCGGAGATCCCCTTCACGATGCTCGACGCGGTGATCCCGTGCTCCTCGTTGTATGCGACCTGGATTTCGCGTCTGCGGTCGGTCTCCTCAATCGCCGCCTTCATCGCCTTGGTCTCCTTGTCGGCGTACATCAGCACCGTGCCCTTGACGTTGCGCGCAGCCCGGCCAATCGTCTGGATCAGCGAGGTCTCCCCGCGCAGGAAGCCCTCCTTGTCGGCGTCGAGGATCGCCACCAGCGACACCTCCGGCAGGTCGAGCCCCTCGCGCAGCAGGTTCACCCCCACGAGCACGTCGTACTCGCCGAGCCGCAGGTCCCTGATGATCTGGATGCGCTCGAGCGTGTCTATCTCCGAGTGCAGATAGCGCACCTTGAAGCCCATCTCGATCAGGTATTGCGAGAGATCCTCGCTCATCTTCTTCGTGAGGGTGGTGACCAGCACGCGCTCGCTCACGTCCACTCGCTTGCGGATCTCGTTCATCAAGTCGTCGATCTGATTGCGGGTCTCGCGCACGTCTATCCGCGGATCCACAACCCCAGTAGGTCTCACGATCTGCTCCACGATCCTTTGCGAGCGAGTGCGCTCGTATTCGCCGGGCGTCGCCGACAGGAACACGAGTTGCGGGGTGATCGACAGGAACTCCTCGAACGTCTGCGGACGGTTGTCCATCGCGCTCGGCAGCCTGAAGCCGTAGTCCACGAGCGTGCGCTTGCGCGAGCGATCCCCCTCGAACATGCCTCCGATCTGCGGCACCGTCTGGTGGGACTCGTCGATGAAGCACACGAAGTCCTCGGGGAAGTAGTCGATCAGGCAGTACGGCCGCTCACCGGGCTTGCGTCCGTCGAGGATGCGCGAGTAGTTCTCGATTCCCGAGCAGAAGCCCATCTCGCGCAGCATCTCCATGTCGTACTGCGTGCGCTGTCTGAGCCGGTGGGACTCGAGTTGCTTGCCGTCGGCCTCGAGTTGCTCGCAGCGCTCGTTCAGTTCGCGTCCGATCGCCGCCACACCGTCCTCGATCGTGCCCTCCTTGACGTTGTAGTGAGTCGCCGGCCAGATCGCCACGTGCTCGAGGTCGTCGGCGATCAACTCTCCCGTGAGTGGGTCGAAGTGCTGCAAGCGCTCCACCTCATCGCCGAACAGCGTCGCCCTGAATGCCGTCTCGGCGTAAGCGGGGAACACCTCGAGCGTCTCCCCCTTCACCCTGAAGCTGCCACGTGCGAGCACCGTGTCATTACGCGTGTACTGGATCGACACGAGCTTGCGCAACAGCTTGTCGCGATCGATCTCCTCGCCGCGGCGCAGTATCTGCATGTTCATCTCATACGTCTCGGGCGATCCCAGGCCGTATATGCACGACACCGAGGCCACCACGATCACGTCGCGCCGCGCGAACACCGCGGCGGTGGCCGCGTGCCGGAGCCGGTCCACCTCCTGGTTGATCGCCGAGTCCTTCTCGATGTACAGGTCCCTGCTCGGCACATACGCCTCGGGCTGGTAGTAGTCGTAGTAGGACACGAAGTACTCGACCGCGTTCTCGGGAAAGAACGTTCTGAACTCGTTGCACAACTGTGCGGCGAGCGTCTTGTTGTGAGCGATCACGAGCGCCGGCTTCTGCACCTCCTGGATCACGCCCGCCATCGTCATCGTCTTGCCTGTGCCGGTGGCCCCCAGCAGCGTCTGGAAGCGCTCCTTCTCGCGCACCCCCTCGGCAAGCGATGCGATCGCCCGCGGCTGGTCGGCGGTCGGGGTAAACACAGGATCGAGCTTGAACGGTGGCATCGCCGTCCTACGTTAGCCCGAGGGCATGTCGATACACGACGCGGTACTCGGCCCGAGCACGCATCACCCTCTGCACGTACGCCCTGGTCTCGGGGAATGGGATATCCGCCACCCTCAGCTTCCCGCCTTCTCCGCGTGCCTTGGCGACCCACGTATCGACGTTGGCCAGTCCCGCGTTGTACGCCGCCACCGCAAGCATCGCCTGGCCTTCGTAGTGGTCGAGCAGGTAACGCAGATACCAGCTTCCGTAGGCCACGTTGATGCGCGGCGTCGCCAGGTCGCTCGTAGTGAAGCGCACACCTCCCGACCTGTGGGCGATGAAACCCGCCGTGGCGGGCAGGATCTGCATCAGCCCGAGCGCACCCGCCGAGGAGGTGCGCGGTTCGAACTTCGTCTCGGCGTAGATCACGCCCGCGATCAGGGCTGCATCGAGATGCTTGTCGGCGGCCTGTTCACGGATCACTCTCGCGTCGCTGAGCGGCAGGCCCGTGCCGGGCGAGGCGTGCTGCACGCGGGACACGATCGCGACCGTCAGGGCCGCCAACAGCCCGAGCGTCACGAGCGCGCCGATCAGCCGGCGAACGGCGCCCGCCGCCGGAC
>JBARJU010000023.1:0-12804 GCA_049800435.1 Solirubrobacteraceae bacterium
CGCCTACACGATCGCCCACAGCGTATGCCTCGCCGCGCGCGACCTGCGCCTCGACGCGCTGGTCGTCCCCACGCTCTCCGGGCGCTCCGCACGGCTGGTCTCGGCCCACCGCCCCACCGTGCCGATCTACGCCCTCTCCCCCGGGCGCGAGACAGTGCGCCGCTGCGGTCTCATGTGGGGCGTGCAGGCCTCCTCGATGCGCCGCCACGAGACCACCGAGGAGCTGATCGCCGACTCCGCCCGGCGCGTCGTCGAGCTCGGCTGGTGCCAGAAGGGCCAGCGCGTCGGCATCACCGCGGGCCTGCCGAGCGGACGCCCGGGCACCACCAGCCTCATGCAGATCCAGGTGCTGTAGAGATACGCCGAAAGAGCGCGCTCACTGCTCCCGAGGCCTCAGTGTCCGATCGCGGCTTGGATGTCTTGTCCTTTGGGGGTGAGTGTCCAGGCGTTGGGTGCTCCCTTGGTGGGTCCGGCGCCTGTGTTGTGGACGAGTCCGAGGCGGTGCAGGCGTGTGAGGAGCTTTGAGATCTGTCCCTGATCCTGCATTCCGGAGGCGATACCGATTTCGCGGTTTGAGGAGCGGGGGTGCTCTGCGATGGCTGTCAGGACCCTGACGGTGCGGTAGGTCAGGCGCATCCCCACACCACGCAAAGGGTCTGCCGGAGCGTGGTGGGGTGGACTGTGGCGCTCGGGGACCGGTCGCTGCAGCTCCTTCTGTGCGGCGGAGGATCCGAGATATGGCAGGACGATCATGCTCGTGAGCGGTCCGGTTAGCTCCAGCAGCGAACCGGGGTTGTCCTTGAGCAGGCGCGCGTGCAGGACCGAGAGGACACCGCCGACGACACCCTCTCCGGTGAGAGGAGATGGACCGTCACCGCGTCTTCCTGCGTTACGCCCGTCGTCGACGACGGCGAGGACTTGGGCGAGCACGCTCTGACGGCGCTCGAGGGCGTCGGGACCGGCTGCGAGGGTCTCGACGATCAGCAAGCGACCCATACCCGGCTCATCCTCGAGGAACTCGAGCAGTGCGATGAGCGCGGCGCGTATCCTCACCCGCCACGTCCCGGACTCCTCATAGGCCGGGACGACGACAGCCGTGATCCGCTGGATTGCTTGGTCGAACGCGGCTAGGAAGCAGTCCTCGCAATCGTCGAACAGGTCGTAGAACGTGCGACGCGACACACCTGAGCGCGCGACGACGTGCGCGACGGTGACATTCGCCGCGCCATGCTCGGATGCGACCTCGACCATTGCCGCCATGATGCGAGCACGCTGGATCTCAGCAACCTGCTCGCGCCCCAGACCATTACCGGCGGCGTTCAACCCGTCCGGTGCCGCGTTCTTCAGGCCGACTGGCACCGGGCTCTTGGGAGCGCGCGACGCTATCGATTCTGACGGCGCCTTTCCTGTGCTACCCATCTCATTTCTTCTTTTTCTGCTTGCTCTTCTTGTGGTGACTTGTCTTCTTTGCCTTCTTGTGCTTGGCGCATCCGGTTACGTTGATGGGTGTCGTGGTGTGGATGCTCACCCCGTTTTGCGCGGTGTACGCTGTCGGCATCCTCAGTGTGGTGTTGCAGAGGTTCCCGTTCGCCGCGAGCGCCGAATAATGGCCTTGGGGCAATGTCAGTTCGAAGCTACCAACGGGAACGTCGGGGATACTCTTGAACGTGGAGCTCGTGATCCCCGCTTTGCTTATGAACGTCGCTCCCTGCAAATAGACGGTGATGCCGTAACCCTGTAGCACGATCACCAGTTCGGGGAACGCCGCACCACCATGAGAGACAAAATACGCAGGACCATTCAAAGCCACCGGAAGGATCGGCGTCGTGGCATGAGCGCTCCCGACGACCGATGCCGGTGGGCAACCCGCAGGATTATTGTTGAACACATAATCAGGACACGCCTTCTGTAGCGTCGTCAGTCGTGCGGGGAGCTGCTTTGGCAGGTCCACCTTGACCGAATGAATGTTCGCTTGAGGACCGGTGGGATAGGTCAGCTTCACGGTCAGGCTCGCACCGGTTACTCTCGAGGTGTGACCGGACGTGGACGCTTTCAATTGCGGTTTGAACCCGAGTGCTGAACAGTTGGCGACCTGGAAGGGATCGGTCACGTTCACGGGCACATCATCGCTGCTGCTCGCGAAGTTCGCCCCGGACCCTGTGACCGTCATCGCGAGTGCCATCGGATTGCAATTGGTTGGGTTCAGCGTAAACGCGGGACGGTCTATGTAGACGCGGATGTCGCGCACATGCGCTGGGATCCCGTCGATGATGTGGGGTATCGGGTCCGATCCTTTAGCGTCGATGTCCGCTTGGGAGGTGTGCGGGTCTATCCGTAGCGCGAAGCGCACGACGACGGTCCCCAGGTCGAACGGGCCGACAGTCGCACTCGTGATAGCCACGACCGATAGCGCTGACCCGTGATACGGGCCCGCTAGATAGACCGATCCGGGGGCGTAGACGAGTGTCCCACCGACGCCCGCGCCGACCAGGGTGTGCCCGAGCTTGCTCGCGGCTGGACACGAGGGTTCCTGGGTCTCTTGGGTGCCGCTACGAGTCCGTGCTGCTTCTATCGCCGCGTCTGAGCAGAACGGTATGCCTGTCAAGTTCCCGAGGAGTCCTGGGGATAGCAGTGTCGAGAATCCTGTGATCTCTTGTTCCCCATCACTACGCGTGATCCTCGTGTAGAACGGGCTGTACGCACCCGCGGTGGGATCCAATGTCCCCGCCACGACCTGCGGTTTGAACGGCGGGACACCACCAGACGGGCAAGCACCCCCACCGACACCGCTCGTCACGTCAAACGACGAGCTGCCATCGATGATGGTTTCTGGCTCTGACCACGGCGTGAACTGCTCGAGTGCCGTGAATACCCCGCACGACGGCGGCGTGGACAATGGTGCTGTTTGTCCTTCACGGAAGCTGAGCGTGAAGCTCGTAAACGGTGCTTGGGGCAACTCGTCGAACGTCGTGGTTAGCTGTCCGGTCACCGGGTCCGGATGGACTTCGCCCGGTGCCTTTAGGATCACGCCCGTACCGGGTTCCTTCGCGACGATATAGATCGCTAGCAGCGAGTTGAACTGGTTCTCAGCATCCGGGACCGACGCTCCCCTATCGTCAGGGACCGCCAAATACAGGTTGCCGGGGATCGGGACGCCCAACAGTGGGGTATGCACCAACACCGTCCCCAGCTTCGACGTCGAAGGACAACCTTCCCCAGGACTAGAGAACGCGGTCTCAGCATGATACTCAGCGATCGTGCATATGCCCAGCCCATCACCCGCGGAGGGGTTTATGCTCATCCCTTCAGGCAACCTCACGACAACCTTCTTTAGATCGGATTGCGCTACACCCGACGGGTTCAACAACCCTTCATCGGGTACTTTCAATTCTACGCTCAACCCGCTCGGGCTTTCCGCGCTCTGCGCCGTCGGCGTCACCGTCATCGCAGGATCAGACGGCACCACACTACACCCCGTCGTACCGACTTCACGACCCCACTCACCGACAGGCAACGGGTAACCAGGACCTTCATGGGTCCCGAACACGCTATGCACGAACACTCCCGGTTCGTTCCACGAATCTATCGACGCTTCAAACTTCAGTCCCGTACCCGCAGGAGGACACGATGTGGGTAGTGTCAAGAACGGTATCGGCGGCAAGCCCGCCGAATGCGGACCTTCGGGTTCACCCACCGCACCCGTACACAGATTTGGCGAGGGCGAGGTCCCGCCAAGACCGCCAAAGGTTGTGCAGCGGTCGCCGTCGTGGCCGGGGTCGGCGGGTACACCCCAGAACACTACCCGTACGCCGTCCAGGACGAGTGATTGTGAGATGTCTCTGGAGTCGATCGTCAAGTGGAATCCTGCGCCTTCGCCGCTGACCCCGCCGTCAAGTACGACCGGGACACCGACAACGTTGAAACCAAAACGCGCTGCGACACCAGCCGGTGGCACCATATTATATAGCGGGAACCCGACCAGTTTTTCGCCGCCGCCGAGAGCCAAATATATGGTGCCTACCTGCGAGCCCACCGGACACGTCGGGCGCTCATCACTGGTGGGCCTCAACTGTTCAGCGGTACACTGCGGTAGCGGTGTCGGGTTACCCATCAATCCCGGTGGGAGGTCTACCAAGACGTCCTTGGTATAGGTATCCGGTACCTGCGCTCCCCCGCTTATTTCATGGGTGTTGAACATGATTGGGGTGGAGATCTCATACGGATGACCACCGGCCTGCGTAAACGTATCGCCAGCCTGATCAGAGGTGATCGCGCCATCCCAGCCAGCGAAACCAAAACCAGCCGGAGCGCCCGACGCACCCCCGGCAACCGACATTGCCCACGCCGCCACAGCGACCCCGCAAACAACGAATCTCCGGACCGAGATCATTTCACACCCCCGCCACGCACAGCACCACGATGTATGCGACGCGCCCCGCTCTTTTTAGCTCGCGCCCGCCTCTTCTTCACACACTTGCTCACCTTACGTACAGTACCGTTACGGCAACGCTTTACTTTAGGCTTCGACTTCAAGCCCAACACGACAGGCGACACGAGAGTCAGGTTGCCTGGGGCGCTCAACGTCAACGTCCCAGGAGTCAAATCGCTCGGCAACCCCACAGGTATTTGGCATGCCGCGCCCTGACATTCAGCCGGCGGCACCGCGTTCTGTGATGCGATACCACCGCCGACACGAGCATCGTACAAATCCCTCAAATTATCTTTATCGACGCGCACCAACTGCTCAGTCGTCGTGAAGAACACGTCCCGACCATCGGCAGACGCATCAAAAAACAGTGAATCCTCACTCGACGTACCAGTCGAAATCAAGGAAACTTGACCATTCTCATACTCGTAAACATTTAGCTTGCCGTTCGTCGCACGCGGCACAAGATTATCGCCCGAATCAAAGAACAACTCACCATTATCAAGCAGGTACCGCGCTTGATAACTCGGCGTCACCCAACCTTTATAGATCAAACCACCCGGAGGGGGATTCGTCCCCAAACTCGTTAGCGGCTCGGTCTGTGGTATTTCAGACTGACCGACCGGGGTCGCGCCGCTCGGATTGCACGACGCACAACCCAACTTCCCTGACACAGCGTCATAAAAATACACCTCAGAACACGGAGCATCGTTACCGCTTTCACTACAATCACTCCGATTCACAGGAACATTGTCATACCCCGTCAAGCTACTCGACGATTGGAACGCCAGATACAATCCATTCGGCGACACCCTCGACGAACGTTCAAGATTATGCTGTTCCCAATCCGATACAGAGTTAACCTTTGGCGCGACAAGCACACTCAAACCATCGTGATAAACGTAAATATCCCCCGGTGCCTCAGCGTTGCCATAATCCGCGACCGCGTAATAGACGTAAGAACCGTCTTCGCTGGCACCAAGCACGCCCTTAACGACCTGTACGCCGTTAGGACCACCCAGCCCAGGGGTGAGGTCGAACGTCTGACCAGAATTCACATCGTACTCCTCCAAACGACCATGTTGTTCCGTATTTGTCCCAGTCGTGAAGAACACCTTCGAGCCATCAGAGCTAGCCGTACTAAATATTCCATGTCCCCCAACCGCGGCGTCAACCTGCACCGTCCTCACACCCACTTCACTCATATACACGTTTTCGTCGCTGCCGGTCCAGAAAACACGCGAGCCGTCCTCAGAGATAGCATGAGTAAAGCTTCGCTGAGGATCTCTGGTGAGCACTTCTTCCGGCGAGTTGGCGGAAGGAAGACCAGAACCGAAGAGCGGAGCCTGGGGCCCATTCAAACCCTGCGTACCGGCGTCGGGGGAACCACCTGGAAGGACACTGACCAACTGCAAGCTGGCCATCCCCCACTCATACAGGTTCACCGCTCCCGGAACGCCATCCGGTGTCAACGCATCATTCGCTGCAAAGATCACATGACTGCCGTCGGGCGTCGAACCAGCATACTTGGTAATCAGACCAGGAATAGCGACGTCGCCGGCTCCCGGTGGCTGCACAGGCGGAGCCACCGTCTCCAGCAACTGGTAGCCCCCACCAAGCAGATCATGCCAATACGGATTCCAATAACCCTTCGGCGCCGCGACCGGAGCCGGATCCCCACTCTGCAAAAACCCATACGCAAGATCTTCAGAGAAACCCTGATAAGCATCATCCGTCACAGAACCAGCATTATTAGACGCACCACCGCTCGGCAGCATAGTGACGTCCTCGACCGGCGTAATCGCCCGCGTCGACCAGCCTTGCACCCCACGCGTCGAGAGATACTGATCAGTCAACAACTGGCTCTGAGCACCAGCAAAACCCGTGGAAGAACCATAAGTCACCGCACCCCCATCAAGCGAAGCCTGCTCAGGTATGGACACATTGAGGTAGGTGCCGCCATTGATTTCACCACCATTCTTATCCACCGGAGAGACCAACTCATACGCACGACCATCAGGCAAGGCCAACCCAGCGACAGGAACGGTAGTCCTGAACACATGATCGGGACCCGGGGTCGTACCCTGAATACTATGCGCCACAACCCGGAAATGATAGACCGTGTCCGACTGGAGATTCGCGAGTTCGATACCCACACTACGATCCACACCCCCCGAGCCGATATCCACGTCCGGCTGCGGCACAACGGTAGCGCTCGAAAACCCGTCGCTTTGGAACTGCGCGTCGGTCACGTATTCGAAATGGTAGATCGTATCGAAGTTCTCCGGGTTGATGAGTCCGCTCAGCGTCGCGCCTGTTGCCCCTACCGATAGGACCCTTTGCGAGTCGATTATTGGCGCACTCAAGGTCGTAGCTTCCTGATCGCCGCCGTAACTGACGCCGTTGGCATTGCCGGCTACCAGACGGAAATGGTAGGACGTGTTGGGCGAGAGGCCCGGTATCGTCGCGCTCACCGGTACCGGAGAGCATTCCGGCCCACCGGGAGGTACGCATTTAGATCCGCCTACACCTATTTCCGCGGGTGTTTGCAAACAGGGAACCGACGTACCGTAGGACATACTGGTCCCGTATTCAAACCGGCAGGAGGTGATGGGTATCCCGTCCGGGTTGACCGTACCGTTCGCTGTCATACTGCCCTGCCCGACATTCGAGGCAGCCGTGCTAACAACATCGGGGACGACTACTAGCGGACCGTAAGTGTTAACCAGGCCGGTGCTGCTGTTGCCAGCGTATAGTGCTTCCTTGCCTGTTTCGCCGTCGATTGCGACACCGAAAGATCCCTTGAGAGCACCAAGCCCCGTGTTCGCGAACTGGTCTAGCTGGCTCCCAAAGGAGTTGTATTGCGATATCCCTTCGCGTTCGTCGACGAACAGGTCGCCGGTTTCAAGCCCAAGTCCCAAGTTCACCGCCAGGGTGCTGCCATTGTTGTTAACTTCGACGCCCCCTCCTGCGGGAATGCCTCCCGTGTTGAACTGCGACTTCGCATACTTGATCACCGGACCCCCACCCTGTCCTTTCCATGTGATGGCGTACACGTTTTCTTCCGTATCGACCGCGACGTTGCAGGTTTCCCCTGTCAGACCAGACAACGAAGACTTGTAATCCGTGTTCTTGACCGGGTTCGTCGCTGGCGTATACTTGTTCACGTGTCCGCTAGCCAGGCCGACATACACATTGCCCGCACGATCCACCGCAACACCACAAGGCTCCCCCCAAGGAGCGTTCAAACCAAGCCCTGTGACTTCCCTGGTTAGTTCTTCGAGCTTCACCCCAGTTTCCGAGTTATACACACCGACGTTATGCGAAGTCGCGATATAGAGATCGCCCTTCCCCGGTCCGGCCGAATTATCGAATACCAACTCATTTTCAGCCTCGCCTCCAGCGTAGCCGACTTTGCTGATCACATTCGATCCACCAGTAAAATCGACCGGTTCGCCCGTCGAGTTGAACTTATAGATCGCACCTTCACTAGCCAGACTATTGTCATACACATACACTTCGCCAGTCGCCTGATCCACAGCAACACCCTGAGGATTAGCGAATGTGCCGACCCCCAGACCACCAGGACCAAACGAGCCCGCATACACGTGCGTGAATCCCGCCAAAGCAGGAGCCGCCGCAAACAAAACTCCTCCAAACACACAAGACGCCGCCAAGACCAGACTAAGTACACGAGACCGCATCAAGACCATCCCCTCCCCAAACACAGAGGGGCAACGCCCCCACCAACAGGACGAAAACCACAACGCACAAAACCACAACGCGCGTCAGATACGCGCAAGCGCCCAACCACGGGGCGCGAGACGCCAAGCCGGACGCTCTGTCCAGCGGACCGCGGCCAAACGCCGCGGTGGTGGGGCCTAGCGGCTAGACGCCGGCTCGGCCAGAGAGAGAGAGAGAGAGAGAGACGCGTCAGCGACGCTGACGCGTCCTATTACGTCAGCCCCGTGCGCACACGAACTCTCAAACACGCTATTCCCCGATGAAACCACGCGAAAACCAACTCTCTCTCAGTTGCGACCCAGTCCCTCTCCCAAGGGCCCTGCTCAAAACCGGTTAGCGTCGACCACAGGAGCCAACCCAAACCCGACCTTATGTGCGCCCGGCGTACCAGCGGCACATCCGGACTCGAACACTATAAGCAGACTAGGCACAGTTTGTCAAGTCCCCTCTTGGAGGGACGCTCCACCGCTCGGGACCAATTACCGTCTGGCAATGCCAGACGGAGCCCGCTCACGACGGCGGGAGCGGCAACCGGCCTCATGGGCGTCCCTCCGAGGCGCCAGCGGATCTTGTTTCCCAAAAACGACCCTACGCACTTCAGTCGGCCGCGCCCACGCCCGTGCGCTCGTAGAACTCCTTCTCTTCGCGCCCCAGCTCCGTCACGGGGGCATCGCCGTACATCCACTCGCGCGCCACCCGGTGCCAGTTGGCGCTCGCGCGCAGCTGCGAGAGCACCGCCAGCGTCAGCATCTCCATGCGTCTGCCGAACAGGTGCTCCGGCTGGATCGTCTGGTGGCGCATCTCGCGGAAGTGGCTCGAGCGGGGATCCGAGCTCTCGATCATCACCTCAGTTGCGATCTCGGGCGAGAGGTGCACCGCTTCGTCCGCGGTCGTGTACCACCAGATCGCGTCCTCGATAAACGCCAGCAGGTGGTCCTTGTCCACGCGCTCGGGTTCCGGCAGGAAGCCCGACTCCGCCAGCAGCTTGTGCAGCGTCGGCGCGTCGCCCTCCACAACCGCCCGCTGGCACGCCAGCTCGAGCTCCACCGGCTCGCGCTCCATGCGCTTGAACAGGCCAAAGTCAAGGAACGCGACGCGCCCGTCCGCCAGCAGCAGGAAGTTGCCCGGGTGCGGGTCGCCCGAGAACTGACGGTGCCTGTAGAGGCAGCCGAGGAAGAAGCGGAACACGATCTCGCCGATGCGGTCGCGCTGGGCCTGCGGGTAGCCCTTGAGCTCCTCGAACCCCACGCCGCGCACGAACTCGCTCACGAGCACCCGCTCGCGCGAGAGCTCACTCACCACTTCCGGCACCGCGATGAACGGGTGGCCCTTGAATATGCGCGCCAGCGAGCGCTGATTCTGCGCCTCCAGCTCGTAGTCGAGCTCCTCCCCGATCCGCTCCCCGATCTCCGCCGTCACACCCTTCACGTCGAGGCTCGGGGTCATGCGCTTGAGCAGCCGCATGATCATGTCGAGGTTCTGCATGTCCGCGCGCACCGCACTCGCCACCCCCGGATACTGCACCTTGACCGCCACCTCCCTGCCGTCCTTCAAGGTCGCCCGGTACACCTGGCCGATCGACGCCGCCGCGATCGGCTGCTCGTCGAAGTCGGCGAACACATCCGCGATCCTCTCTTCGAGGTCGTCCTCGATCACGCGCTTCATCTGCTTGAACGACACGGTCGGCGCCGCGTCGCGCAGCTTCGCCAGCTCCAGCTGGAACTCCTCGCGATGCTCCTCCGCCACGAGCCCCACGTCGAGGAACGACATCACCTGCCCCAGCTTCATCGCGGCGCCCTTCATCGTCCCGAGCACCGCCACGATCTGCTTCGCCGTCTCCAGCTGACGGCGCGCGCTCGCCTTCTGGGCCGCCTCATCGCCGCGCGTCACGTTCGCCGCGCGCGTCCCGAACTGCTTCACCGCCTCGCTCGCCGCAAGCCGCCCGACGGTGGCCGTGCGGCGCACCCTCGATGTGGGGATCTTCTCTTGCGCCACCCTTTGATTCTAGGGTTGGCCCGGGCTCTCCACACGAGAGCCCGGCACGATGTCGTCTTTGCCATCCGGCCAGCGCACCCACGCCTTCTTGCCGCCGTCATAGTCCTCGCCGAGCAGGATCAGCGTCGCCGGCTCACCGAGGGCCATGCAAGGGTCCGAGCCCTCCGGATCCAGCCCGCGCCACACGCGAATGAACGCGTTCTCCTCCCACTCCCGCGCCACGCTGGTCGGGTCGGTATGGCCGGGGTAGACGATCGTGTTGGGCGGCAACTCCATCAGCGTGCCCATTATCGAGTCCCTCAGATCCGTGTAGGTCGTGTGGCCCGGCGCCCTCACGCCCCCGACGCTGCCCTTGAAGAGAGTGTCCCCCGTGAACACCATCGCCTCGCCGCCCTGGAACCCGCCGGGGCCCGCCCCCGAGCCCGGACGCGTACTCGCCGCCCTACCAGGTTCAGACACGAGGAACGACAGCATCCCCGCCGTATGTCCGGGTGTTTTCAGCGGCCTCACCTCGAGCAGCCCGAACTGCAGCATCTCCCCCGCCTCCACCGTGCCGAGCTCAACCCCCTTGCCCACCACGTCGCCCATGCCCGCCAGCAAGTCGCGCTCGAGCGGATGGATCAGCACCTGGAGCTTCGGCCAGCGCTTGCACAGCGCCCCCAACTCGCTCACGTGGTCGAAATGGTGATGGGTCAGCAGCACGTGGGTCGGCTCCACGCCGAGGCGCCCCGCGGCCTGCACGAGCGGCGCCACCGGGCCGCCGGCGTCCACGAAGAAGCCCGCACCGCCCTCACCGTCCGCGACCAGGTAGGTGTTCGATAGGAACCGCTCGTTCAGCGAGCGCTCGACGATCATCGGGGGATACTCCCACGTTGCTCCTCCCGCCGCCGACTGGACGGCCCGCATCGCGCGCCAGTCAGTCCAACAGCGCGAATATCGGCTCGATGTACACACCGGCGTACGGCATCCCCGTACCCGCTGTTCCCCTCAGTAGAGCGACAATCGGCCGGCTCTCGGCTTGACATACACACCGCCGTGTGGTTTTGTGGCGGGGCAGTTCTATCAAGACTTGACCATACAACGGGGGAGGGCTGTAAGGACCATGACCCACGAATCGACGTGGCTCGAAAGGACGCGCGCCATGCGCCGGATGCGATTGACAGCGACACTCGGAGTCCTGCTCGCGTGCGTGCTCCTCGCGGGCTTCGCGTCCACCGCATCCGCCAGCACCTACGACATGCGCGGGGAATGGACATTCGCCTTCACGATCACGGGGATGTCACCGACCCCCGCCAGCGTCACCATCGAAGAAATGAAGCCGAGCGGCGAATTCTCCGGCAAGATCGTGCTCCACGGCTTCATCGACTTCAGCGGGACGATCACCGGCGCCCTCTCGGGCACGGAAGTCTCGGTTGCCACCAACGTCCCCACACCCGGCGGCACGCTCACCTTCCATACGACCACCGCGGCTCTCGAAAGCGCCACCAACACCGTGTCCGGGTCGGGGATCTACTATGACGAAGGCTCAGAAATCGGCCCCGGCACGATGACCGGCACCAGGACCGCGAGCTACCAAGAAATACTGGAACGAGAAGCGCGCGAAAAGAGGGAACACGAAGAAGCGCTGGCCAGGGAAAACATACGCGGCGAATGGGCGCTCACCTTGAAATATGGCCCGGAAACCACGCATGGCACAGCGCTTATCACCGAAGAAGCAAACCTCAAAAACGAATTCGCGAGCGCCAGCGCCCTGTTCGAAGGCATCGTTCCCGGCACCTTCTCGGGAACCCTGGAAGGCGAAAAAGCGACCGTCACGGTCACCACCGAAGCCTACGGGCCGATCCCCGCGAGCAAATTCACCAGCAACGCGATGACGATCACATCCGGCAGCGAATCGCTCTCGATGTCCGGGGCCGGGATATTCGCCGTCCCCGCGGCGAAACTGGAAGCCCCCGGAGAACTGACCGCCATACGCACCCACACCTACGCGGAAGTCAAGCAACGGGAAGCCAAAGAAAAGCAGGAACGGGAAGCCGAAGAAGCCAAGAAGGCGAAAGAAGCAAGGGAAGCCGAAGAAGCTCGCGCCAAGCAGGCACGGGAAGCACAGGAAAAGCTCGAAAAAGAAGCCACCCTGAAACAGACCGTCACGAGCATCACGCCAGGTGGCGGCAACGTGGTCACCCTGCTCGCGGCCGAACCGACCGCCAAAGCGTTCACGGCAGGCGGCTCTGGTTCGCTCTCGTTGGGGCTCACAAATCCCAACGCCTTTGCTGTCCAGGGGCATCTCACGCTCGTCGCCGGCGGCGCAGGGGGCGCCCATAAGGCATCCGCCGCAAAGGGCAAGAAAAAGGCGACCGTATCGTTTGGCACAGCCTCCTTCACGATCTCAGCTCATGGCAGCGAGACCGTGAAGATCAAGCTCTCCCGCACCGCGCGGGGGGATCTGACGCGTCACAAAGCCCTTCGCGTCACCCTGACGCTCACCACGAGCGCGACCGGCATGTCGAGCATCAGCAAGACCTACAGTCTCACGCTTCACGCCTCAGCCCCCCACCACGGGAAAGGCTGACGAGGACGAGCCTCGGCTCCACGGGGCGGCCCGCGAACGCGGGCCGCCCCGGTTACACTTGGCTCCAAGC
>JBARJU010000024.1:0-1578 GCA_049800435.1 Solirubrobacteraceae bacterium
CCACGACCCCCCGCCGTGGTCCTAAACCCCTCGGTATCCCCCGGTATCTGCGGGTATCTCCACTGGCCGGTCGTTTGCAAAACCCCTGCAAATCGGCTACTCGCCGGACTCTGAGCCATCGTCCTGAAAATCGAGGTGTCGGCGGTTCAAGTCCGCCTCTCGCCACTCCCTACCGCGTCATAGCCGCCGGGTCAGCTCGGGATGTTCGGCGCCTCGGTCGCGAGTTTGACGAGCACGGTGAGCGATGGCCCGCGCGCCGCCCTACAAGTCGCATCACGGCGCTCACCATTGCGTTAGTGGGACGCCGTGCTCTCCCGCGATGACCAGCGCCAGCGCGCGCGTCCCACGAGCACTCGGCCGTGTAGAGCGTCATGGCAAAGCGGCGGTGGCCGAGGTCGGTGACGACGCCGATGGGTTTGCCGTCACGATTCACGCCGATGGTGGCGCCCTTTCGGTGTGGTGATCTCGGGCTGGCGCTCGGTCATCGGCGGCACCCCGGCGGCATGGTCGGCACGCCCCATCGCCTCGTGGGATCGAGCGCTGCGGGCAGCCCATCGACAAAGACGCGCCGCGCGAGCGGCGAACGGAAATAGTGGTGGCGCAACGCGAACAGCCAATGCCCGGCGAGCCAGGCGACCGCGCCCGTGATCGTCGCCGCTGCCATCGTGAGCGATCCAGTCGACGCGGTGGCAAGCAGCCCGCCGACTGCGAGCACCGCGCCGCTCGCACGCAGGACGACTCCTCCGAGCAGCCACACACCGAGCGCGACCAGCACGCTGCTGGCCGCGAGACTCACCAGGCCGCTCATCGCGCACCTCGGGCGGGTCGCTGCTCGCCGAGCGACCAATCGCTGAATACGTGGTAGGCGCGGCCGTTCACGGTCAGCGTCCGGGTGGCGTGGTCGTATGCGCCCTCGCCGACGACCGTCCACTTGCCGGAAAAGCTCGGGTCGCTGAGGCGAAAGTCGTCGCTGCTCATCATGAACGGCACGTCCGCGTGGCCGTTGTAGTCGCCGCAGATGACCATCAGGCGCGTCCCGCGGTCGCTGCGGATAGTTGGGGGTGCGGTCGTGAGCATGGCTTGCGCTTCCCGGATTCAGGTGGCGGCGTCCCGTAGTGCCTGCTACTCGTCGGCGTAGTCATCGCCGTGGTTGAAAGCGTCGAGCAGCCACCGATACTCGCGGTCTGACGCGATGCCCTCGCGCAGCACATTTCCGGTCTCGGCTTCCTTGATGCGCCATACCTCGTGGCCTTCCTCGTCGCGGTACAGCTCGCCGATGCAAAGCTCCGCCTGCTGGTCACTCGTTGCCATTCGCCTACTCCCTAGCTCGGGGTTTGTCGGGTCGCTGCACACGTCTACGGATGAATGTCAAATCACGGAGCGCGTTGCATGGGATCGTGCAACAGTTCTTGGTGGGCGTCGGTGACGACGAGCTAAAGCGCAGGCGTTTGGGGCTTGTGCCTGCCGCGTTGCTTGCCGTTTTGACGGCTTTTGAGATGCGTGCCCACGTGTCGCGCCGGCGCCTGTTTTCGCTGGTCCGGTTGCCTTCCAGTCGGCGATCAGCCGCCGGTAGGACGC
>JBARJU010000025.1:0-2261 GCA_049800435.1 Solirubrobacteraceae bacterium
GCCCGGGCTTGGGCTCTGAGGACGGCACCGCCTCACGGCCCCGATCGCCGTCCGCCCCCGGCCCACGACGTACCCCGCCCGGTATACAGGGCCTTTGCGGCACGCATCGCAGCGCTCGGGAGCACGGCCCGGGGACCGCGGTCTCCGATGCCTTCCCGCTGCTCAAGAAGGTCGACGGCGTCGTGATCGTCGGGCGCGTGGGGCGCAACCGGCGCGACGTCGCCGAACGGATGCATGAGACGCTCACGGGCGCGGGCGCCCCGCTGCTGGGCGTGATCGCCAACGGCTTCAAAGCGGGCCGCCGTGGAGGCTACGGCTACAGCTACAGCTACGACTACGCCCCCGCCGCGCCCGCCCCGTCGCCCGACACCCCCGTCTCACCCAACGGCGCCGCCTCACCCGAGGTTCCCGTGCCGAGCGTCAACGGCTAACGCGGCCCGCGCTTCTCGGTCGATCGGCCCGGCCGCGGCCGGTTCTGCTTTGGTCGCGCACCCCGTCCCGACGCGGGGCACGGATGCCCCGCGCCCCGCGCTTTGGAGCCTGCCCGGGCTGCGCGGATGCGCCCCAAAATACGAGCACTCTTTGTGGCGTTCCGTCCGCATGATCTGGGAACGTGTGTTCGATGACGAACATGTTGGTTCTAGGGTAGATGAGTCCCGTCCTCCCGAGCCTAGCCCTTCCCTTCTCGTTTCCAAAAGTCGGGAAGGAGACCGGCGTACGACTAAAAGTAACGCTCGGATCGGGCCTCCGATTGACGACGTGTGCGGATAAGCCGGTTCGGCTACGAGCTGCGGACTGGTCCAACGGCCTCGCTACGAGCGTGGACGACAGACTCGAGGCGCGGAACGGGCAAGACAAGGGTCGCGTGTTCTACGTCTGGTCGAGCGCACGAGGCGGGGGCGAGACTCCCGTCGCGTGTTGCGCGTGGCATCTTCACCGCGGGAACTGGCCGTTGTGCGTGCTCGACGCCGGCTGGTCGCGGGCGCTCGATGAGGAGCAGGGGCAGCCATTGGTCGAGAACGTGATCTTCGCCGCGCTGCGACAGCTCGCCGCTGACCCACACGTCTGGGACACGGCGGTTCCGCGCCCGTCCGATCGCCTCGGTTGGCACGTCGACCACCAGGCCGGTGCCGGTCATCTCGCGGAGCGCAAGCAGCGGGCGAGGACTGCGGCCACACGCGCTCAACGTGACTTCGCGTTCGCGCGGCTGTCGCGGGGACAGCGCCCGTCGTGGGCGCGCGACGGCTTCTACGGTGAACGCGTCTTCAGTTAAAGTCGGACAGGTCCACGTCGACGGCCTCTGCCGGCCGTACCGGTGAGGGGAAGCCGAGCCGATCGAGCTCGGCAGCGAGCTCTCGCCCCGTTGGTAGGTCGGACTCCTCAACGGGTGTCCGTGGTGCGATCCGATGGATTCCCGCTAGCAGTCGCTCCACGCCGTCCGCCCCGAGGCAGCGCACCACCGTCGCGGGTGCGACGCCCTCGAGTGCGTCATTCGGCGCGACGAGCCAGGCACCGACCCGACTCTGATCGCCGTCGTGCACCCACTCTTCGGCGGCGCGCGCAACGTTGAGCATCTGCCACAGTCGCTCAACGTGGTCGGCGCGAGGCCGCGCGGGCGGCGCGGTCCTCCACGCACGCAGCGTCGGCGCGCTCCATCCGAGCGCCCTTTGCATCTGAGCGTGGCTTGCAAAGCAGCGTGACAGGGCGACGAAGGCGTCTCGTGACGCCTCGGCCTCCGCGGTCGGGGGCCGTTTGGCTCGCGCTGGGCGCCGCTCAAGATACGCTACATTTGCCATCGCAACAGAAAGAGTAGCATACCGTGCCGGGACGCGGCTGGCATTGCGAATACCTACACCGAGCAGTTCGTCACCGAGCAGCAGAACAGCAACCACGCCTACTACGCGTCGGCACTAAAGCTCGTCAACAAGCAGCTGGCGGCCTAATCCCGACGAGCTGATCGAGACCGATCGGAGATCGGCCAGCGCGATGGCGACGCTGCTCGAACAGGCCCGGACGCGGTATGACCTGATCGTGATCGACACGCCGCCCCTGACCGCGGTCTCCGACGCGTTCCCCTTGCTCAAGAAGGTCGACGGCGTCGTGATCGTCGGGCGCGTCGGGCGTTGCCGGCGCGACGTTGCCGAGCGCCTCCACGAGACCCTTACCGGCGCCGGCGCCCCGCTGCTTGGCGTGATCGCCAACGGCTTCAAGGCGGGCCGCCGTGGAGGCTACGGCTACGGCTACAGCTATGACTACGCCCC
>JBARJU010000026.1:0-11061 GCA_049800435.1 Solirubrobacteraceae bacterium
GCCGTGCGGGACGCCGCAAGGGCAGCGGCACCCGTGCCGCGCAGGCCCTGTCGTTCGTAAGCGGACAGCCCGGCATCACCATCCCCGAGTTGGCCGCCAAGATGGGCATCAAGCAGAACTACCTGTACCGCGTGCTGCCCGGTCTCGAGCAGGAAAAGAAGATTAAGAAGCAGGGCCGAGGCTGGCACCCCCAGTCCTAGTCTCGTCGTTCCTGGCGGCGTCCTCGACCGCTTATGTGCGTTGCACACCGCGCGGTCTGCGTCCTGGCCAGGAACGACGATCCGTCGGACTGGCCGGGTATGACGAGGCCCATCCGTCGGACGCAGCTTGAGACGATAGTGACGCAACGGCCGGGCTCGCGATGAGCGACCCGGCCGTTTTGCTCGTTAAGGGGTCTTTCTAGATAAGGCCCTGGCTTGAGACCGTGTCGCGCTCGTCGCTCAGCTCGGCGATCGACGCGTCGATCTTCGAGCGGGAGAAGTCGTCGATGTCGAGGCCTTGCACTATCGACCACTGTCCCCCCGAGCACGTGCAGGGGAAGCCACTGATGAGACCCTCGGGCACACCGTAGGAGCCGTCCGAGGCGACTCCCATCGAGACCCAGTCGCGTGTGCCACTCACCCAGTCGCGCACATGGTCGATCGCCGCGCTTGCGGCCGATGCTGCGCTCGAGGCTCCGCGCGCCTCGATGATCGCCGCCCCACGCTTGCCCACGTTCGGGAGGAAGTTGCCCTCGATCCAAGCCTGATCGTCGACGACCTTCGCCGCCTGCACGCCGCCCACCTCGGCGTGGAAGAGATCGGGGTACATCGTCGGGGAGTGATTGCCCCACACGCCCATCTTGGCGATCTCGCCGACCGACACGCCCAGCTTGGCCGCAAGTTGCGCCACGGCTCGATTGTGGTCGAGGCGCATCATCGAGGTGAAGCGCTCGCGCGGAACGTCGGGCGCGTTGCTGATCGCGATCAGGCAGTTGGTGTTGGCCGGGTTGCCCACGACCAACACCTTTACATCTGAGGCGGCCCGCTCGTTCAAGGCCTTGCCCTGCGCCGTGAAGATCTTGCCGTTCTCACTGAGCAGCTCGGCGCGCTCCATGCCCTTTGTGCGCGGACGCGAACCCACGAGCAGCGCGATGTTCACACCGTCAAAGCCATCCGCGGGGTTGTCGTGCAGGTCGAGACCCGCGAGCAGCGGGAAGGCACAGTCGACGATCTCCATCGCCACGCCCTCGAGCGCCCCCATCGCGGGTGGAATCTCGAGCAGCCGCAGATCGATGGGCTGGTCGGGGCCGAGCAGCTGACCGCTTGCGATGCGAAACACGAGGCTGTAGCCGATCTGGCCGGCCGCCCCTGTGACGGTGACTCTTACTGGATTGCTCACGTGTGCTCAGCTCCTGAATAGGGGTCGATTTATGTTTGGAAGGTCTGGCGGTCGGGGTCGTTTGACGGGCTGGCGCGGGCCGACACTGGCCGTCGCGTGCTCCAGGCTCTTACGTCATTGCCTGCTTCAGGTTCTCGTCGATAGACGCAAGGAACTCCTGCGTGGTCTGCCACTGCCGATCGGGGCCGACCAGCAGCGCGAGATCCTTGGTCATCTTGCCGCTCTCGACAGTCTCGACGCATACGCGCTCGAGCCTCTGTGCGAACTCGCCCACCGCGGGCGTGCCATCCATGCGCCCGCGAGCCGACAGAGCACGCGTCCACGCGAAGATCGAGGCGATCGGGTTGGTCGAGGTGGGCTTGCCCTCTTGGTGCATGCGATAGTGACGGGTGACGGTGCCGTGCGCGGCCTCGGCCTCGACTGTCTTGCCATCCGCGCTCATCAGCACGCTTGTCATGAGACCAAGCGAGCCGAAGCCCTGCGCGACCGTGTCGGACTGCACGTCGCCATCGTAGTTCTTGCAAGCCCACACGTAGCCGCCTTCCCACTTCATCGCGGCCGCCACCATGTCATCGATCAGGCGGTGTTCGTAGGCGATGCCCGCAGCCTCGAAGTCGCTCTTGAACTCCTCGGCGTACACCTCGGCAAAGATGTCCTTGAAGCGGCCGTCATAGCGCTTGAGGATCGTGTTCTTCGTCGACAGATACACGGGGTAGCCGCGGTCCAGGCCGTAGCGCAGCGAGGCGCGCGCGAAGTCGCGGATCGACTCGTCGAGGTTGTACATCGCCAACGCGATGCCCGGTCCCGGGAAGTCGTACACGTCGAGCTCGATCGGCTCGCTTGTGCCCCCTGGTGTGCTTCCGTCCTTGGGCGTGAACGTGAGCGTGAGCTTGCCCTCGCCGGGAACAACGAGGTCGGTCGCGCGATACTGGTCGCCGAAGGCGTGACGGCCGATCACGATCGGCTTGGTCCATCCGGGCACCAGACGTGGGATGTTTGAGATAACGATCGGCTCACGGAAGATCACGCCGCCGAGGATGTTGCGCACGGTGCCGTTGGGAGAGCGATACATTTCCTTCAGGCCGAACTCCCTCACGCGCGCCTCGTCGGGGGTGATGGTGGCGCACTTCACGCCCACCCCGTACCGCTTGATCGCCTTGGCCGCTTCGACGGTGATCGCGTCTTCGGTGGCATCGCGGCTCTGGATGCTCAGGTCGTAGTACTCAAGCTTCACATCCAGGTATGGCAGGATCAGCTGCTCCTTGATGAACGACCAGATGATCCGCGTCATCTCGTCGCCGTCGAGCTCGACGACTGGGTTCTCCACCTTGATCTTGGCCATGGGTCGTTCCTCGGGTATTTGAAGCGTTGGGAGGTCCATCCGGTTCGAAGATCGAACCTGATGGGGACGCGCCGGAGGAGATACGTCCGGCCGCGCGGCGATGCTATCGCGGAGGACCACCGTCGAGGGGTAACCTTTCCCGCGATGGCCGTATCCAATCAAGCGCCTTCGGAAGCGCGGTGGCAGACCCACACCGTCGCCAACCAGGCGCCACCGCTCCAGGACGTCGACGTGTTCGCGAGCAACCTCCCGCTCGTGGAGGCCACGCGGCGCGAGGGCGCCGAGTGGATCGCGGAGCGCGCTTCCGAGCTCGGCAAGATCGTGGGCGCGGTGGGTGGGCCTCAGGATCTGTGGGGGCCCCAGGCAAACGAGAACAAGCCGGTCTTGCGCACGCACGACCGCTACGGCAACCGCATCGACGAGGTCGAGTTCCACCCCGCCTGGCACAAGCTGATGAAGATGGGCGTCGAGCATGAGCTGCACGCGCTTCCCTGGCGCAGCGAGCAGCCGGCCGCGCACACGGCCCGCGCCGCTCTGTACATGACCGCGATGCAGGCCGAGGCCGGCTTCTGCTGCCCGATCACGATGACCTTCGCCGTGCTCCCTGCCCTGCGCGCCCAGCCAGAGCTGCTGGCCGAGTGGGGACCACTCGTGACCGCCACGACATATGACCCCAGCCTCGTCCCCGCGAGCGAGAAGGGCTCGGCGATAGCGGGCATGGCGATGACCGAGAAGCAGGGCGGCTCGGACGTAAAAGCCAACACCACCTTCGCCCGACCCCTGAACGGCGGCGGAGCCGGCGCGGAGTACGAGCTCACGGGCCACAAGTGGTTCTGCTCGGCGCCGATGTCCGACATCTTCCTGGTGCTCGCCCAAGCCCAGTCTCCAAGCGGCACCCCCGAGGGCGCAGGCGACGCCGAAGGCCTCTCGTGCTTCCTGCTCCCGCGCATCCTGCCCGACGGCACCCGCAACTCGTTTGCGATCCAGCGCCTGAAGGACAAGCTCGGCAACCACTCGAACGCCTCCGGCGAGGTGGAGCTCCACAACTCCTGGGCACGGATGGTGGGCGAGCCCGGCCGCGGCGTGCCCACGATCATCGAGATGGTGGGCCACACGCGCCTGGATTGCGCGATCGGCGGGGCCGCGGGCATGCGCGCCGGAGTCGTGCACGCCACCCACCACGCGGCGCACCGCTCGGCGTTTGGCAAGCTGTTGATCGACCAGCCCCTGATGCGCAACGTGCTCGCGGACCTGTGCATCGAGTCCGAGGCGGCCACCGCGCTTGCGATGCGCCTGGCGCGGGCCTATGACGAAGCGGG
Source organism: Solirubrobacteraceae bacterium (assembly GCA_049800435.1). Classification (GTDB taxonomy): domain Bacteria; phylum Actinomycetota; class Thermoleophilia; order Solirubrobacterales; family Solirubrobacteraceae; genus Palsa-744. Next base: position 4,042 of record JBARJU010000026.1, read on the forward strand.
CGCCGTATCGGACCCCACCCGATCCGATCCGGGCAGCGACGATCTCTCAGACGCCCACTTGTTCAAGCGTCTGGCCACGGCCGTCGGCAAGTACTGGGTGTGCAAGCGCGCCCCCAACCACGCCTTCGAGTCGCTGGAGTGCCTCGGGGGCAACGGATACGTGGAGGAGTCGGGCATGCCGCGCCTGTATCGCGAGGCGCCGCTCGCCTCGATCTGGGAGGGCTCTGGCAACGTGATGAGCCTCGACGTGTTGCGCGCGCTCGTGCGCACGCCGCGCTCGCTCGAGGTGTTCATGCACGAGGTCAAGCAGGCCGAGGGGGGCGACACGCGCCTGGACGCGCACATCAAGAAGCTCGAGCGCCAGTTCTCAGACCCGGCCACGCTCGAGTTGCGGGCACGCAGGATCGTGGAGAGCATGGCGCTCGCGCTACAGGGATCGCTGCTCGTGCGCCACGGCGCCCCGGCCGTGGCCGACGCCTTCTGCGCGTCGCGGCTCGGAGGCGACGGCGGCCTCGAGTACGGCACGCTGCCCGCCGGCACGGACTTCGAGGCGATCGTCGGGCGCAACCGTGTGCAGGGTATCACCTAAATTTCGTGCGCACTACGATGGTGACTACAATATGTAGTCATCATTGTGAATTACACAAAAACGAACACTACCCACCCCGACTGCTCGAGTCGCTCGCGCCCGATGCAGATGGCGCTCTCCGGCCCGAGCGTCGGGACAACCTAAGATCAAGCTATGGCCACCAGAATCCCAATGTCGCCGCGCGGCAGCATTCAGCTGGCTCGGATCTTCGGCATCAGAGTCGGCGTTAGCAGAAGCTGGTTCTTTGTACTGGCTTTTCTCATCGTCTTTCTCTCTCAGTACTTCCACGAAGTGCTCGGCGGCTCCAACAGCACCGCTTATGCGGTGGCCGTCGGCGGCGCGCTCGGCTACTTCGGCTCGCTGATCCTGCACGAGCTCGGCCACGCGCTCGTCTCGCGTCGCCTGGGTATCGCGATCCTGGGGATCGACCTGTGGTTCTTCGGCGGCATGGCCAAGCCGGCGCGCGAACCGGAGACGCCGGGGGAGGAATTCAAGATCTCCGCGGCCGGGCCGGCCGGGACGATCGCCGTGCTGCTCGTGTTCGCGGCGACGATCTTCGCGATAGCCCCCGGCGGGCATTTCCTCGACGCCCTCCTCGGACGCGAAGGCTTCACGACCACGCCGGTGCTGGCGCTGCTGGCATGGCTGGTGTTCATCAACGCGGCGCTGCTGCTCTTCAACCTCGTCCCGGCTTTCCCGCTCGACGGCGGGCGAATCGCGCGCGCCGCGATCTGGTGGCGCACCGGTGACCGCAACCGAGGCACGCGCATCGCCGGGCGGGCGGGCCAGGGGTTCGCGATGGTGCTCGGGCTCGTCGGGCTGCTTGGGCTGCTCGGCGGCAACAGCTTCGGCCTGTTCACGCTCGTGCTCGGGCTGATTCTCTACCAGGCTTCGGGTGGCGCGGTGATGCAGGGCACGCTCGGCCAGCGCATCCAGAGCGTGAGGGTCGCCGACATCATGGACCGCGAGCCGCCGACGATGCTCGCCGAGCTCACGCTGCTCGACGCCCAGGAGCAGTTCTTTGCCAGCTACAGCCGTCCCTGGTTCGCGGTGGTGGACCATGCCAGGCACTTCCTCGGGGTGGTGCGCAGCGAGCGGATCGACGCGGAGATTGCCGCGGGGCGCCCGGCCTTGGAGGTCGGCGAGGTGCTCGAGCAGGACCTGTCCGTGGACATCGACGAGCACGAGCCCTTGGAGTCGCTCCTGCGCAGCGAGGGGCTCGGCCGGCTCGGGGGAATGGTCGCCGTGGACGCCGACGGCGTTTTGCGGGGAGTCGTGACGGTCGCCCAGATCCGCCAAGCGCTGCGCCCGGCCGCCGATATATAGAGTTCCGGTCCATGCCGGCACATGATGTCTTGATAATCGGCGCGGGTCTCGCGGGCCAGCGGGCCGCGCTCGCGGCCGCACAGGCCGGCGCGAGCGTGGCGATCGTGAGCAAGGTCCACCCCGTGCGCTCGCATTCGGTGGCGGCCGCCGGCGGCATCAACGCGGCGATCAGCGTCGACGACGACTGGCGCTCGCACGCGTACGACACCGTCAAGGGCTCTGACTTCCTCGGCGACCAGGACGCGATCGAGATCATGTGCTCGGAGGCTCCCGCGGAGGTCATGCACCTCGAGCACATCGGCGTGACCTTCCACCGCAACGACAAGGGCGAGATGGACCTGCGCGCCTTCGGCGGAGCCTCGGTGAAGCGGACCGCCTACGTGGCCGACATCACGGGGCAGGCGATGTTGCATGTGCTCTACGAGCAGCTGATGAAGCACCACGAGACGGTCGAGCGCTACGAGGAGTGGTTTACGACCTCCCTGCTCAAGGACGACGCGGGCCGCTGCTGCGGGGCGATCGCGCGCGACGTGCGCAGCGGGCGGATGGAGGCGTTCACCGCCAAGAACACGATCCTTGCGTGCGGCGGAGCCGGACAGGCCTACAAGCCGACGACGAACGGCCTGATCGTCACCGGCGACGGGATCTCGATGGCCTACCGGGCCGGGGCTCCGCTGATGGACATGGAGATGGTTCAGTACCACCCGACCTGCCTTGTCGAGACCGGCATGCTCATCACCGAGGGCGCGCGGGGCGAGGGCGCCCACCTGCTGAACGCAAACGGCGAGCGCTTCATGGAGAAGTCGGCGCCCAACAAGATGGAGCTCGCATCCCGCGACGTCGTCTCGCGCGCCGAGCAGATCGAGATCAACGAGGGCCGCGGCGTCGGCCCGGACGGAGCGGGCATCTACCTCGACGTGACGGTCGTGCCGCGCAAGCGCACGCTGGAGGCGCTGCGCGAGATCGTCAACCTCGGACGCGACTTCGCCGGCGTGGACATCACGCGCGAACCGATCATGATCCGCCCGGGCCAGCACTACATCATGGGTGGGGTGAAGACGGACGTGAACGGAGCGACGTCCGTCGAGGGGTTGTACGCCGCCGGCGAGGTGGCGTGCGTGTCGGTGCACGGCGGCAACCGCCTCGGCGCCAACTCGCTGCTGGACACGCTCATCTTCGGTCGCCGCGCGGGCGAACACGCCGCGGATAGGGCCTCGAGCATGGGGATGCCGAGCGTCGACACAGGCGCCCGGCTGCGCGAGGACGCGGCGACGATCGACTCGATCATCGCGCGCCCCCACGACGGCAGGCGGGTCTCGGAGATCAAGAGCGAGCTCGGCGAGCTGATGAACCGCCACGCGGCCGTGTTCCGCGACCAGGACGGACTGCAGACGGCGCTCGAGACGATCGGGCGCCTCAGAGCGGAGGCCGATCGCGCCTGGATCGACGACCGGGGGACCGTCTTCAACCAGGACGTTCTCGGGGCGATCGAGCTCGGCTACATGGTCGACTGCGCCGAGGCGACGATCGTCGCGGCGCTCGAGCGCAAGGAGTCCCGCGGCGCCCAGTACCGCACCGACTACCCCGAGCGCAACGACGATGAGTGGCTCAAGCACATCGAGATCTCGCGCGCCGCCGACGGGGTGGGCGGGGCGGGTGGGCCTCAAGTCTCCTACTCGCCGGTGACGTTCACCCAGTGGCAGCCGGAGGAAAGGAAATACTGATGGTCGGCGGGCATTCGAGATCGTCATCCCGTTCGGACCGACAGAGCAGGAGCGTCAACGATGGCTGAAGTGCGCGACAGGCCACCCGAGCGGTTCACCCTCAGGCTGCGCCGCTACGACCCCGAGTCCGGCGAGGCTCCCTACTGGGACGAGCACACGGTCGAGCTCGAGCCCCACCGCTCGGTGCTCGAGGGGATCCTCCAAGCGCGCGACCAATTCGACGGCTCGATCGGGATCCGCTGCTCATGCCGCCAGGCGATATGCGGCTCGTGCGGCGTGCGCGTGAACGGGGAACCGGCGCTCGCCTGCCACACCCACCTGGACGCCGCCAAGCGCGGCGCGCGCGAGGGCGTCATCGAGATCGAGCCGATGGGCAACATGCCCGTGCTCAAGGACCTGATCGTGGACATGGACGCGGTCCACTGGAAGAAGATCCAGCGGGTCACGCCGTGGCTGCTGGCCAAGCAGCCGGTGCCCGAGCGCGAGTACATCGTGGACCGGGAGAGCATGGTGGACGTGACGCAGACGATGGCGTGCATCCAGTGCGGGGCGTGCGTGTCGGACTGCCTGGCGATGGAGGTCGACCCCGGCTTCATCGGCCCGGCGGCGCTCGCCAAGGCCTACCGCTTCGTAGGCGACCAGCGCGACGCCGAGCAGCACGAGCGGCTGGTCGACCTCTCGCAGGACCCCCTGGGGATCTATGACTGCACCCACTGCTTCAAGTGCGTGGAGGCCTGCCCGAAGGGCGTCAACCCGATGGGCCAGATCATGCGCTTGCGGCGGATCGCGGGAAGCGACCAGCACATCGTCGACCAGAACAACGGCCACCGCCACGAGAAAGCCATCGTGACGCTCATCAAGGACTACGGGCTGTTGCACGAGGCCGAGATGCTGCCACGCTCCTATGGGGGCGATTCGTGGTTTGGCAAGTTCCACCCCGCCGCCGGTAAGGAGCTCTTGAGCTCGCTGCCGGTCGCGGTGCGGGGAGTGATGAAACGCAAGATGAGCATCAAGATCGCGCTGTTCGGCCACAAGATCCCCAAGCAGGACTTGAACGCGGTCAAGAGGATCTACGAGAAGGTGGAGGGGCGCGAGCAGCGCTACGAGCTGAACCTCTATGTGAGTGGGGAGGACGAATGAAGGTCGCCTACTGGCCCGGCTGCGTGAGCAGGGGCTTCACTCCCGAGCTGCATGGCTCGATGGCGAAGGTGGCGCCGCTGCTGGACATCGAGCTGGTGGAGCTTGACCGTGGCAACTGCTGCGGGTGCGGCGTGATCGCAGAGCACAACCAGGAGCTGGCCGACACGCTCAACGCGCGCACCTTCGCGCTGGCCCAGCAGGTGGAGGGGGCCGAGCTGATGATGAACATCTGCTCCACCTGCCAGGGCGCCCAGAGCGAGTGCCAGGAGCGACTCGACGCCAACGCCGAGTACAGGGCGCACGTGAACAGCACGCTCGCCGAGGAGGGCCTGAGCTATGAAAAGGATCCGGGCGGGGCGGGCGGGGCGGGCGGGGCCTTTACAAACAAGAACTTCCTGTGGCTGCTCGTCGAGGAGATCGGCCTGGAGAAGCTGCGCTCGCTCGTCAAGCGCCCGCTCACCAACCTCAAGGTGGGCCCCTTTTACGGCTGCTACATCGTACGCCCGCGCAACCGCCTCGGCATCGACGAGGAGCACCCGCGCGACCACTACCTCGAGCAGTTGATCGACGCTCTCGGCGGCACCGTGATCGAGTACGCCGGCTCGCGCAAGTGCTGCGGCTTCCCGATCATCACGATGAACAAGGAGGCTTCGCTGAAGCAGGCGGGCATGCACCTCGGCGACGCGGTCGACGCGGAGGCCGACTGCCTTGTGACACCCTGCCCGCTGTGCCATCTGAACCTCGACCTGCAGCAACCGCTGGCCGAGAAAGTTGTGGGGCGTGAGCTGAAGATGCCGGTGCTTCACCTCCCCCAGCTCGTCGGCCTCGCGCTCGGGCTGGAGCCAAAGGAGCTCGGGCTCTCTCGGCATGTCGTGCGACCGACGTCGGTGATCGACTGGTCGACCTCGGTGGTCGGCGCGGCTGCATAAGCTGCACCCGTGCGCATACTCACAGTCGTAGGCAACCGCCCGCAGTTCATCAAGGCGGCCGCGGTCTCCGGCCCGCTGAGAGCCGAGCACGAGGAGATCCTCGTGCACACCGGCCAGCACTACGACGACATGCTCTCGAAGGTGTTCTTCTCAGAGCTGGGCCTGGCCGCGCCCGAGCGCGAACTGGGGATCGGGGGCGGGTCGAACACATCCCAGACCTCGCGCATGCTTGGCGCGCTCGAGCCACTGCTCGCGCAGACGCGTCCCGACGCGGTGCTCGTCTACGGCGACACCAACTCGACGCTCGCGGGGGCGCTCGCCGCCGCGCAGGCGGGCGTGCCGGTGGTGCACGTGGAGGCGGGGATGCGCTCCTTCGATCGCGCGATGCCCGAGGAGCTCAACCGCGTGCTGTGCGACCACATGAGCGAGTTGCTGTTGTGCGCGTCGGAGACGGCGGCCGAGAACCTGCGCGGGGAGGGGATCCAGGGACGGATCGAGGTGGTCGGGGATGTGATGGTCGATGTGGCGTTCTCGTGGCGCCCGGGGGCCGCCGCCACAAGCGAAGCTCTCGCCGGCCGTGACCTGGAGCAGGGCAAGTACCTGCTGCTGACGGCCCACCGCGCCGGCAACGTGGACGACCCCGCGCGCCTGAGCGCGCTTGCGCGACTGGTGCATGCGCTGCCCGGGCCGGTCATGTTCCCGGTGCATCCCCGCACACGCGCGCGCCTGCACGAGGCGGGGCTGCTCGTCGAGCTCGAGCGGCTCGACAGCGTGACGCTTTGCGACCCACTCGGCTACGTGGAGTTCGCCGCGCTCGTGCACGGAGCGAGGGCGGTCCTCACGGACTCCGGGGGCGTCCAGAAGGAGGCGTACCTTGCGGGGGTGCCGTGTATAACGCTACGGTCCACCACCGAGTGGGTGGAGACGGTGGACGCCGGATGGAACGTGCTCGCTGACCTTGATGGCGGGGCCGTGCTTGCTGCCCTGGAACGAACCATCCCCAAAAACCATCCCCAGCTGTACGGCGACGGCAAAGCGGCCGAGCGTTGCGTGGCCGCGATTGGGACGCTCCCCACGCGCGTGGGGGGACCGCCCGTGGGAGCATCGACGTGAGCGACACTCCCACGCCCGCTCGCCCCACCCCTGGAGCACCGCGGGTTGCCGGCACGGGCGAGCAGCCCGTCCGCATCGGCGTCGTGGGCCTCGGCTATTGGGGCCCAAACCTCGCCCGCAACTTCGCCGCCATCGACGGTTGTGAGTTGAGTTGGCTGTGCGACGACTCCGAGCCGGCCCGCGCCGCGCTCGCGGGAGC
>JBARJU010000027.1:0-3435 GCA_049800435.1 Solirubrobacteraceae bacterium
TTCATGGACCAAGCTGGGCGCCGCGGGATGTCGAAGCGCGTGCTGGTGGCACGTGCGAGACGTCACGTGGCGATCCAGCGCCGCGTCCAGGGACGCATTCCGGGCGTGCCGATCTTCTTGAAACACGGTCTGAGCAGGGGAGACGACACGGTGACTGACATCGGCGTGGCGCTCATGTGGATCGCCATATCCAGCGCGAGTGCGAAGGGTCTCTCGGTGCTCGCCCGCGCCGCCGCCACAAGCGATAGGGAGGCGGAGCGTGCCGCGACGAGCGTCGAGGTTGCGTGGGTGCGCGGTGGCGTGCCCACGATCGACTATTCCCCCGCCTATCGTCTGCGCAACAGGCCATGAGGAGCATCGGCGGCTCGACGGAGTCGACTGCGTGGGTCCGACCGCTGCGACTGCGACCGGTACACGACGCGAAGGTCCCCCACACTGGGCACGGGCGGCACTACGCGGATGTCGACGTGGCGAGCTCCTAGACGCCCGCGACCGGCACGGTCGGCCCGGGATACCGCGGTCATTCCTCGTGCCGTCGGCGGTCCACCATAGAATGCCGCGCACCAGGCGACCGAGAGCCGCGCCACCGCCAGCGTCGAGAGGCGTCCTTGCTTCCCAAGTCTCCCCGACTGCGGAGAATCCTGCTTGCCTATACGGTCAACGAACTGGGGACCTGGTTCGGCTATGTCGCCCTGGCGTTGGGCGTATACGACCATACCCACAGCGCGATCGCGACCGCTGGGCTGTTCGTCGCTCGGGGACTCGTGCCGGCGCTGCTGGCGCCGGTGCTCGTAGCGCGAATCGAGCGCTCCCCCCGTCGCGGACGGCTCACATGGCTGTACCTGTTGGAGGCGGTACTCACAGTTGCCCTCGCCGCTCTGCTCTGGCACTTCTGGCTTGCGGGAGTGCTCGTGCTCGTGACGATCGACGGTGTGGTGGCGGTGGCGGCGACGGCATTGGTGCGAGCATCGGCGGCGCGCGTCGCGGTGGAGAGCGCCCTCGCGGAGAGCGCTCCGAATCTCGACGCCCAAGCGGTCCAGGCCATCGTGGAGGGCGCACAGCGCGAGGCGAGCGCGGCCCTGAACGTTGCCTTTATGGGTTCGCTCGCACTCGCGCCGGCGCTTGGCGGGGCGCTGGTGCACGCGGTTGGAGGCCCAACCGCGCTGCTCGTCGACGCGCTCACCTTCCTTGCCTGCGCCGGCCTGTTTGTGGGGCTTGGCACGCACGTCAAGGAGACCAGCGGAGATTCGGTCCGGACCCGCCTGTTCGCGGCCGTCCGACACGTGCGAGAGGTCCCAGTCCTGCGTGCCCTATTCCTCACGGAGGCCGTAGCGATCGTGGTGTTCGCGTCGGTGGAGCCGGTGGAGGTGCTCTACGCGAAGTCCACTTTGAGGGCCGGGGATTTCGGTTTCGGGCTGCTCGTCGCCGCTTGGGGGGTCGGGGCGGCGCTTGGGGCGATCGTGTTCGCCCGTTCTGTGCGCCGGCCGCTCGGGCCGATGCTGACCGGAGGGACTCTCTTGGTGGGGCTCGGCTATCTCGGCTTCGCGGCCGCCCCAACGCTCGCGATCGCCTGCGCCGCCGGAGTGCTCGGGGGGATCGGCAACGGCATCCAATGGCCGTCGCTCATCAGCGCGGTCCAGCAGCTCACACCGTCGGCGTTGCACGGTCGCTTGATGAGCGCGGTCGGCTCGCTGAACGCGCTCTGTCCCGCGATCGGGTTCATCCTTGGGGGAACCATCGCCGCGCTGAGCTCTCCGCGCGCCGCGATGGCGGTGGCGGGGATCGTCGCCACACTCGCCACAATCGCCTTCCTGCGGCTGCCGACCAGCGAGTTGCGCACGGGAGTGGACGACCAGACGGCTTTCGCAACCGAGCCGAGCCTGGCGACCACAACCCAGTAGGCGGCGGCGCTGGGCGCCTATGGCGCGAGCGTCTGTGGGCGCCGTGCCGGCGTCGTGTCGAGCCGCCGTCCGCAATGCCACCCACCGCGATCCGGGCCTGGTCCAACGCTCCTTAAGTACGACTCCATGTCGGCCGTTAAGTACTACAACGCCATGCGCATCTCCGCCATCGACATCCTTCGGCGACGAAGCGAGTTGCTCTACAACGCGACCCAGGCCCTGCTCTTGGTCGGATGCCTGGGCGCGGCCGTGCTCATGTCCACGAGCGCCGACTGGAGCCCCCTCGAGCTGGTCGGCCTGCTGCTCGTGCTGAGCGTGCTCGGCGAGCGGCTCGAGCTGACCGTGGGAAGCCAGAGCCTCTCGGCGGGATTCGTGGCGCTCGTGCTTGCCATGACGCTGCTGGGACCCGCGCCCGCTGTGGCGATCGCGATCGTCGCGATCTCCGCGGACTCGCTCTCCCGCCGTCCGAGCCCGGCGGTGTGCCTGTCCAACGCCGCCACCTATGTCGCGTTTGCGCTCCTGGGCGGGGTTCTGGTGAGAATCTCCGTCGGCAACGTCCACGACCAGGCCGTACAGGCGACCACGCGCAGCGTGACCTTCGCGCTCGTCGTGTTTGGGGCGTTCCTGATCACCAACGTCGTCAACTTCGCCCTGATCGCGGTCCAGAAGCGGGTGCTTCTGGGGCGTGGGCTCATAACGCAGGTGCGCACCCTGCTCGTCCCGATGCTCCCAGGACAGTTCGCGGTCGCGATCCTGGCGGCAATCCTCGCCGTGGCCTATACCAACCTCGGCTATCCCGCGCTCGTCGGCGTGGTGGTGGTGATCCTGATCTTCCAGTACCTTGCTCGCGCGCTGTTGCGCTCGGAGGATCGCGCGGAGCAGCTCGAGGCTCGCTCGGTGCGACTCGCCTCGATGCAGCTGGGCGTGCTCGTGACGCTCGTTGAGACGCTCGCCCTACGCGATCGCATGACGGCGCGTCACGCGGCCGCCGTGGCCCGCTATTCGCGGGCTCTGGCGCGCGAGATGGGCTGCGACGAGGCCGACCAGGACCTCGCCCACACGGCCGGGCTGCTTCACGACATCGGCAAGTTCGCACTCCCCGATCGCATCCTCCACGCCGAGATCCTCTCCGATGAGGACTGGGCGGTCGTGCGGCGCCATCCTCAGGAGGGAGCCACGCTCGTCGGGCGCCTCGACGGCTACGGGCCGGTGGCCGACGCGATCCTCTATCACCACGAGAACGTCGACGGCAGCGGCTATCCGGCTGGACTGATCGGCAACGAGATTCCGCTCGCATCGCGGATTCTCGCGGTGTGCAACGTCTATGACACGCTTACCGCACGCGACTCCTACCGCTCGCCGATGACCCCTCAGGACGCGATCGCCGAGTTGCGCAGGGTTGCCGGGCGCCAACTCGATGCGGAAATCGTCGATGCGTTCATCGCGATGCTCGAGCACGACGGTCCCGTTACGTTCGCGCATGGCGACGACGCCGACTTCGAGGCCGAGCTCGCCTTCGAGCGGCGTGCCAGGG
>JBARJU010000028.1:0-10982 GCA_049800435.1 Solirubrobacteraceae bacterium
CATCGAGCGCGAGCGTGATCTCCTCGTTGCCCTCCCCGACGGGGAGCCTGCGAACATTCGTCATGGCGTGCCTTCCTGCCGGCCATCACCGGCTTCGGTCTTCAACAACCGGGAAGGTACGCCGCCTTTCCCCTCAACGCCGTCCACAACATTCGGTTATAGCTCGTCTCTGTGTGGTGTGTGTCGTGTGGTCTCTGTGTGGTGTGTGTCTGTCAATTGCGTGTGTCAGTTGCGTGTGTCAATTGCGAGACCCCCGCGCGCGCGTGCGGGTGTGTCCTGTGTGGGGTGTGGTCTTTTGCGAGGCCCCCACGCGCGCGTGAGGATGTGCCTGTGCCGATCGTCACGTACCCGCAAGGGGTGGCTCAGTAGGATTGCGATTCTCGGGCCGCAAGCTGGCCATGCCCTCAACCTCAGGAGAATCGCCTCGATGCCCAAGACCGTGATCCTCGGCGCCGCGCGCACACCCATCGGCAAGATGGGAGGAGGCTTGTCCACGCTCGAAGCCACCGAGCTCGGAGCTGTCGCGATCGAGGCTGCCCTGGAGCGCTCGGGCGTCGAGCCCGAGCAGGTCGAGCACGTCGTCATGGGCCAAGTCCTGCAGGCCGGCCAGGGCCAGATTCCTTCGCGCCAGGCCCAGATCAAGGCCGGTATCCCCAAGGAGATCTCCTCTGAGACGATCAACAAGGTCTGCGCCTCGGGCATACGCGCCACTGTGATCCTCGACCAGGCGATCCGCGCGGGCGATGTCCAGGTGGGCGTCGCCGGCGGCATGGAGTCGATGTCCAAGGCCCCCTACCTCTTGCCGGGCGCGCGCTTCGGCTTCCGCATGGGCGACGTCAAGGCGCTCGACGCGATGGTCCACGACGGCCTCACCAACCCGTTCTCGGGCAAGCAGATGTTCGTCGAGGCCACCGAGGTCGGCGATGAGCTCGAGATCACCCGCGCAGACCTCGACCGTTGGGCGTTGCGCTCGCATGAGCTCGCCTTGAAGGCCACCGATGAGGGCCGCCTGGCTGAGGAGATAGTCACGGTCACCGTTAAGAGCCGTAAGGGGCCCACCCACCCGGACACGGTTGTCGAGATCGACGAGGGCCCGCGCCGCGACACCTCCCTGGAGAAGCTTGCCTCGCTCCCCGGCCTGGTCGGCAAGGAGGGCTCCCATACCGCCGGCAACGCCCCCGGCGTCAACGACGCCGGCTGCGCGCTCGTGGTCACCTCGGATGAGTGGGCTTCCGCTAACGGCAAGGAGGCCCTGGCTGAGATCGTCGCTCACGCGCAGTCCGCCGATGACTTCGCCTATCTGGCGCGCACCCCCGCTACGGCTGCTCAAAAGGCGCTTGCGCTGGCCGGCCTGAAAGCGGAGGACATCGATGTCTGGGAGATCAACGAGGCGTTCGCCTCGGTCACGCTCAACTCGATTCGCATGCTGGGGATCGAGGAGGACCGGGTCAACGTCAACGGCGGAGCCGTGGCCCTCGGCCACCCGATCGGAGCCACCGGCGCGCGCCTCCTCGGAACGCTCGTCCACGAGCTGCGCCGCCGCGGTGGCGGCCTCGGCTGCGCTGCGATCTGCTCCGGTGGCGGGCAGGGCGACGCGGTCATCCTGCGGGTCTGAGGCGATGTCCTCGGACACCCCCACGAGGGGCAAGATCCGCGTTGTCGTCGCCAAGCCCGGGCTGGACGGCCACGATCGCGGCGCGAAGATCATCGCGCGGGCGTTGCGCGATGCGGGCATGGAGGTGATCTACACGGGACTGCACCAAACCCCGGAGCAGATCGTCGAGACCGTGATCCAGGAGGACGCCGACGCCGTGGGTCTCTCGATCCTCTCGGGCGCCCACATGACGCTCGTTCCGCGCGTGGTTCAGCTCTTGCACGAGCAGTCGATCGACGACGTCGTCGTCACGGTTGGTGGGACGATTCCCGCCGAAGACATCCCCGAGCTCAAGAGCCTCGGTGTGGCCGAGGTGTTCACACCGGGCGCGCCGACGCAGGCGATCGTCGATTTCATCCGCGAGGCCACCGGCGCCCGTCAGGCCGGCTGAGCGTGTGTTCGTATTGTCTTTTTCTGTTAACTACTATCGTAACTACAAATAGTAGCCACTATTGTCAATCGCATAAAAAGTGTCGATGTCCGCGCCTCGCCGTCGCGGGCCACGACCTGCTCGGCTGCCTGATTGACTCGTCAGTCAACTCAGGTAGGATTGCCCCATCGACATCCCTCAAGGAGTAGCTGAATGAAGATTTGCGTCCTGGTGAAGGAGGTCCCGGACGCCGCCGTCGAGAAGCGCATCAACAGCTCGACGGGGCGCATGGACCGCAGCGGGGAGAAGAACCTCAACCCGTATGACACGCACGCCATCGAGGCTGCGATGCAGGTTCGCGAGGGCGGCATCGCCCCCGTGGAGGAGATCGTGGCCGTGACCATGGGCCCGGAGAGCGCCGTGCGCGCACTGCACAAGGCAGTCTCGCTTGGCGCGGACCGCTCGGTGCATCTCTCAGACCCCGCGGTCGCGGGCTCCGACGTCGCCGCCACCGGTTACGCCTTGGCGCAGACCCTTCAGCGCGAGAAACCCGACCTCGTGCTGCTCGGCCAGCAGTCGGACGACGGCGAGTGCTACACGATCGGCGCGGTTGTCGCCGAGCATCTCGGCATGCCCTCGCTCACCCAGGTCATCAAGATGGACGTCGCCACCGACTCCTTGCGCTGCGAGCGCCAGGCCGAGTACGGCTACGACACGGTCCAGATCAAGCTGCCGGCGGTGATCTCCGTGGGCGACGCCATCAACGAGCCGCGCTACCCCTCGCTGAAGGCGATCATGGGCGCCAAGAAGAAGCCGCTCGACACGGTCACCGCCGCGGACGTCGGCGTCGACGCCTCCAAGGTGGGCGGCGAGAACTCCGCCGCCCAGTGGGTCGCCGCGAAGGCTCCGCCGGCGAAGGCCGCGGGCGAGATCATCGAGGACGAAGACACCGCCGAGACGGTCGAAAAGATCGTGTCCTGGCTCGACGAGCGCAAGCTCATATAGACCACGAAAGGCTAAGGGACAAAGACATGTCAAACATCCTGGTCTACGCGCTGCACTACGAAGGCGCGATCAACAAGAACTCATTGGGCGCCGTCTCCGAGGGCGCCAAGCTCGCCGCCGAGCTGGGCGGCGAGGCGCACGCGATCCTCGTGGGCGAGGGCGTGCCGCAGGACCTGGCGGCCACGCTCGGCAACTACGGCGCCGCCAAGGTGCTCGTCGCCGAGGGCCCCGAAGGGCTTGCCCAGCCGGTCGTCGACGCTATGGGCGCGGCGATCTCGGGCGGCGACTACTCCTATGCCCTGTTCGGCGGTGGCCTGCTCGGCTTCGAGATCGGCGCCGGCCTCGCCGCAAGGCTTGGAGCCGGCGTGGCGATGGAGGTCACCGCCGTGCGTGCGGAGGGGGGCGAGCTGATAGCAGAGCGTCCGATCCTCGGCGACTCGGCCATCTCGGAGATCAAGTACCGCTCCGATGTGGGCATTGTGATCGGGCGCCTAAACGCGTTCGAGATCAAAGAGAGCGGCGCTGGCGCTGCTCCCGTCGAGCAGCTCAGCTTCGAGCTGAGCGAGCACGCCAAGCAGGCCACGATGGTCACGCGCGGCGAACAGCGCGGCGCGGACGTCGACATCGAGGGCGCCTCGATCCTCGTCGCCGGCGGACGCGGCCTCGGCAAGGCCGAGGGCTTCCAGCTCGCCGAGGACTTGGCGGCGGCGTTTGGCAACAACGCGGCCGTCGCGGCGACCCGCGCGGTCGTGGACGCCGGCTGGTACCCCTATGCGGCCCAGATCGGCCAGACCGGCAAGACGGTCTCGCCGAAGCTGTATCTCGCGGCGGGCATCTCCGGCGCGATCCAGCACAAGGTCGGGATGCAGTCCTCGGAGAACATCGTCGCGATCAACAAGGACTCGAACGCGCCGATCTTCGAATTCTCAGACCTCGGGATCGTGGGCGATCTCAACAAGATCCTGCCCAAGCTCACCGAGGCCGTAAAGGCCAAGAAGGCCGAGTGAACAATGTCCGGCCATAACGGCTCTCGAAACGGCAAGGTCGTCCCTGCGGCCTTCCCGCCGCCCGTGGACCCCCAGAAGGAGTTCGTCAAGCGCGGGCTCGACCCCGAGGACGAGCTGATCGAGGTAGGGGTGGTCATTGTCGGCGGGGGGACCGCCGGCCTGGCGTGCGCCAATCGTTTGCTGCAACTGCTCGCTGACGATCCTGAGACGATGGAGCGCCTCGGTGAAGTGCCGGTGGCGGTCGTCGAGAAGGCAAAGACCTGCGGCGGGCACAACCTCTCGGGCGCGGTCATGCGTCCCGGTCCGCTTGAAGAACTGTTCCCGGACATGACCCGCGAGCAGTGGCGCGAGGAGGGCTTCGCGTTCGGCGAGGTCAAGAAGGAGGCGATCTATGTCCTCCCAAGCGGCAAAACCAAGCTGCGCATCCCGCCGCCACCACCGCAGCGCAATCACGGCAACGAGGTCATCTCGGTCTCCGCCCTCGCGCGCTTCCAGCAGCGCGTGGCCGAGGAGGCAGGCGCATACATCCTCACCGAGACCTCGGCCACTCAGCTCGTCGTCGATGCCCCATCCGGGGCACAGGGGAGCCGCGTTGTGGGCGTGCGCTCGGGTGACAAGGGTCGTGGCAAGGAGGGCGAGCCACTCGGCAACTTCGAGCCCGGCACCGACATCAAGGCGCAGGCCACCGTGCTGGCCGAGGGCTGTTGGGGCCACATCACGGGCGCCGCGATCCGCGAGTTCGACCTCGCCGAGGGCCGCGAGCCGCAGGTGTGGGAGCTCGGCGTCAAGGAGGTCTGGAAGGTCCCCAAGCCGCTTGACCGCGTGATTCACACGATCCTCGCCTGGCCCCTGAAGATCTCCACCAAGTACCACCAGATCGGCGGCTCGTGGATGTACCCGATGAAGGACGAGAAGACGGGCGAGGATCTCGTCTCGATCGGCTTCGTGGTCGACCTCGACTATGCCGATGCCACCACCTCCGCCCACGACCTCCTGCAGGAGTTCAAGACCCACCCGCTGGTTAGAGGCATCCTCGAGGGCGGTGAGCGCGTCGCGTGGGGCGCCAAGGCGCTGCCCGCCGGCGGCTACTGGGCGATGCCCAAGCTCTCGATGCCCGGCGCCCTGCTCGTCGGGGATGCGGGCGGCATGGTCAACCTCGCGTCGCTCAAGGGCGTTCACTACTCAATCAAGTCGGGCATGCTCGCCGCCGAGGCGATCTACGCCGCACTCAAGCGTGGCGAAACGAGCTTCGAGCCCTACGAGCAGGCGGTCGAGGAGTCGATCATCGGCAAAGACCTGTGGGAACAGCGCAATACGCGCCAGCCGTTCCAGAAGGGTCTCATCAAGGGCGGTCCGATCATCAACATGATGATCGCCAGCAAAGGGCGCTTCCCCGGCGGCCGCTGGACGCTGCACCGCAACGACGCCCAGCCGATGTTCATCGGCAAGACCAAGGACAGCTATCCCAAGCCGGACGGCAAGTACACGTTCGACAAGCTCTCCTCGGTGTTCATCACGGGCAATGCCACTCGCGACGACGCTCCCAACCACATCCGCGTGCAGAAGCACGTCCCACGTGAGATCGCCGAGACATGGCGTTGGATGTGTCCCGCCGGGGTGTACGAGATTCCCGAGGACGGGGAGGGTGGGGACGAATCCGGTGACGTCGACGTGATCGTCAACTACACCAACTGCGTGCAGTGCGGAGCCATCACCGCCAAGGGCGGACGCCTCACCACCCCAGAGGGGGGCGACGGCCCCCTCTATCAGATCACCTGAAGCGCCGAAACCCGGCCCTGGTCCCCCAACTATCTTCGGCGCGGCGCCAGCCGCGCCGAAACGAACCGTGCTTCCTGGTGTTAGAGGCTTGTGAATGGCAAGGACGACGTTCAAACCCACTCGGGCTGTGCAGGCGGCGCTGATGCTGACGTGCGCGCTGGCACTACTAGCGTGCGCGCAGGTCGCCCTCGCACAAGGCGTGCATCCGCGTGGCACGATCGCGATCGCGATCGTGCCTAGCGACGGGACCGCGTCCGTGACGATCGAACAGTGCGCGACCTCGACCGTGCAGGCCGAACGCTCCGCCACGTTCACAGCGCAGATGACCGCCACCAATACCACTCAGCGGATGGGCATGCGGATCGAACTCCAGCAGCGTATGCGCGGGGATAGAGAATTCCACACCGTGCTGGCCCCGGGCTTCGGGGTGTGGCACCCCTCCGAATCGGGCGTGAAGATCTATAAGTACGTCAAGCAGGTCACCAACCTCACCGCCCCCGCCGCCTACCGTGCGGTGGTGCGCTTCCGCTGGCTGGGAGAGAGGGGGCACGTGATCAAGCGCGCCGAACTGCACACCCAGCGCTGCTTGCAGCCGACGCTCTCCGGGCAGGTCACGCAGGCGCCGCCGACGACCGCGGCGCCGGTCGGCTGACGTACAACCTCGCGGTCGCGTACATGTCGCTCCTCTCAAGCAAGCGACATGTATGCAAGCAATCGGAGGGCCTGTCCCCAGAGCCGCTCGGCGGTCGCTAGAATGCCAGGACGATGAAGGCGCAGATCCACCCCAACTACGTCGAGGCGCACGTGCGGTGCATGTGCGGCAACGAATTCACGACGCATGCCACCCAGGACGAGATCCACGTCGAGGTGTGCTCCAACTGCCACCCGTTCTACACGGGCCGCCAGAAGCTCATAGACACAGGTGGACGCGTCGAGCGCTTCCAACGCCGGGTTGCCAAGGGCCGTCAGCGCAGCGCTGGGTCCGGCACTCAGGCCCAGGCACGCCCTCAGTAAGACGATGTCCTCTCGACCGGGTGCCGGTGGGAGGGTGCAGGCCAGCAATCTCCAGGCGTCCGCGATCGCGCACGCGACGCGACCCCCGGACAGCGGGGCCGTGTCTCAACTCCCCGACGGGGAGTTGACCGCCCAGCGCGACGCGCCGCTCGGCGGGCAGGCGGTGCTCGAGGGAGTAATGATGCGCGGCGTGCGCAACTGGGCGGTGGCGGTGCGCAAGCCGCTGCGTGCCCCCGGCGTGGCGCGGAGCGAGAGCGGATCGCACAACGGCGCACCCGGCCCGCGAGATGTTTCTCATGCGCTGGAGGTGGGCTTCGCGCGGGAGGGAGAGCTCAGCCGAGAGGAGGATGCGGGGCAGCTGGAGGAGCTCGGCGAGATCGAAGTAACCACGTTTGGGCTGACCTCCGCGCTCGTGCGCCACCGCTGGCTGCGAATCCCGATCCTGCGCGGGATCGTCGCGCTCGGCGGGTCGCTGGCGATCGGCTTCAAGGCGCTCGGCATCTCAGCCAACGCGCAGCTGCCGGAGGGCGAGTCCGAGGAGGACGCGCAGGAAATCGGCGCCGGCATCTGGGCTGGGACGATCGTTATCGCGCTGATCTTCGCGATCGGGCTGTTCTTCCTGCTGCCCCTCGGCCTGACGAGTCTCGTCAAGGGCCAACTGCACTCCTCGGCGCTGTTCTGGATCGTCGAGGGGATCGTGAGGACCGCGATCTTCCTCGGCTACATGGTGTTGCTCTCACGCATCAAGGATCTGCGCAGGGTGTTCGAGTATCACGGCGCCGAGCACAAGACGATCTCGTGCTTCGAGGCCGGTCTGCCGCTGACGCCGAAGAACGCCCAGCGCTTCTCGCGCCTGCACCCGCGCTGCGGCACGAGCTTTCTGCTGATCGTGATGGTTGTGTCGATCTTCGTATTCGGCGCCGTCGGTCTGCCCGCCTGGTACCTGCTGGTCGCCTCGCGCGTGCTCGGTGTGCCGATCATCGCGGGGATCTCGTTTGAGATCATCAAGTTCGCCGGGCGCAACCGCAACCGGCGCTGGGTCAAAGCGATCATGTGGCCCGGCTTGAAGCTACAACTGCTCACAACGCGCGAGCCCGACCTCGATCAGCTAGCGGTCGCCATCGCCGCTCTCGACGCGGTGCTTGCGCTGGAGACCCCGGGCAGCATGGACGCGGCGGATCTGGTTGGCGTGGAGGTTGTGGCCTAACAAACGTCGAATCTCCTTGACAGCGTCCGGGCCTTCTGGTTTGGTATCGCGCAACAGGCGACAGCGAGGCGCGCTCGTCGCGACCAGGGCGAGACTCGGGAGCAGGTGGGCATGAGCGCGGAAGAGGCAAGCCGGATAGCGCAGGCGGTGCAGCGGATGAAGCGGTCGAAACGAGCGCTTCAGATCGCGCTGCCCACGGCGGCGGCGCTTGGGGCGGGGGCGGCCGTGGCCGTCGGATCGGTTGTCGGAAGCGATGGGACGATCGCTGGCTGCTACGCGAGCCCGGCGCCCAACGTTGACGGCTTCCGCGGGAACATCACGATCAACGGCGTCACTGAGCCCCCCGGCGCCCTGCGCGTGCTGGATCCGGCGGCGACGGCCCCCAAGGGGGTGCCTGACGTCGCCGATGCATGCCAGACGGAAGAGAGCCCGATCACATGGAACCAGAAGGGTCCCCCCGGACCTCAGGGTGTCACGGGGCAGCAGGGCCTCCCCGGCACGCCCGGATCAAACGGCGGTGCGGGCGCCCCGGGCACACCAGGCGCACCCGGCGCGCCCCTGATCGGCGGAACGACGTTCGGGATCAGCGGCAACGGCAGCACCTTCCTGAAGCTGGACGGCATCAAGGGCGAGTCCACCGACAAGGACCACAAGGGCGAGATCGCGATCGATGGATTCGCGCTGAGCGCCCAGGGAGGCACGCAAGCGTCGGGCGGCGGCGGTGGCGCCGGCAAGGTGTCGATCCAGAGCTTCTCGATCACCAAGAAGCTCGACAAGTCCTCGCCGCTGCTGTTCCAGGCTGCAGCCACCGGCAAGCACATCAAGGACGCCGTGCTGTCCTTCGCGCGCAAGGCTGGCGGCGAGCAGAAGACCTACCTCAAGTTCGAGTTCCAGGACGTGTTGATCTCTGGCGTGCAGGATGGGTCCTCCAGCAAGGAAGCCCCCACCGAGCAGGTGAGCTTCGCGTTCCAGAAGTGCAAGGAGACCTTCTACGACTCCAAAGGCAAAACAGGGCAGACCGTGAGCGTCAACGTCGGCAACACGCTGAAGCTCTGATTCCCGCGGGGGTCGCGCGGTCGGCGCCGAGGGGCGGGCGGTCTGAGCCGGAGAGGGGCATCGGGCCGTCCCCACCGGGGCGCGCCAGGTGTCGATGAGCGCGGCGCCCTCCCAGGGCGAGGCGTACGAGCGGCTGGCCTATCCGGGATACGCCTACCCCGCAACCCACCCCGCCCGCTTGGAGGCGGTGGCGAGGCTGTTCGGCCTGCGACCCACGCCCGCGGCGCGCAGCAGGGTGCTCGAGCTTGGGTGTGGAGACGGGGGCAACGTGCTGTCGCTTGCCCAAGCCCTGCCCGGAGCGACGCTCATCGGGATCGACGCCGCCGCGAGCGCCGTCGAGCGCGGCAACGAGCTTGCGCGCGCCGCGGGCCTCGACAACGTTGAGCTGCGCTGCCTGGACATCGAAGCGCTGCCTGAAAGCAGAGAGCTGGATGGCGGCTTCGACTACATCCTCTCCCACGGCGTGTACTCGTGGATTCCGCCGCGAGTGCGGGTGGCGCTGCTGGCGAGCGTGCGGCAACGGCTGGAGCCGATGGGGGTTGCATACATTAGCTACAACGCCTATCCGGGCAGCTACCTGCGCGACATGGCGCGCGACATCCTCGGCTACCACGTGCGCGACATCGAGGACCCTGAGCGCAAGCTTGCCGCTGCCCAGGAGTTGATGCAGACGATCGTCGCGATCGAGGAGCCCTCGCCGTATGCGCAGGTGTTGCGCGGGCACATGGAACGCATGCTGCGCTACTCCGACGCCCTGCTCTTCCACGACGACCTGGCCGAGATATCGACGCCGTTCTACTTCCACGAGTTCATGGAGCACGCGGCTCACCACCGGCTCGCGTTCCTGGCGGAGGCGGACCTGTTCGAGAGTCAGATGCGCGAGGTCCCAGAGAGCGCCGGGCGCCTGATGGCCGGGCTGCCCGACGACGTGCTGGTGCGCGAGCAGTACCTCGACTTCTTCAAGAACCGCATGTTCCGCCAGACGCTGCTCTGCCACGAGCAGGCCCCCGTGAGCCGGGTGCTCCAGGAGAGTGAGATCCAGCGCTTGTGGATCGCCTCAACGGCGCGGCTTCAGGAGGGCGAGTCGGATTTGGGGGAGGGGGGGCGTTCTTCGGCGGAGAACACGCCAGGGAGCATGGACGCCGCGCCCGTCGCGGAGTCGGACGCGGAGACCTACGTGACCCCCGAGGGCTTCTCGATGACCACCACCGAGCCACTGGCGATCGCGATCATGCGGGCGCTGGCCGACGCGTGGCCGCAGTCTGTCGATTTTGCCACGCTGCTCGTGCACGCAAGCGAGGCCGCCGGCCCCCAGGCTCCACGCGAGCTGGTTGTCGCGCGGCTGTGCAGCGTGCTCCTGCAAGCCCACCTCTCGCGGATCGTGACGCTCCAGGGGTGCGGGCCGCCGCTCGTCAACCAGGCTGGCGAGCGCCCGATGGCGAGCTCGCTGGCAAGGGCCCAACATGCAGCAGGGCTGTCGGCGGTCAGCTCGCTGTTGCACGGCAACGTGCGCCTGGAGGACGAGCTGGAGCCGAGACTGCTCCCGCTGCTCGACGGGACACGCGATCGCGGTGAGCTTGCGCTGGCTGTTGGGACGCCCGTCGAGGATGTGGCCGGTGCGCTCGAGAGGCTCGCGTCGGTCGGTCTGTTGGCCGGCGAGGAGATCGCACCGGGCCCACGCGCCTGAGGTCCTGGCGTCACGGTCGGCTCCTCGCGCGATGGCGAGTGTCGCTTGGACTCAGGGCCTATCCCCGAAGGCCTGCACGTCTGGATGCGGCCGATTGCCTTCGCGAGGCTTTGTCCTCGGGCTCGACGTGGCACCACCACGTCTTCGCCCTTGCGTCCGCGCCTCGCTCGACACTCAACCACCCCAGCCGCACATCCCTTCCG
>JBARJU010000029.1:0-3942 GCA_049800435.1 Solirubrobacteraceae bacterium
GCGCCGGCGGGCGCGTCCCCGATCGCGGGGCCACGCTCGCGACGCTCGCTGCTCGAGCGTGCCGGCCCGCACCACATCGCGCTCACCGGCATCCTCGCCCTGTCGGTGGTGCTGAACACCCACAAGCTTGCCCAAAACGGGTACGCCAACACGTTCTACTCAGCGGGCGTGCGGTCGATGCTGCGCTCCTGGCACAACTTTCTGTTCGTGTCGTTCGATCCGGGCGGGCTCGTCACGATCGACAAGCCCCCACTCGGCGTGTGGGTGCAGGGCGCGAGCGCCGAGCTGTTCGGCTTCTCCCCGCTAAGCCTGCTCTTGCCAGAGGCGATCCTCTCGACGCTCGCCGTGGCGGTGCTCTACCGGGTGCTGGCGCGGCGATTGGGTCCGGGAGCCGGCCTGGCGGGTGCGCTGGCGCTCGCCGTGTTCCCGTCGTTCGTGGCGGTATCGCGCGACAACGGCGTCGACCCTCTGCTGATCCTGCTGATGCTGCTCGCCTGCGCGGCAGCCCTGAACGCGATCGAGGACGGCCGCTGGCGTTGGCTACTCGCGTGCGCGGTGCTCGTCGGGCTCGCGTTCAACACGAAGACGCTCGCGGCCTACCTGATCGTGCCGGGGATCGCGCTTGCCTATCTGCTGTGTGCCCCGGGATCGTTGCTCAGGCGCGGCGGGATGTTGTTGGTGGCGGGATTGGTTGTGGCTATTGGCTCGTTCTCGTGGATAGCCGTTGTCGAACTAACACCAGCCTCGCAACGTCCGTTTGTGGGCAGCTCCACCGACAACAGCGAGCTCGGGCTCACGTTCAGCTACAACGGCTTCGGTCGCGTCGAAGGCGAGTTGGGTGGCCCGGGCCAGGTGCCCCGCGGCGAAGGCGCCCGGCTGCCCCCGGTGCACAATCGCTCCGCACGCCATGTCGCGACTCGCCATGGGGCCGGCCATACGCGCCCACAACGCCCCTCGCCAGGCGCTGGCGCGGCCCTCCGAGGCGCGCGGCGAGGGCCTGTCGTTGGGGTCCCGAGCCCGGTCCTGGCCAACGGCAGGCTGCGCAATCCGATCTCCTTCGGCGGCGCGACCGGACCCTTGAGACTGTTCGAATCGCGACTGGCCGACCAGGGGGCATGGATGCTCCCGTTCGCGCTCATCGGGATGCTCGCGTTCGGGCTTCTCCTGCTGAGCGGCGAGCGCACGCGCGGCGATCCGCGCCTGGCGGTGCTGATCGTGCTCGGCGGCTGGCTGCTCGCGCAGGTAGCGGTCTTGAGCTTCTCCAAAGGCATTGTCCACCCCTACTACATCTCGGCGCTCGCGCCAGACGCCGCGGCCATGATCGCTGCGGGGGCGCTCGCGTTCACGTGCTTCGCGCGAGATCGCGACTGGCGCCTGGTGCTGCTCCCCTGTGCGGTAGGGGCGACGGTGGCGGTCCAAGTGGCGATCCTCGACTATCAGCACTACATGCACTGGTTCTTGCCCCCATTGATCGGTGGCGCCATCCTCGCCACGGTCGCGATGGCGGCGCGTCGGCTCGCCGCTCCGGCAATGGCGCTCTTGCTGTGCACACTGCTGATCGCACCCGCTGCCTATGCGGCCACGAGTTGGCTCGCACCGGTCCAGGGCACCTTTCCGGCGGCCGGGCCCCACCAGGCAAGTGGGGACGGCTACGTCGGCGTCAACGCCCGCGCGTTGCACGTAGACCTCAACCTGATTCGCTATGTCGGCGCGCACCGCCCCGGCACGCGCTGGGCCGTGCTCACCGACGCCGCGCCGACCGCCGCACCGCTGATGTTGCTCGGCCTGCCTGCCGCCGCCATGGCCGGCTACAGCGGCACCGACCCCGCCCTCGACGGTCCCGCCCTGGCGCGTCTGGTGGCACACGGGTGGGCACGCTATGTGCTACTCGGCGGCGCATACGCTTCGCGCGGAGGCAACCTCGCGACCAAGGCGACGCTGCGCGCCTGCCGAGAGGTGCCCGCCACCGCGTGGCAAGGTCCCAAATCCTCGCCGAACCAGCTTGTGCTGTTCGACTGCGCCGGGCGCGAGCGCGCGCTATCGGCGCCGGTGCGTCCCAAGGGCTCTTGGATTAGGCTGCGCGAACGTTGGACGAAGCGAGCACAGCGTCCAATTGCCGGCTGACGAGTTGGCGCTCGAAGAAGATGCCCTCGCGCAGACCGGCTCCGGTCACCTCGAGCGTGGAGAAGCCTCCGTGGCTCATCACCGTCCGGATCACGACGGCTCCCGCGAGCACGATGTCGGCGCGAGCGGGTTTGATGCCAGGCACGCTGCCGCGCTCTGCGGCCGGCAGCGCGGCGAGCCGTCCCACGAGCTCATCCAGCGTGGCCTGCTCGATCACGAAGCCCTGCACCTCGTCGGAGGGCAGGCCTGCCGCAAGCTCCGCGGCGGCCGCCAGGTTGCGAATCGTCCCGCCCAGCCCCACCAGGCGCGGGCCGGCGGCGATGAGCCACGGTGCGCGCTCAAGCTTGCGCGAGACGTGCGCGGCGAGCGCCTTGAGCTGACCGCGCTTGGCAGGCCCTTCGGCGGCAAGGAAGCGCTCTGTCATGCGTACCGCGCCGAGCCTCCACGAGCCCGATTCGCGTGCCAGTCGCCCGGCGACTCGTACAAGCTGTAGCGAGCCCCCACCGAGATCGAGCACGCATCCGTCGCTGAGCGTCGTGGAGTTGACCGCTGCCAGGTATCCGTAACGGGCCTCCTGCTCCCGGCTGAGGATGCGCACCTCGAGGCCGGTGCGTAGGCGCACCCGCTCGAGGAACTCCTCCCCGTTCTCGGCGTCCCGGATCGCGCTCGTGGCCACGGCGTCGATCGAATGTCCGCCCAGGTCGTGGCGCGAGCACAACTCGGTAAAGCTGTCGAGCGCATGCAGCGCGCGCCCGATCGCCGCCTCGCCGAGGCGTCCGGTGGACGCGAGTCCCTCGCCGATGCGCACTGCACAGGAGAGCTCGTCCTCGCGCTCCCACGACGCGCCGCGCACGGCGAACACCACCATCCGAAATGAGTTGGAGCCAAGGTCTATGACCGCAACTCGCTGGTCGGGCTCTGAGGCCATGGCATAGAGCGTAGTGGGCACATCGGAGGTATCGCCAAGCGCCAACACATGGGATCGGCGCCCCTCGGGTACACCAATCGAGGTAGCGCTCGCACCGATACCGACGCCGATACCGACTCGACTCCGGTGACGCAGCCGCTACGGGCGCGAGTCCGCACACAGTGGGCGGGCCTGGCTTGGCCCGCTCGCGGGCCTGCCCGCTATCAAAGCGGACGCTCATCACACCAATACCGCGGAAAGGAACCACCATGAGCGCACAGGAGAACAAGCAGACCGCACGGGCCGCCTACGCCGCCTTCAGCAGTGGGGACGCCGAGGGCGCGATGCGAGAGATCGACGACTCGATCGAGTGGACGGTGCGTGGCGAGAACTCGCTGAGCGGGACACACAGAGGCAAGCAGGCGGTGGGCGAGCTGTGGGGCAGGTTCCTGAGCGGGGGCTTTCGCACCGAGCCGCATGACTTCATCGCGGACGGCGACAAGGTGGTTGTGCTCACAACCGCGTATCTAGACGGAGAGCCTGTCGAGAGCGCCGATGTTCTGACCTACAACGACAACGGCAAGCTCGTGGCATTCGACACGTTGGCTGACGAGACGGTCCCCAACCGGGTGTTCGCGACATAGCAAGACGGGCTTGTCGGTGGGCACGACGATCCCGAGATGAGCAGGCCGGCTCGGCTCGCGATCGACACGTGTGCAAACGGCGCGAGAGATCTGTGCGTGGCGCTGGCGCACATGCTTAGGGCCTATCCCGGAAGGCCTGCACGTCTGGATGCGGCCGATTGCCTTCGCGAAGCTTTGTCCTCGGGCTCGACGTGGCACCACCACGTCTTCGCCCTTGCGTCCGCGCCTCGCTCGACACTCGACCACCCCAGCCGCACATCCCTTCCG
>JBARJU010000030.1:0-7650 GCA_049800435.1 Solirubrobacteraceae bacterium
ACATATGCCTCCCAACGCAGCGCTTCCCCGGCCGCCGTGGGCGAGCGCTCGGAAGGATCGTCGTCTGCCGAGAACGCTTCGCCGTTTCGCCCGGACACGGCCTTGGCGTCGATGGCGAGCACCACGCACTGAGCTCCGAACACCGCCGCAAGCTCGTCGATCAGCTCGGGGCGAGCGAGCGCGGCGGAGTTGACCGATACCTTGTCGGCACCCGCGTCCAGCACTCCCTGGGCATCGGCCACAGAGCGGATGCCTCCGCCGATCGTGAACGGCACGAATACATCATCGGCAGTTTTGCGCGCCAGCTTGACTATCGTCTCGCGCCGCTCGTGGGTCGCTGCGATATCGAGGAACACGAGCTCGTCGGCCCCCTCGCGGTCGTAGTGTGCGGCGAGCTCGACCGGGTCGCCCGCGTCGCGGATGTCGAGGAATTCGACGCCCTTCACGACACGACCGCCCTCGACGTCAAGGCACGGGATGACGCGCTTGTAGTGCACGTGCCCAGCCTAGATGGTCTGGGGGCGTGCTACTCGCTCAGCGCGACCTGGGCTTGGGAGATCGTGAAGCGCCGCTCGTACAGCGCCTTGCCGACGATCACGCCGCTGAGCGCGGGCGCGTCCAGGCTCGCCAGAGCTTCGAGGTCGGCGAGCGAGCCGATGCCGCCCGAGTAGACGAACGTGCCCCGCACGGCCGCGGCCACACGTGCCACTTCCTCCAAGTCGGGGCCTTCGAGCATCCCGTCGCGGTCCACGTTGGTGTACACCAGCTCGCTTGCTCCCTTGCCGGCCAGCTCGCCGATGACCTGCTCCGCGCCGCCGTCGATTGTCTCGGTCCAACCCGCGGTCGCGACCCGTCCGCCACGAACGTCCACCGACACGAGCACCTTGCCGGGCCACTCCCAGAGCGCCTCCAACAGCAGTACGGGATTGGTGAGGGCGGCGGTGCCGAGGATCACACGGTCGGCGCCGGCTTCAATCGCTTCGCCGATTGCCTCTAACGAGCGGAGTCCTCCCCCGAATTGCACAGGAACACCCAACTCGTCCGCGATCCGCTCCAAATGACGGAGGTTCACAGGCGTGCCCGCACGTGCTCCATCGAGATCGACGACGTGCAGGTAGCGCGCCCCAGCTCCCACCCAGCCCGCAGCTGCCGACAACGGGTCCTCGTCGTAGACCTTCTTGGCGTCAAAATCGCCCTTGACGAGCCGCACGGCCTTCCCGCCGAGCACGTCGATCGCCGGATAGAGCTTCACGAGCCGACAGGCACCGCGGCGGTGGTGCAGATGCGCGCGAAGTTCGCAAGCAGTCGCAGACCGGCAGCCGAGGACTTCTCCGGGTGGAACTGCACCCCATAGAAGCTGTCGTGGCTCACCACGCTCGCGAACGGGGCGCCATATACCGCTGTCCCGAGGACGTCCTCGGGCGCGCTCGGTACCGGCGCGAACGAGTGTACGTGGTAGAACGCGCAGCGCTCGGGCAGCCCCTCTGTCAGCGGAGAGCTCGCGATGAAAGCGACCTCGTTCCAGCCGATGTGGGGAAGCTTGAGCGAGCCATGCTCCAGCTGGCGTACCTCGCCCCCGATCGCGCCGAGCCCGGGCGTGCCGCCCTGCTCGGTGGAGCGCTCAAACGCCAGCTGCATTCCGAGACAGATCCCAAGCACGGGCGTGCCACAGGCGAGGCGCTCGAGCAGGAGCTCGTCGAGGCCGAGCTCGCGCAGGTTGGCCATGCCTCGCGGGAAGGCGCCGACGCCGGGCACGACCAGGCCCGCCGCGGCCCGCAGGCGCTCACGATCGCTGGTGACGGTCACGCTCGCCCCGACGTGCGCGAGCGCCTTCTCGACCGAGCGACGGTTACCCATGCCGTAGTCCACGATGGCGATCTCCACGGGCTCCTCGAGCGGATCGGGCGCGGTTGTGTGGGACTGAGACACGTTCATGAGGGGTAAGTCAGCCTAGCCTCCAGCAGGCGGCGTCGCGCTCGAGCATCGACGAACGTCGCTCATCCGGTGAGTGTGCCCTTGGTGCTCGGCACGCCACTCTCGGTGGGGTCGATCGCCACCGCCTCGCGCAGAGCGCGGGCGAACGCCTTGAAGGCCGCCTCGATCATGTGGTGGGCGTTTGAGCCCGCCTGAATCTGTAGGTGCACGGTGAGCTTGGCCGCGTTGGCGAGCGCACGGAAGAACTCCTCGGTGAGCTCGTGGTCGAAGTCGCCTGTCGCGCCGGGGGGCAGGTCGGCCTCGAAGACCGTGAGCGGACGCCCCGATATGTCGATGACGCAGGAGGCGCGCGCCTCGTCCATCGGAACGACCGCGTATCCATACCTGTAGATGCCCGCTCGGTCGCCGAGGGCGCGGTCGAGCGCCTGGCCGAGCACGATCGCCGTGTCCTCGGCTGTGTGGTGAGCGCCGGTCTGTAGGTCGCCCGTGACCCGTACGTCGAGGTCGAGTCGCGCGTGACGGGCCAGCAGGTCGAGCATGTGGTCGAGGAAGCCCACACCCGTCTCGCGCGTTCCCCGGCCGGTTCCTTCGAGCGTGAGCGACAGGCGCACGTCCGTCTCGGCCGTGGCGCGCTCGACGGCGGCCGAGCGCGTAGTTGGGGGATCGGCCGGGGTTGCACGACCGCTGGGCGTTGCGGGGTCGGCGTTCATGTCACCCATTCTCGCTCACCGGCGCGTCGGAGGGCGACTCGGGCGCCCGCGCCCGCATCGAGAGCGCGTGCAGCGGGAAGCCCTCGGCCTCGGCGATCGGCGCGCCGGCCCGTGCGAGCTTGGCCGCTGCCTCGTCGCCGATGTCTACGATCGACATGCGCCTGCGGAAGTGGCGCGGGGAGAGCATCGAGGCAAAGCGTGCCGCTCCGCCGGTCGGGAGCACGTGGTTGGAGCCGGCCGTGTAGTCCCCGAACGCGGTGGCCCCGTTGCGCCCGAGCAGCACGCAACCCGCCGTCCTCACCTTGTCTACGAGCGCCTGCTCGGCGGCGCCCACCAGCTGAAGGTGCTCGGGCGCGAACTCGTTGGCGAGCTCCAGCGCCGCCCGGGGGGAGGCGGTCTCGATCAATACGCACGCATCGGGCTCGAGCTCGGCCCAAGCGGCCGCCTCGTGCTCGATCGCCAGAGCGACCGCGTCGAGTGCCGCGCGCGAGCTCGACACACCGGCGACGAGGCTGCCGGCGCCGTGCTCGGCCTGGGCCATCAGGTCGAGTGCCACCAGGCGCGGATCCGCGTCTGGGCCGAAAACGACCATCAGGTCGCTCGGGCCGGCGTAGCCGTCGATGCCGACCACATGGGAGAGTCGGCGCTTGGCCTCCTGGACGTAGAGGTTGCCGGGTCCCACCACCACGTCCACACGCTCCACCGACTCGGTCCCGAATGCGAGCGCGGCGATCGCCTGGGCGCCGCCCATTCGGTATACGCGCTCCACACCGCACAGCCTGCACGCCGCGAGGATCGCCGGGTGGGCCTGGCCGTCCGGCCCGGGCGGGGTACATACCGCGACGTCGAGGACGCCGGCGGCGCGGGCCGTCACAACTCCCATCACGACGGTGCTCGGGTAGGCGGCACGGCCTCCGGGCGCGTATATGGCCGCGGCCCCGACGGGCAGCTCGCGCAGCGTGACCGTATGGCCCTGGGGCAACTCGACCGCAACCCGCTCGGACTCGATCGAGGCGTCGGCGACGCGTGCGACGTTCGCGATCGCCACCTGCAGGCCCGCCACCACCTCGAGTGGCATCTGCTCGAGCGCCTCGTCGAGCTCCCGCGCGGGGACGCACAGCTCGCGTGGCGGTTGCCCCTCCGTGTCGAAGCTGCGTGTGTACTCGTGTACGGCCTCATCGCCCTCGGCACGCACGTGCGAGACGATTGTGGCGACCGCCTCTTCGATCCCTTCGACCCCGCCGATCCTGCGGCGTAGGTGGGCCGCCAGCAGCGCCCCGGGAGCGCCCTGGGGCTCAGCGTCGGCGAGCGCTACGCGCTCAACGAGCACGTAGGCGCTCCAAGAGCCTGTCGATCTCCGGTGCGCGCAGCTTGTGGGCCACGGGATTGGCGATCAGGCGGGCGGTGCACTCGACGATCTCCTCACGCACGATCAGATCGTGTTCGCGCAGCGTGGTGCCGGTCGCGGTGAGGTCCACGATCGCCTCGACCATCCCGGTGAGCGGGGCCAGCTCGACCGAGCCCTTGACCTCCACGATCTCAGCCTGCCTGCCGGTCTCCTCGAGGTGGCGGGCGGCGATGTGGGGGTACTTCGTGGCGACCCTCATCACACCGAGACGTCGCAGGGCCTCGGCCGCGGGATCGGGGCCGGCCTTGCTGGCGAGCACCATCGTGCAGCGTCCGTAGCCGAGGTCGAGCAACTCGTAGACCTCGCGTGGGGCGGGGTCCGCGGAGCCATGGCCGGCCTGCTCGAGCAAGACGTCCTTGCCGGTGATCCCGAGGTCCGCCGCGCCCGACTCCACATAGGTGGGCACGTCGGAGGGTCGCATCGTGATCACGCCGATGTCCTCGAACAGGAGCTTGCGATCGTTGGAGGAGAGCTCGGAGGTGTCGAGGCCGAGCGAGCTGAGCAGCTCGACGGTCTCCTTGAACAGGGCGCCGCGCGGGACCGCGATCGTGAGGCCGTTGGTGGCGCTCATGACAATGAGGCTCCGGTGCCGCGCTCCTCGCCCAGCAGGGCGATGTGCAGGCGGTCGACTCCGAGCGCGAACCCGACGGCCGGTAGCGAGCGTCCGAAGCGCCCGAGCAGCTCGTCATAGCGCCCGCCTCCGCCGATCGGAGCGCCGAGCGCGGGGTCGTAGACCTCGAAGACGGCGCCGGTGTAGTAGCCGATGGAGCGCACGAGGCCGAGGTCGAAGATCACGCGCTCGGCCACCCGGGGCTCGAGCAGCTCGTAGACCTGACGCATGTTGGCTGCCGCGTCTGCCACCACTCCATTGGAGGCGGCCAGCACGTCGGGTCCGCCGCGGCGTTGGGGCACCTCGAGCAGGAGCTCCCGCTCGTGCGCGCCCAGATCGAGGTCGGAGAGCTCCCGCTCGAGCCCGACGAAATCGCGCGAGACGAGCGCCGCCAGCAGCCGCGCGCGCCCCTGCTCCGACACGCCCAGGGCCGTCATCAGCGAGGGAAACAGGGAGGCGTCGCCGAGGCCGATGCGATAGCCCTCCAGGCCGACCGTGTCGAGTGCCGCACACAGCACTCCGAGCGCCTCGGCGGTCCCCTCAGGAGCAGGTGCGCCGATCAGCTCGATCCCGGCCTGGAGGAGCTCGCGCGGCTGTCCGCGCTGGGGGCGCACGCCGCGATAGCAGTGCGCCAGGTAGCAAAAGCGCAGGGGCGGCTCCGAGCTCGGGTAACGGGTCGCGACGACCCGCGCGATCGGGACCGTCATGTCCGAGCGCAAGACGAGCGCCGCGCCGGACTCGTCGAAGACGCGATAGGCGGGCTGCGCCTCGGCCGACCCAACGCCCTGCGCTGTGTGCCCGCCGCGGGCCAGCACCGACTCGTACTCGAGCGCCGGCGTGTAGACCTCCCCGTAGCCGTGACGCTCGAAGACACCGCGCAGGGCATCGGTGATGGCGCGCACCTCGCGCGTCTCGTCGGGGAGCACGTCACGCGTGCCGCTGGGGATCGGGTGAATCACTTACTACACGTGAACCGGCTCGGTGGCCACCCGCTCGATGCG
The DNA here is from genome assembly GCA_049800435.1 of Solirubrobacteraceae bacterium. GTDB lineage: Bacteria > Actinomycetota > Thermoleophilia > Solirubrobacterales > Solirubrobacteraceae > Palsa-744. The sequence goes on from JBARJU010000030.1 coordinate 5,665, forward strand.
CGCGCCGAGCTCGCGCAGACGCTCGTCGATGCGCTCGTAGCCACGGTCGATCTGGCGGACGTTGCCGATCTCCGAGCGACCCTCCGCGCACAGGGCGGCGAGCAGCATCGCCATGCCGGCGCGGATGTCGGGCGACTCGACGCGCTCCCCGCGTAGGCGGCGTGGTCCGGTGACGATCGCGCGGTGGGGATCGCACATGACGATGTCCGCCCCCATCAGGATCAGCTTGTCGGTGAAGATCAGGCGGTTCTCGAACATCCACTCGTGCACGAGGATCGAACCCTCGGCCTGGGTGGCGAGGGCGACGGCGATCGAGGTCAGGTCGGCCGGGAATGCCGGCCAGGGACCGTCCTGGATCTTGCTCTTGTAGTCGCCAACGTCGGACTGGACCACCAGTTTTTGGGACCCGGACACGATCACGTCGTCGCCATCGAGCTCGGAGCGCAATCCGAGGCGTTCGAACACGAGGCGGATCATGCGTAGGTCGCCCGGGACGGTGTCCTTGATGCGCAATTCTCCCCCGGTGACGCCGGCAAGCGCCATGAAGCTGCCGATCTCGATGTGGTCCGGGGCCACTCGGTGCTCGCACCCATGCAAACGCTTGGCGCCGCCGACGGCGAGCAGGTTCGAGCCGATCCCTTGAATGTCGGCGCCCATCTTGACGAGCATGCGCGCGAGGTCCTGAACGTGGGGCTCGCAGGCGGCGTTGCCGATCACGGTGGTGCCGGGGGTGAGCGCGGCCGCCAGTAGCGCGTTCTCGGTGGCCATGACCGAGGGCTCGTCCATGAACACGTCGGTGGGTCGCAATCCTCGCGGGGCACTGAGCACGATCTCGCGGTCGCACTCGGCGGTGGCGCCCATCGCGCGAAAGGCGTCGAGGTGCGGGTCCAGGCGCCGACGACCGATCACGTCCCCGCCCGGTGGCGGCATGACGGCTCGACCGAAGCGCGCGAGCAGGGGGCCGGCGAGCAGGAACGAGGCCCGGATCTGCTCGGCCAGCTCGGGATCGATCTCGACCTGGTGGACGCCGGCGGCGCAGAGCTCGAGCTCGCCCGCGTCCCGCCACCGCACGGACACCCCGAGCGAGGCCAGGATCGCGAGCATGGCGTCGACGTCGCGAATGCGCGGCACGTTGTGCACGAGGATCTCCTCCTCGGTGAGGAGGCACGCTGCGAGGATGGGCAGGGCACCGTTCTTGTTGCCGGCGGGAACCATCGTGCCGGAGAGCGGGACGCCGCCTTCGATGACGAACTTCTCCATGAGTTGGATGCGCCGGCGAGGAAACCGGGAGGGCTCCTGGGTAGGGCGCTTGGCAAGCCTAACAGCCATCTCAGTGGTGTAGTTCGAGCGGGGGCGCAAAGACCCTGCCGAGCAGGGCGCACATGCGCGCGGCCCGACCGCGGCTCGCCACTCTGCAACTCTCATTGCATCGTGGGATGGTCCGCAATCCGCATGTCTAAGCGGTTTAGGGGCATTCGCGGATCACGTCAAGGGGACACGCACACCTGTTCGCATGGGTTCCGTCCGCGACCCTACCTAGAGTACGAACAGATGTTCTCATCGCACAACACACCACCGCTGGCGCGGCGTCTTGTTGGGGCGTTGCGGTTGGTCCGCTCGTTTCTGTTGCTCGAGGACGATTATGTCCGCGACTGGGAGGTCGACCAGGACGAGCGGGCGCAGGGATCGGCGTGCCATGCGCACGAGACCCTCCGGGAGAGGCTGGCCCGGAGCGATCATCCGCACCGTGTGGCCTTGCGGAGTCGTGTGGGCGCACGGCGTCCAGGGGCTGGGACGCCGCGTGAGCAGGTGTGTCTGTGTCCGTTGCCGCCGCTAAGGGCCCATCCCGGAAGGCCTGCACGTCTGGATGCGGCCGATTGCCTTCGCGAGGCTTTGTCCTCGGGCTCGACGTGGCACCACCACGTCTTCGCCCTTGCGTCCGCGCCTCGCTCGACACTCGACCACCCCAGCCGCACATCCCTTCCG
>JBARJU010000031.1:0-13450 GCA_049800435.1 Solirubrobacteraceae bacterium
CGCCGCGGCCGGTGTACTCGGCGGGATCGCGTGCCTCACGCGCGGCGATCTGGCGATCGGCATGGCCGCGATCGCGATCGCCCTGGGGCTCGCCGGACGGCCGACCTGGCGCACCGGGCTGAAGCGCGGCGTGGTTTACATCGGCGCGCTGCTGCTCACGCTCTCGCCGTGGCTGGCCTACGCCTCCAGCACCGAGGGCCGCTTCGTGCCGATCACGACGGCCGGCCCCGACGCCCTCTTCATCGGCACATACCTGCCGGGCAACGGCCTGCTCGTGCCCACCGAGGAGCAACTCGCCCCCGAAGTCTGCCGTCACTTCCCCGAAGATTGCGGGCGCTACTGGCAGCACAGCGCGGCTCCCCTCTTCCGCCTGATCCGAGCGCGTCACCCGGGCCTGTCGGCAAACGCCGCCGTCAACAGGGAAAACCTCGAAAACATCCGCAAGTACGCGCTCGGGCAGCCTGGCGCGTTCGCGTCGATGTTGTGGAGCAAGTTCTGGAAGATGTGGGACAACGTGTGGAGCGGAGGCAACGGCACCTATAACCCAGACACGAGCCAGTCCCAGCACACGATCTATCTCATACTCGCCTGGATTGGGCTGCTCGCCGGCGCGATCCTCACGCGTCGCTTCGTCCTGCTTGTGAGCATCGCCGTGCTGCTCTCAGTGGCGGGGCTCGCCACCTTGTTCAACGACCAGCCGCGCTACAACGTCAGCCTGATGGCTCTCCTGCTCGCGTCCGGGACGATCGGGGCGTGGCTTGCCATTGAACGGCTCATCGCCCTGTACCGCGCGCGCGCATCTGCGCGCGCCCCGAGCGTACATACAGCGCACTAGCGACCAGGGAGAGCACCAGCCCGACATACAACAACACCTCGGCGAGCCCACCGAGTCCGGTCATGGCGAAGAACAGGGCGCCCATCAGCGGCGCCACCGACACGCGTCCGGGCCAGTTGATGCGCAGGTCCACTTCGCGCTTGAGGCCATAGCGGCCGAGCGCCACCATCGACAGCTCGCGCGCCACCAGCACCGCGAGTGCCCAGCGTGGCAGCAGGTCGAAGCTCCAGCACACCACGACGCCTGAGACGACGAGCAAGCGGTCGGTCACGGGGTCCATCAGCGTCCCCAAGCGGCTGTACTGGCGCGTCACGCGCGCGGCTATTCCGTCGGCGTAGTCGCCCCAGCCGATCGCCGCGAACAGCGTCGCGGCGAGCGCGTCCACCCCATCTTCGCTGGACAGAGCCACCACGAGGAACACGGGAATCAATGCAAGCCTCGCAAAGCCGATCGCATTGGGGACCGTCCACGGTCGCAGCGGCTGCCCGGCGAGTGTCTCGGGCGGCGGAGGACCGGAGCGGTCGAGGCCGATCAGGCGGCGTACGGTCAGGGAGCGCTCTGACACTGCTCGTCCAGCGCCCGCAACAGCTCGGCCGGATCGCCCCTAAGTGGCAGACCGGGCGCCTGCTTGCGCCCGCGACGCACCTGCACCTCTATTTCCCCGGACTCCAGGCTCCGCCGCCCCACCGTCAGGCGCACCGGGCAGCCGAGCAGCTCGGCGTCGGCGAACTTCTCACCCGGGCCCACCTCGCGATCGTCGTAGAGCACCTCCACGCCACCCGCGATCAGCGCCTCATACAACTTCTCGGCGGCATCGCGCTCGGGCGTGCCCGGGCGGCCTACCGCCACGAGGTGCACGGCAAACGGGGCGAGCGCCCTCGGCCAGGAGATGCCGTGCTCGTCGGCGAACTGCTCCACCGCGGCGGCCACCACGCGCGCCGGCCCGATCCCGTATGAGCCCATCCAGATCGGCATCTCCTTGCCGTGCTCGTCGAGGTAGGTGGCGCCAAGCGGCTCGGAGTAGCGCGTGCCGAGCTTGAAGATGTTGCCGATCTCGATCGCCGGCTCGACCGTCATGGCTTCGCCGCCACGGACGTAGCCACCGTCGGGCGTCTGCTGCACCTCAGGGCTCACGCGCGCCACGTCGACGTTGGCGGCGTAGCCATCACCCAGCACCACCTCGTCCTCGCCGGCGGGACACGGCGCCATGTACTCGTGCGCGCCCAGCCCACCCATCATGCCCACATCGGACTCCACGCGATAGAAGCGCAGCCCGGTGCGCGTCATGATGCGGTCATACGCCCCCACATGCAGCGCGTAGCGCTCCTCCAGGCCCGCCTGGTCGCGGTCGAAGCTGTAGGAGTCCTTCATCACGAACTCCCTCGTCCGCAATACCCCGGCGCGCGGGCGCGGCTCGTCGCGCTCCTTGACCTGGAAGTGGTACAGGATTAGGGGCAGGTCCCTATACGAGTCGATCGTCTGGGCGGCGTGAAACGTGACCGCCTCCTCGTGGGTCATCGCCAGCACGAGCTCCGAGCCCTTGCGGTCCTTGAGCTTGAACAGCTCCTCGATCCCAAGGCGCCCCGTCTTGCGCCACGGCTCGGCCGGCTGCAGCACCGGCATCAGCATCTCGTGGCCGCCGATCGCATCGATCTCCTCGCGCACGATCGCCACCACGCGCTGGTGCACTCTCCACCCGGCCGGCAGCCACGTCCACATGCCCGCGCCCATCTGCCTGATCAGCCCGGCCCTCACCATCAGCTTGTGCGAGATCGCCTCGGCGTCGGCGGGGGCCTGCTTCTCGGTCGGCAGCAGATACTCGGTCAGTCTGGTCATGGCTCGTTCGACATCCTATGCGGCGTTCCGCTCCAGTGGGTGTCGCACGGCATCGACGCGAAGTAGCCCAAAATGGATCCCACTCGATCCACCTGAGGTGTGCGGTGACACCCCCGAGGGCGATTGCGCGCTATGAATTAGGTGGCAACCGTCCACCACAAAGGAGTCCCGATGGCCTACTCCGTACCGCCGCTTCCCTACGCATACGACGCGCTCGAGCCCCACATCGACAAGCTCACGATGGAAATCCATCACGACAAGCACCATCAGGCCTACGTGGACAAGGCCAACGCGGCGCTCGCCGGCACGCCGCTCGAGAGCGCCTCCGTCGAGGACGTGCTGAAGGATCTCTCGCAGGTGCCCGAGGACAAGCGCACCGCCGTTCGCAACAACGGCGGCGGTCACTACAACCACTCGCTCTTCTGGGAGTCGATGTCCCCGAACGGCGGCGGTTCGCCCACCGGCGCCCTCGGCGAGGCGATCGCATCCACGTTTGGCTCCTTCTCCGATTTCCAGGCCAAGCTCAAGGCCGCCGGCGTCAACCAGTTCGGCTCTGGCTGGTCGTGGCTCGTGCACGACGGCTCCGGCCTCGCGGTGCTCGGGACACCCAATCAGGACAACCCGATTTCCTCGGGCTCCACGCCGCTGCTCGGAGTGGACGTGTGGGAGCACGCCTACTACTTGAAGTATCAGAACCGCCGTCCCGACTACCTCGACGCCTGGTGGAGCACGGTCGACTGGTCCAAGGTCGCGGAGCGCTTCAGCTCCGTGTAAAGCGCCTCCCGGCAACGGGGGAGGTTGACTCGTCTACGGCTTGCCCCACGCGCGCGCGTGGGGCGGCCGTCTCACCCTCTTGAGCGCGGGTGAGCATCGACTCGAGCACTTCGTCCGCCTCGGTTTCCTGCTCGGCGGCCGCTGCCTCCAGGGCGGCCATTTTCTCGGGAGTCATCGCGGTGGCGTCCTCGTTGGCCGCCAGCCACTCGCGCGCCTCGGCCGCCGCGCGCTCGTCGCGCTCGACCCGCTTACCGGCGGCGTAGTAGCGGTCGATCTCCTTGAACAACTCGTCCACCAGCTGCTCGGTCGGGACCTTCTTGAGGGGCTCTCCCTTTGAGTAGATCATGCCCATGTCCTTGGCGCCGGTAATGCCGAAGTCGGCGTGCCTGGCCTCTCCGATGCCGTTCACCGCGCAGCCCAGCACCGACACCTCGATCGGGTCCTCATAGGCTTCCAGGCGGCGCTCCACCTCGACGACCACCGTGTCCATGTCGAACTGCAAGCGCCCACACGTGGGACACGCGATCAAGACCGGGCCGCGCTCGCGCAGCTTCAGCGCCTTGAGGATCTCCCACGCCACCTTCACCTCCTCCTCGGCATGAAACGTGGACAGCGAGATCCTGATCGTGTCGCCGATCCCGTCGGCCAGCAACGTCCCGAGACCCACGGCCGACTTCAGCGACCCCGACCACTTCGTGCCGGCCTCGGTCACGCCGAGATGAAGCGGGTAGGGGATCCGCTCGGCGAGCAGTCTGTTGGAGGCGATCGTGTTGGGCACCGATGTCGACTTCATCGACACCTTGAAGTCCCCGAACTCGAGGCGCTCCATCAATGTGACCGTCTCCACCGCCGCGGTCACGAGCGCCTCGACGGGATTCTCATACTCCAGATCGCGCAAGTGCTTGGGCAGCGAGCCGCTGTTCACACCCACGCGCAGCGGAGTGCCGTGGCGCTTGGCCAGCGCGGTCACCTCAGCCACCTTCTCGGGGCCGCCGATGTTGCCCGGGTTCAGCCGCACGCAGTGGGCGCCCGCTTCGATCGCCTTCAGGGCGAGCGTGTGGTTGAAGTGGATGTCCGCGATCACCGGGATCGGAGAGTCCACGACGATCTGCTTGAGCGCCTCCACGTCCTGCTCGCGCGGCACCGCCACACGAACGATGTCCGCGCCCGCGTCGGCCACTTTGCGGATCTGCTCCATCGTCGCCGCCACGTTGGCGGTCTCGGTCTTGGTCATCGTCTGCACCGCGACTGGGGCCCCTCCCCCGATCGGGACGGACCCCACGTGGATCTGGCGCTCGGAAGCCATACGCTGATTCTACGATGAGCGCCTCCCCGGACGTGTATGGCACCGCGCGCGGCCCGCTCGCGCGGCTCGCTTCGCCGCTGGCGGCGCGCGCCCGCAGGCGCAGACACGAGCGCTTCTTCGCCCTCACGGGGCTGGACCCGGGGGGGCGTGTGCTCGACCTCGGCTGTGGCGCTCTCGGCCTACGGGGGCTCGAGCCCCACATGGACATCACCGGCGTGGACCTCGCCGAGCGTCCCGGCTACCCGGGGCCGTTCGTGTGCGCGGACGCCACACACGGGTTGCCCTTTGCCGATGAGGAGTTCGATCTCGTGTACTGCTCGAGCGTCATCGAGCACGTCCCCCCCGCTCGCCGCGCTGCGTTTGCCTCGGAGCTCCGCCGCGTGGGCCGCGGCTGGCTTGTACAGACCCCTTCGCGCTCCTTTCCGATCGAGCCCCACTCGCTCTTGCCTGGCGCCCACTGGCTCCCGCCGCGCCTGCGCCGACCCTACTGGCGCCTGGGAGTGGCCGGCTCGTGGGAGGACATATCGCTGCTCTCGCGCCGCGAGATGGAGGGACTCTTCGGCCCGGCGCTCCCCGAGCGCGTGGGGCCACTGGTCAAGAGCTGGGTGTGCGTGCGGACAGTCTCAAAGTGAATCGATGATGCCGCGCAGCATCTTTTCAATATGGATACGCCTCTCACCAACTCGGCCGGCCTCACTAGCCGACCTCGTGCATGATTCGGCGGCGCTCGGGCTCGCTGAGGACGCCCGCAAACGGCGAGTTCTGACGCAGGTCGTCCGCCTCCTGGCTCTCATCCACGAGCGCACCTCGAAGCTCCGGGATCGACCGAGCGAGCAGCAAATCCCATTGAGCGGCATAACGGCGATCGATCCGGCCCTGTTCCTTCCAGCGGAAAAGGACGTGGCGTGCCTCGTCAACCATGGGCTTGCGCAATCTTTGCGCTACCGCTCGGTGGTAAGCCAACCCGCGAGCCCTCGCACGATCGTGATCGCCCAACTCGTCACTGCCTGAGTGCCTTATGCGCAAGCGCCGTGCCGCATCGTGCTGACGCGTCATCGCCGAGGTCAATGCATACCGACGAGCGCCATTCGCTCGATCGGTTTCGACAGACTCATATAGGTCCAGTAGAGCCGCCACAGGCACCTCAACCTGTCCCTTCGCCGAATAGACCATCGGCAAATCGCCCGCATCGACCCAGCGTTTAAGCGCCGTATGGCTAACGCCAAGAACGCGCGCTGTAAGCCGCCGCGACACGGTCTCTCCCAGCTCTCGTTCTAGTGCAGCGCGAACCGCTGAGACATCGCGATTGCCCGGCACCTCTCGTCCCGCCCGGCGGAGGCGCACGATGTTCTGAAAGAGCTCATGCTTGCGATCGACAACACCCATACAGCAAGAGTAGCAGACGAGTTACCGAAAATGGCGAAAAATGGCAACTCGCTAGCTGCTATTCAGTGTAGGCAGCCGTCTGGCGTCACTGGGTCGGTCTCTCGATCAGCCCCCGAGCCGGCCGATGTCATTGCTGAACCCATTGATCACGAGGAACAGCAGCAGCGCGATCCCGACTGAGCTGAAGCGCCACATGGCCGCGATCGACACGCGCCGCCCGCGCAGCTTCTCGGCCACCGCCCACAGCACGTGGCCGCCGTCGAGCGGGAGAAACGGCAGGAGATTGAGGACCGCAAGGACAAGCGACACGTACCCGATCACCACGAGCGCCCTGCCGGGACCGGCCGCGACGGCCTGCTCGGTCACCTGGCCGATGCCGACGATGCTGCTGACCTGACTGCGCTGCTTGGAGCTCGTCAGCGCCTTTGCCAGACCGCTGAACGTCTGCGTGGTCATCGCCCACATCTCACGCACCGACGTGCCCGCCGCGCCGAGCACGCCGAACGCCCTCGCGGTGGGGGCGGCAAACTCGAACCCCAGCAACATGCGTTTGACTTCGGAGTCATAGCGCGGCAGGACCGACAGCTTCACGATCTGCCCCGATCTGCGCACCGCGAGCGCCACGGGCGTGCGCCCGCGACAGCCCTCGACGGCGACGCCGACGCAGCGATGCGAGGAGATCGCTTCCACGGCGGTGCGTACCGTCACGGGATGCCCGTCCACCGTCACGATCCGATCGCCCGCTCGCAGCACCCCGGCGGCGGGCATTCCGCGCTCAACGGCGCCGATGGCGGCGACGCTCGGTTTCAGCGTCTGCACGCCCGGGTCGACTCCCTCGAGCGTCAGCGCCCCGTTCATGCTGCCCGCGAACAGCACCGCCCAGAACAGCAGGAACGCGATCGCCAGGTTGACGCCGGGGCCCGCGAGGATCACCACGATCCGCTTCCAGGGCGCTTGCGCATAGTAGGCGCGGCGCGCCACCTCGGGTGGCAAATCCTCGATCTCCTCCGGGTTCATGCCCGTGATCTTCACGTAGCCCCCCGCGGGGATCGCGCCGATCATGTATTCGGTCTCCCCCCGCTTGATGCCCACGAGCTTGGGTGGGAAGAACAGCGAGAAGCGCTCCACGCGCATCCCGACGGCCTTCGCCACGGCGAAGTGGCCAAGCTCGTGAAGGACGATCAGCGCCATGATCCCGAGGATCGTGATCAGCCAGTTCATGGTCTCAGTTTGGCAGGCTCCTCCCGCATCATCGCCCACTTCTTCCTTCGAAATCGACTAATATAACCTATAGGTAATAATAATGAACAATCCCGCTTCGATCCTCCGCACCGCTCGCCGACAGGCGGGCCTCACCCAGTTGCAGCTCGCCCACGAGCTCCGCGTCAGCCAAGCGGCAGTGGCCAAGCTGGAGCATCCACGCTCGAATCCGACCGTTTACACCCTTGACAGAGCGCTGCGCGCCACCGGTCGACGCCTCTTGCTGGAGACAACCGTTTGGAAACCGGGCGTAGACGAGAGCCTTATCCGACAACAGTTGGAACTGACGCCCGCCGAACGAGTCCGAGGTATCGAAACGATGTACACGCAGGCGCGCCGTCTCGCGCGTGCTGGTCAGGATAGCCGTGGTGAGCGAACCTGAGTTCCACCTCGAGTGTCTACTGCGTCACTTGGTCGACGGCGAGGTGGACTTCGTAGTCGTCGGCGGTGTGGCGGTGGTCCTGCAGGCGAGCCCGCGCTTCACGAAGGATCTCGACATTTCCTACTCGCTAGACCATGACAACTTGGACCGTCTCGGCGAGACACTCATAGATCTCGGAGCCCGGCTGCGCACAATCGAGGAGGATCTCCCGTTCGTTCCCGACGGTCATACACTGCGGCATACTCAAATCCTCACCTTGACGACGCGCGAGGGTGACCTCGATCTGCTCGCCGAACCGGATGGATCGCCCGGCTACGCTGCCCTCCGCAGGCGAGCCACCCGTGTTGACCTCGACGGCGTGGAGGTGATGATCGCCTCGATCGAGGACATGCTCGCCATGAAGCAGGCTGCTGGCCGGCCACAAGATCTTGTGGACATCGAATCGCTAGAGATCGCACGCGAACGGATGCGACGCTGACGGGGCCTAGGATTCACGCAATCGTGACGACGGCCTCCTGCGCCACCGTCCGCGCCTCCCGGTCGGCCTCATAGAGCGACTCGAATGCCCTGACGGGCGACCCGCCAAGCCTGTCGAGCGTGCTCTCGATCACCTCCGGTATCCCTGTGAACGAGAGGCGCCCTGCGAGGAAGGCGTGCACGGCGATCTCGTTCGCGGCGTTGAGCACGCACGGCGCGGTACCGCCCGCCTGCGCCGCCTCGCGGGCAAGGCGCAGGCATGGGAAGGCATCGAGATCCACCGCCTCGAACGTGAGCGCGCCGACCTTCACCAGGTCGAGCGGAGCGATCGGCCGAGGGCCGGGTGCAGCGCCACCGAAGGTGGGCAGCTCGACGCTGACGGCCCCGTGCAGGGCGTATGAGATCGCGATGCGCATGTCCGGCGGTCCCAGGTGCGCGAGCATCGCCCCGTCGGCGAGCTGGACGATGCCGTGGATCAAGGACTGCGGGTGCACCACCACGTCGATGCATTCGTAAGGGGTTCCGAACAGGTGGTGGGCCTCCATCAACTCGAGGCCCTTGTTCATCAGGGTGGCGGAGTCGATCGTGATCTTTCCTCCCATCGCCCACGTGGGATGGTCGAGCGCCTGCTCAACGCTCACCTCGGCGAGTTGCTCGCGGGAGCGGCCGCGGAATGGTCCACCGCTGGCGGTGATCGTGAGGCGCTTCACCGCCCCGGGCGGCTGACCCGAGAGCAGCTGATGAAGGGCTGTGTGCTCGGAGTCCACCGGCACGATCTGCGCGCCCGTGGCTTCAGCGAGCGCCACGACGAGCTCGCCGCCAACCACGAGCGACTCCTTGTTGGCGAGCGCCAGGTCGATGCCCTCGCCGAGCGTGGCCACGGTGGGGCCGAGACCCGCGGAGCCGACGAGCGCGTTGAGCACCAGGTCTGCCCCAGACTCCACGACGAGCCGCACGAGCCCCTCCGCGCCGCTCAGCACCTCTCCGTCGGGCCATGCGCTCATGGCCTCCCGCGCGGCCTGCTCGTCGACAAGCGCGATCCGCTGCACCCCATGCGCGCGCGCCTGCTCCACGAGCGCCTCCCACGAGCGCTCGGCGGACAGCCCCACCAGCTCCAACTCGTCGCTGCCCCGCAGCACGTCGAGCGCCTGCGTGCCGATCGAGCCGGTGGAGCCGAGGATCAGCAGGCGCTTAGCCAAGGTGACCACCGCACTCCGGGGTACCGCGAGAATCGACCTGGGGGTCACACATAGGCCAACCAAACGTAATACCCCGCCACCGCGGTGAAAAGAACGGCATCCAGCCGGTCGAGCACGCCGCCGTGGGCGCCCAGCAGGTGTCCGGTGTCCTTGGTGCCGGCTTGGCGCTTGACGAAGGACTCGAAGAGATCGCCGATCGGGGCGAAGACCGCCACGGCTAGACCGAGGACGAGCGCGTGGGCTCCCGGGAGCCAGTCCTGATAGCGCCCGGCGAACCACACGGCGAGCACCGAGCACGCCATCCCGATCAAGAGACCCTCGACCGTCTTGTTGGGTGAGATGCGAGGGGCGAGCGGACGGCGGCCGAAGAGACGGCCCCCCAGGTAGGCTCCTGTGTCGCCGAGAAAGGTGCCCACGAGCACGTCGATCACGATGCCCTCGCCGTGGGGCAGGTTGCGAAGGAGCACGGCGTGGGCCAACCCGAATCCGATCCAGTAGATGCCGAGCAGGGTGAGCGCCATCCCCCCCACGCTCGGGTGGCGCTGGGCCAGGGTCAACGCGAACAGCACGGGAAGCGCGGCGGTCGCCGCCAACAGGACCTGAGCTTGGCCGCCATACAACGCGCCCACGAGCAGGCCCGCAAGGCCGACGAAGCCGCCCAGGCGCACGGGAGAAGCGCGGTCGTACATGGCGTAGAGCTCGTGCATGCAAACGCACCCGAGCACGAACAGGCCGACGGCGAAGACCAGGCCGCCCTCGATCACGAGGAACAGCGCCAGCGCGATCAGGGGCAGCGCGAACAGGACGCGCGAGGCGACATCGGAGTCGCCGGCACGAGAAGCGAGGCCGGCGCGAGCCGGCGTACGGGAAGATGTCATGACACTAGTGTCCCGACTCGTGGCTGTGGGAGCGGTCGGCGGGAAACGCCGACGAATTTCCGTGTCGGGACACTATCGACCGCCGAACCGGCGGCGGCGCGCCGAGAACTCGGCGAGCGACTGCTCAAGGGCCTCGCGGGAGAATTCGGGCCACAACTCGTCGCGGAAGACGAGCTCCGAGTAGGCGGACTGCCACAACAGGTAGTTGGAGAGACGCCGCTCGCCGCTTGTGCGGACGATCAGGTCGGGGTCATGCATCTCAGGGGCGTACAGGAGCTTGCGGAAGTCCTCTTCGCCGCCTCCCTGAAACGCGAGCGCGGCGTCGAGGATCTCGGCGCGCCCGCCGTAGTTGAATGCGACGAACAGGGTGATGCGGTTGTTTGCGTCGGTGAGCTCCTCAGCCCAACTCATGCGCTCTACCAGATCGGGTGCGAGTCCCTCGCGGCGGCCGACGAAGCGCATGCGCACCCCTTGCTCGTGCAGCTCGGGCGTCTCCCGGGAGATGCGCGTCGCGAACATCTCCATGAGTCCCTGGACCTCCTCGGCGGGGCGCGACCAGTTCTCGGTCGAGAAGGAGTACACGGTGAGCTCCTTGACCCCGAAGTCCACCGCATCGCGCAGGCGCGCCTTGACGGTGTCGGCGCCGGCGTTGTGGCCCTCGTTGACGGACAGCCCGCGCGCGCGCGCCCAGCGACCGTTGCCATCGGTGATGATCGCGACGTAGCGGGCGTCGACGGAGGCACCCATCAGTAACCGTCAGATGTCTCTCGAGGAGCCCTCACACCTCGAGGATCTCTTCTTCCTTGGCCTTCAGGACCCCGTCGAGGTCGGCGATGCGCCCGTCGGTCAGCTTCTGAAGCTCCACCTCGGCGCGGTGCTCGTCGTCGGAGCCGGCCTCCCCGTCTGACTTGAGGTCTCGCAGGTGCTGCATCGTGTCGCGGCGAACGTTGCGGATCGCGATGCGGCCATCCTCGGCGAGGTTGCGCACAACCTTGACGAGCTCCTTGCGGCGCTCCTCGGTGTGCTCGGGTACCACGAGGCGGATCAGGTTGCCGTCGTTGGAGGGGTTCAGGCCCACGTCGGACTCGTTGATGGCCTTCTCGATGTTCTTGATCGAGGACTTGTCGTAGGGCTGGACGACGATCAGGCGCGCCTCGGGAGCGGAGATCGTCGCGAGCTGGTTGAGCGGGGTTTGCGCTCCGTAGTAGTCCACCACGATGCGCTCGAGCAGCGCCGGGCTCGCACGACCGGTCCTCACCGTGGAGAACTCGTGGTGGGTTGACTCCAGCGACTTGGTCATCCGCTCGCGAGCGTCCTCCAACAGGGCATCGATCATCTCAGCGGTCATCCTCGGCTCCTCTCCTGCTCGAATTCATGTGCTCACGAGCGTTCCCACGCGAGAGCCCGAGATTATCCGCGAGATGTTGGTCTCATCGTCCATGTTGAACACGTTCAGTGGCATCGAGTTCTCCATGCACAGGGCAAGCGCTGTGGAGTCCATCACTCGCAAGCGCTGCTCCAGCGCTTCCATGTGGGTGATCTGTGGGATGAACTTCGCCGTGGGGTCGATCGCGGGATCGGCGCTGTATACGCCTTCGACGCCGTTCTTGGCCATCAGGATGATCTCCGCGTGAATCTCTGAGGCGCGCAGGGCCGCGGCGGTGTCGGTGGTGAAGAATGGGTTGCCTGTGCCCGCCGCGAAGATCACGACGCGACCCTTCTCGAGGTGGCGCATGGCGCGGCGCCTTATGTAAGGCTCGGCGACCTCTGAGATGCCAAGCGCGGATTGAACGCGAGTGTTGGTACCGGTCTTCTCCAGGGCATCCTGCAACGGCAGGGCGTTGAGCACTGTCGCGAGCATTCCCATGTAGTCGGCGGTCGAGCGGTCCATGCCGTCCGCGGCCCCCTTCATTCCCCTGAAGATGTTGCCCGCGCCGACCACGATCGCGACCTCGACACCCTGGTCTCGCACGGCGGATACCTGCCGCGCGACGGCCGCCACGCGATCGGGGTCGGTGCCGTACTCGAGCGTGCCCATGAGCGCCTCGCCGGAGAGCTTGAGCAGGATGCGTTTGAAGGCGGGGGCGCTCATTGAGGCCAGAGCCTATCCGCGGAGGACGGATGGGTGCTGGCGGAGACGCGCAAACCGACGGGCGGTAACGGCGTGGATACACATATACATTTTTTGAAAAATACTTTGGTGACTACGATATGTATCTACCATTGGCAATTCCAAAAAAAATAGCAAATATCCCCGCCCCTTGGACGCAGCGGCACTCCTCAAGCGGATTGTCCAGCTACTGGCCGACCGCGAAGCGCACGAAGCGGCGTACAACCACATTCTCGCCGGTCTTCACTGTGAGCTCGTCGCGCAGCTGCCGCACCGTCTTGCCGTCGAACTTGGGGTTGTGCATCTCCTGCTCGAGCAACACGATCGTGCCGTACCACGCGTCGAGCTTGCCGGAGACGATCTTCTCACGCACGTTCTCGGGCTTCTCGGCGGCCTCCTGCTCGTAGATGCGGGCCTCGACATCGCGTGCATCGGTGGGCACGTCCTCGCGGGTGACGTACTTGACGGTTGGAGTGGCGGCGATCTGCATGGCAACGTCACGAGCGAATGTGACGAAGTCCTCGTTGGTGGCCACGAAGTCCGTGTTGCAATCCACCTCGATCAACACACCCACCTTGGCGCCCGCGTGGATGTAGGCCTGGATCGTGCCCTCCGTGGCGGTGCGCTCGCCGAGGTCCTGGATCTTCTTGCCCTGCTTCAGGCGCAGCAACTCGATCGCCTTATCGATGTCCCCTTCGGACTCGGTAAGCGCCTTCTTGCAGTCCATCATGCCGGCGCCCGTACGATCGCGCAGGGACTTGACGTCCTTGGCGGATATCTCGGGTGTGCTCACGATGCGCTCGTCTCCTCTGGCGCGGGCTCCGGGGGAGTGTCCGAAGCGGTCTCCGAGGGGGCCGCGGGGGCGGCCTCGACGGGAGCCGATGCGATCTGAGCGATCTGAGCGGGCGGAGCGGTCTGAGCGGGCGGAGCGGTCTGAGCGGGCGGAGCGGGCTTTGCGGCCTGAGCCGGAGCCTGAGCCGGAGCCGCCGGCGGAGCAGGCTTTGCGG
>JBARJU010000032.1:0-2600 GCA_049800435.1 Solirubrobacteraceae bacterium
CGTCCTGGTCGCGTCCTCTCCAGGTGAAGATCAGGAATGGGTCCTCGTCGAAGCGCTCGGCGAGGATGTAGTAGGCGGCCGCGATGTGCTTGCACGGGTTCTCCCAGTCCGGGCATGTGCACGTCGCGGTGAGCTCGCCGGCGGAGCGCGGGAACAGCGCGAGCTTGCACGAGGCGAGGAGATCCTCGATGTCGTGCGGCATCTCACCCGCGAGCAGCTTCGCGAGCGGCAGGGCCTGCGAGGCCATCGCCTTCTCGGCCCGGCGCCACTGGTTCTCGGAGAGCGCCTTGAAGCGGATGCGCACGCGATAGGGCGAGTAGCGCGACCCCTGCACCTTCGCCAACACCACCCCGTGCTCGACCTCCAGCTCGACGACCTGGCCGGCGCGAGCGTAGGTGCGCCCGCGCTTCAGCCGCGAGCCGGCGCCAAATGACTCGAGCAGCTCGATGAAGCGTTGGGACCACCACGTCTCGCCAATCGTCCCGCGCCGGCTGCGCGCCTCGATGCCCCCCTGCGCGGGCAATGGCCGCGAGGCCTCGTAGAAGGGGTAGTGGTCGAAAGTGGCCATCGCTAGTTGCCAGTCGAGGTCGCGGTCGAAGGGGCCATGGTCAGTCCGCGACCGCGTCGGCCGAGAGCGTCACGAGCTCGCGCAGCTGGGCCGTGTCGAGCTCGGTGATCCAGGCCTCGCCGGTGCCCACGATGCGATCCGCAAGGTCCTTCTTGCGATTGATGAGCGTGTCGATGCGCTCCTCGAGCGTGCCCACGCACGTGAGCTTGCGCACCTGCACGTTCTTCTTCTGCCCGATCCGGAACGCCCGGTCGGTCGCCTGGTCCTCGACCGCGGGGTTCCACCAGCGGTCGAAGTGGACCACGTGGTTGGCGGCGGTCAGGTTGAGGCCGGTGCCGCCCGCCTTCAGCGACAGCACGAACACCGAGGGTCCCTCCTCGGACTGGAACCGCTGCACCATCTCGTCACGACCGCTCCTGGAAGTGCCGCCGTGCAGGAACATGACCTCGCGGCCAAGTCGCTCCTGGAGGTGGGCGCGCAGCATGTGCCCGAACTCGGCGAACTGTGTGAAGCAGAGCGCGCGGTCGCCCTCGGCGAGCGCTTCGGCGAGGATCTCCTCGAGGCGCGCGAGCTTGCCCGAGCGCCCGTCCAACTCGGAGCGATCCTTGAGCAGATGGGCGGGGTGGTTGCAGACCTGCTTGAGCTTCACCAGCGCCGCCAGGATCGCCCCGGAGCGCTCGATTCCTTCGACCTGCGAGGCCTTCTGGAGCATCTCATCGACGACGGCCTCGTAGAGGCTCGCCTGCTCCTTGGTCAAGTGGCAGTCCACGCGCATCTCGATCTTCTCGGGCAGGTCGCCGACGATCTGCTTGTCGGTCTTCAGGCGACGCAGGATGAACGGGCCCGTCGCCTGGCGCAAGCGCGCGGTGGCGTGCTCGTCGCGGTAGCGCTCGATCGGCGTCGCATAGCAGCGCTTGAACGTCGCCGCCGGCCCCAAGAGCCCCGGGTTGAGAAAGTCCATGATCGAGTGAAGCTCGCTCAGGCGGTTCTCCACCGGCGTGCCCGTGAGCGCCACGCGGTGACGGCCCGGCAACGAGCGGATCGCACGCGTCTGCTTGGTGTCGATCGTCTTGATGTTCTGGGCCTCATCGAGCGCGATCCGCTCCCACTTGACCGCGCCGAGCGTCTCACGATCGCGGGTGGCGAGCGCGTACGTCGTGATCGTGAGATCGCTCGCGCGGGCGGCGCGCGCGAACTTCTTCTCGGCGAGCCGCTCGGGGCCGTGGTGCACATGAACGCGCAGGCTCGGCGCGAACCGCTCGGCCTCGCGCTCCCAGTTGCCCACCACCGACATCGGACACACAAGCAGCGTCGGCGCGATGCGCTTGCGCCGCGTGGCGGTGGCAGTCCTTTGGGGCGCCCCATCGGACTGCCTGCCGTGTGCCCTTTGGGTATGCACTTCAGGGTGCGACCCATTCGCACGCCGCTCGGCATGTTCGCGCTCGGCGAGCAGGAGCGCCAAGAGCTGCACGGTCTTGCCGAGGCCCATGTCGTCCGCCAGGCACGCGCCGAGGCCGAGACTCGACAGGAACGAGAGCCACGCGAGCCCGCGCTGCTGGTAGGGACGCAGCTCCCCCTCGAAGCTCGCCGGGGTGGGAACCTCACGCAGCCTGCGCTCGCCGTTGGTGCTCAGCAGCTCCTTGAGCCACCCTCCGGCCTCGATCTCGACAGGGGGCGTGTCGGCCTCGGCACCGGCGCCAAGCTCGAGGCTCTCGCGGATGAGCTCCCCCGCCGGCGCCTTGCCCCGCTCGGCGCGACGCTCGAAGAACGCGAGCGCCGCCTCGACATCCTCCGGGCGCAGCACGATCCAGCGCCCGCGAGCCATCACAAGCGGCAGCTTCAAGGCCGCCAGCTCGCGCAGCTCGGCCAGCGTGAGGATCGCGTCGCCGACCGCGACCCTCCACTGATACGCGCACAGGCCGTCGAGCCCGAACAGGCCGCTCCCCTCCTCGATCTCGCCGAACGGCTCCACTTTCAAGGTGAGGCGCAACCGCTTGCTCCACCACGGCGGGGCGAGCACGCCGAAGCCGGC
>JBARJU010000033.1:0-6262 GCA_049800435.1 Solirubrobacteraceae bacterium
GGAGTTGCCCTGCTTGCCGGCGGAGCGATCGGCGCCGTTTCCTCACCGGCGCGCCACCATGGTGCTCGGCAGCACTCCCCCTCACGCCCGCATGTCGTTGTGACGACGGCTCGGCCATCGAGCGTTGCCCCTCACGGGTCACCGGCGCCGCGGCCGCAACATACGCTGCCGCGCCCGAGTCAGCAACACACTCCCGGCGGGTTCTCCTATCTCGGCGTCCCCACCTCGCCGGCCCCGCACCGCGCGGCCGCGCCCGTCGTCAAACAACACGGCGGCGGTCCCTTCGGGCCATAGACGCCACTGCCCCGACGCGCATTCGCTCCCACGTGAAATTGGGAGGGGGGTCATCACGCGCTTGGCAACGACATAGGGGAAAGCGGGCCATTGCGGCCCGGACCCAAGTCAAGGAGTCAAGTTAGATGCGCCCGTCGGCACCGTCCCCCTTCCCGTTGGTCGCGACACTGCTCGTCGCCGTGCTCGTAGTCGTGTTCTTCGATATCCCGGCCGTCTCGGCCGCAGCCGATCCACTCCCTGACGGCTCCGGCGCCGTCTTGACGCCCGTCAGTCCCTCCACGATCTCACGGGCCTACTCGCACAGCTCGTTCCGCGTCTCCAGCCAGCTGCTCGACGGTGCCGGCCAACCGATCGGCGGAGCCCGCGTCGACATCCTGCAACGGGTCGCGGGGAGCGCTCAGATGCAGATCGTCGGCTCCACGCTCACCCGGCTCGACGGGACGCTCACCGCTGTTGTCCCGCCCGGGCCTTCTCGGCTTGTTGACCTTGCCTACCGGGCTCACCCCGGCGACGTTGGGTATACGGCGCAGACCGAGGTCTTCGAGAGCGTCACGGCCGGGCTGCGACTTCGCATCACGCCTCGGCGGACTTCACCCACCGGTACCGTTGTGTTCGAAGGGCAGGTGCTTGGTGTTGTGCCCGCGCATGGCGTCGTTGTCGAAGTGCTTGTCTATTACCTTGGGCAGTGGCAACCTATCCGGACGCCTCGCACTTCGTCCGCTGGTGGCTTTCGGGTTCGTTATCGGTTCCACCACGCCCGCGGACAGTTTCCGTTTGAGCTGCGGGTTCGCGATGGGCAGGTTGGGTTTCCTTATGGAGAAGACTGCTCGGAGTGGAGCTCCGTCCATATTTGAGAGCCACCGCTGGCCGACGAGCAGGCACCGACGACGTTAATGCCATAACGGTGTCGTCACCTTGTGATTTGCTCGATCGGCATTTTGTAGATGAAGGTTGCAGGTACAGCTATCGAGGGCGTTCATTCGGCGCAAATCGATAGGTCGAGCCGCCTGAAGGCTCTGTTGACAGCGCGTAGTTCGTGGTCGGCGCTTAGAGACGCGGCATTTGCCCGGCCCAGTTGGCCGGCTGAGAATAGCCGCGTTGACTCGTCAGCTACGTTTGCCGCCGACGTTATCGCCCGATACAAGCGTTCGAGCCGATCGAATCCCGGCGGCCGAGGGATCTGCATTAGCGCGCGGGCCTCCGAGGCCGTGGCGGCGTTCGTTGCCCGCGCAAGCTGGATTTCGCGCTCACGCGATCCGCGTGCCTCCCGGCCAATCCGCATAATCTCGGCGTTGTAGCGCTTGCACACCATGCTCACCTCAGCGCGGTACGTTCGTGCAGTGACGACCTGCGCAGAAGTCGGCGCTCGTGATCCAGTGCCCGTCGAACGCTGGCTGGCACAGCCATCGTCTGCGCTTGCGTAGAGAGCAACCACGGCGATTAGAATCCACGAGCGCCGCAGCCCTGCTCGCATGGCGGCTACGCGCATCGTTGTCCGAATGTCGCCAACGGCGAGCCGTCCGGTGTCTCGATGCCTTTTCTTGCCGCAGCGATGGTGGCACCGAACGCCACAAAAATACCCGCGACCCCACCAAAGAGTCGGAATCGCCCCATCGTTAGGTCTAGATATTCAGAGCGAGAAACATACCGGACGAAGTGTCCGTAGCGAGTCGTGACGTAGTGACCGTCGCGAACCACTGGCGTATCGAGTGTCACATGATCGCCAATTGCAATAACCGTTGCGCTCCAGACAACACAAACGACTAGGAAGATACGCCAAGCGCGCGGCGCGCGCCGCCATACCATACGGACATCGACTCGAACCGTGCGTCGTCCGACAGCCTGCACATATCGCCCAAGTTGGTATACAAACGTGGCAATCGCCGACCCGACAAAGATCCACGTCAGAAGCCCGGCATACTCGACGTATAGCCCAAGGCTTACCGTCGTCAACACCAACACTGCGATGGCGGATGATACCGCGACTATCGCCTCGGCCGCGTTTCGGGTTATGCGCTGTCTAAAAGCCGGTCGCAATGGTTCCCGTCTCCGAACCAGCGACATACTGGTCAGCGCCGGCCCCTACACCCAGAGACGCTTCACCTCCGGTGATCCGTTCACCGCACGCATTGTCACCGCCGTAGAAGGTGTCTAGCGCCGCGCCGAGGCCAGCATGAACTGACCCACCAAGATGCGAAAACGGGCCACCGAGTTCCGCAATGTGTTCCGCATTTGAGCTCTGGACACCGGCGCCTGCCGACACGCCAGCACCAGAAGCGACTCCACCGCTTATTGTACCGCTAGCGCCCACTTCCCCCGACGAACTCGCCTGCCCACACACACCGACGCCGACTCGGATGCCCAGCGCAATTTCCCCGCTCACACAGATCCCAACCGTGAGCACCCCACTCGGATCGCTCTGGTTCAATGGATTGTCGCGTGAGTAGTTGTACGGTGCCCGCGTCAGCGCAACGAGCGGGTCAACGCTGAGGAATTGCGCCGTGGCGGGATCGTAGACGCGCGCGCGCGGGTAGACGAGCCCGGTGTCAGTGCTCGTGTATTGCCCGTCGTAGCCGAGCGGGGTGGTGCTCGTGCCGGTCGAGCCGGTCTTGTTGCCGTACGCATCGAAGGTGGTGCTGCCGGCAACGGTCCCGGTCGATCCGGTCAGCAGGCGTGTGGAGCCTTGCTGGTCGTGGTGCAGGTAGGTGACTGTGCCGCCGCTACTGATTTGCTCGAAAACCATTTCGCCGAGACCATAGATGAAGATACAGCCGTCCGAATCCAGTTCGCAACGACGCAAGAGCAATCGGACTCAGTCAGCGCGTCGCATCGCAGCGAGGATTTGGCCGTCGTCCGAGTCGATCAGTTTGCACACGACCTCGTCGCCGGGCTCGAACTGCCACGTCTCGACCTCGCGATCGTATGGCTGATCGGTGATCTTGTAAACGTCGTCTTGAACATGTTTGGCCTGCACCGGGCGACGCACCTCAACTTGCTCATCAAGCAGGCTGACAAAAATCTCCGTCTGGCTGCTCATGGCAGATCCCCACTTCCTGTGCCGTACTTGAATCCCGGCCCACCGACGTGGACCACTTCTTTCGTCAGGTCGTCAACGACCACCGACTGTCCGGTTGTAGGATTGATGTAGCGGGTGGCCGGATTACCCGTCGCCTTGTTCACAGCCTGCACCTGGTCATCGGACTTCATCGCCTCCTGAATCGACTCCTCGGTCCATCCACGAGCCTCCATCTGACCGGCGATCTTGGCACTGAGCGAGATGCCCTCGGCGCCAAGCTCGACCTCGCCCTCTCCTGGGATGAGGGCCGCCGTGGCCAGCCCAGCGTATCCGCCAGCCTGGTAGGCGCCGGAGCAGGGATTGATGTTGTTGTTGCCGAGTTCTTCGCGTACCCAGTTGGTGGCGCCGAACGTGATCGTGTCGCCCCATCCGGCGACTCCTTCGCCGACTTCTTCCCACGATGGCGTGCCCGAGATGCCGAAGATGAGTCCGGTGGGATCGCTCGCGTTGAGCGGGTTATCGCCAACGTAGGCGTATGGCTCGCCTGTTATCGCCTTGAGCGGATCGCTGCTGAGGAACTGTGCCGTGGCCGGATCGTAGACGCGCGCCCGCAGATAGATGAACCCAGTGTCTGTGCTTGTGTATTGGCCATCAAACCCGAGCGGTGTCGTGCTTGTGCCGGTGGAGCCGGTCTTGTTGCCGTAGGCGTCAAAGGTCGTGCTGCCGGTGACGGCGCCTGTCGAGCCGGTGAGTAGGCGTGTTGAGCCTTGTTGGTCGTGGTGGAGGTAGGTGACGGTGCCTCCGCTACTGATTTGCTCGACTGTAGTTTCGCACCGACCGTACACATAGATCATCTTATCTCGTGACAATGGTCCGGCCCGCGAGGTCACCGAGACGCTGGCGCCTGACACCGGTCGCCATCATGGCCACGAACCCGACGAGATACAACAGTGGGAGTACATCAATGATTCGCAGGATCGTGCGTATCGCAACGCCACGGGTGCTAGCCCCGTTTTCCGCAGTTCGGTAGCGCTACCTGTCCTGCTCTGGCCAGGGTGGCTGGATTTCGAGTAGCTCGTGGATCCGCCTCTGTGTTGGGGTGAGGCGGTCGAGGCGTGGGCCGTTTGTGGTGTAGGTGATGCCGAGTCCTTGGAAGGCGGCGAGGACGTTGCGGCCTGTGGGCTTGGCGAGTCTTTCCTCGGGCAGGAGCGTGAGCAGGGTTTGTTCTTCAGTGGCGAGCGCTTGGCGTAGTTGTGACTCGATCAGACCGAAGATGAGTAGCGCGATCCCGATGATGCTGATGAGCGCGTAGACGCGGTCGTCGTTGTGTAGGAAGATCGGTCGGACCTTCAGTCTTTGCTTTAGATCGCGGTGGCGGCGCTCGACGATCTGTTGGTCCTTGTAGAGGCGCAGCACGCGCTCGGCTGAGAGACGGCCTTTGAGGTTGGTTGCCAGTGCGTAGACACCGTCGGTGAGACTTGCCTTCTCGATCGCGTCCTCATCTCGACTCCAGCTGATGGTGGGCTTGCCGGCGCGCTGACCGACAGTGACCGTGATCAGGCCGACGATGTTCTTGGCGATGATCTGACCGACGCGTCGCTGCACCTGGGTCTTGGTTTTGTAGTGGCGTCCGCCGAGCCCGCGCTCCACGCGCTCAAGGGCTTCTTCGGCCTTTGACAGTGCGCGCTCGCGGGCGAGCGCGACCTCTTCGTGCTCCTCGGAGGAGTGGATATACGCCACACGAAAGCCGCGGTGCTCACCGGTCTCAGGGTCCTCCACCTCCCAGTCGCGCAACGCGCCACGGTAGCGGGTGCGCAGCCTGGGTTGGAGACGGCGCTCGCGCTCTGCCACGTAGCGCAGGGGTTTGAGCATCCTCTCTGCGCCCTCGGCGAGATAGTGCTCTCTGAAGCCGGTGTTCACCTTCAGCGGCACGATGAACTGTAGGCCGGCACGCTCGATTTGACACAGCGGCTTGGGCTGCCCAAGCGCTGAGTCGCAGACCATCAACATCCCGGGCTTTGCGAAGGAGAGCAGCCGCTGTAGGGATGCTCCGACGAGCGCAAGCTCAGAAGCGTTACCGGGATCGGGGCGCAAATACAGTGAGACGCCATCAGCGCTTGATGCTTGCAGCGTGCGCACCTGGCGCTCCACGCGACGGTCTGCGCCCCACCCCTTGGCGATCAGCGCCGAGTCCTCATAGGCACCCGAGACCCTGACCGTCGTGAGGTCGACATGTAGACGGGCGGCGTCCACACCGAAGCGTTCGATCGCTCTCGCGGCGAGAAGCCCGCGCACATGCTCGGCATAGACAGCGAAACTCTCAAGCGCGCGGCCCAACCGATCGTCGTTGAGCAACTCGGCCGGGGTCCCGAAGAGCTCGTGCACCGCCGCGCCTGAGGCCCAGCCCGCGATGTCATAAAGCGGGGAAGGCGAGCACAACCTGCTCGCCACCAGAGCGCAGACCGCCTCCCCAACCGACAGCGATGAGCGCGCAGAGCGCGGCAACGCACCATCGATCGTGCCAGCGACATCGAGCTCTCCCAAGAACCGCCACGCCAACAACAATGCCCCGACATCCCGGCGGGTGCCAGCCAGCGGCGGGTCCAAGCGCGCGAAGGAGCCCGCGAGCGCCTCCAGTTGCCCCGAGGCCTTCAACGCCTCCTTGCGACCCAGGTTTGCCACAACACGATGGCGCACCCTGCCACGCTCATCGCGGTAGCCCTCCACCATCTGGAGGTACGTATACGCGCGATCACCACGCCGAACAACGGTTTCCTTGACAAACATGTTGCCACAACCATAACCGGCCCATCGGACGGAACGACAGCCAAGATACGCCGACTGTTGCCACAACAATCAGCAACTGTCCAGCAACAAACACCGCACAAACCCCCATCCCACCGGGGAAACCAGAGCCGCTACCCGCACTCAACCGCGGAAAATGGGGCTAGC